>NZ_JAHSQD010001123.1 GCF_020103755.1 Streptomyces sp. LS1784
GGGCGGCCGCGACGCCGGGCAGCGCGGCCAGCCGGCCGACCAGCGCGGCGTCCGTCCGGGCCCGCTCCGGGGTGGCCTGTTCCTCGGTCTCGGTGTCCTCGCCGATCTTCCGCTGGATCTTCACCGCCTGGTCGGCCGCGACCACCACCGGGGCGGCGGCGTACCGGTCGGGCCGGACGCTCGCCGTCAGGCCGGTCTGCAGCAGCACCCCGCAGGCCACCACCACGGCGGCGCCCAGCAGCAGGGCGACCAGGGTGCCCACGAAGGACGCGGGCCGGAAGCGCACCGAGGCGCGTGCGAGTCCGTTCGTCATGCCGCCACTCCCACCGGGCGGGCGGTCAGCGCGACCATCCGGTCCGCGACGGCCTGCGGGCTCGGGTGCGGCAGGTCGTCCACGATCGCGCCGCCGGCCAGGAACAGCACCCGGTCGGCGAAGGAGGCCGCCACCGGGTCGTGGGTCACCATCACCACGGTCGCGCCGAGCGAGTCCACGGCCCGGCGCAGCAGGGCCAGCACCTCGTGCGCGGTCCGGGTGTCCAGCGCGCCGGTCGGCTCGTCGGCGAACACCACGTCGGGGCGGGTGATCAGCGCGCGGGCGATCGCCACCCGCTGCTGCTGACCACCGGACAGCTGGCCGGGCCGCCGCCGGGCGTGCTCGCCGAGGCCCACCCGCTCCAGCAACTCCCGTGCCCGGGCCCGGTCCTGGCGCTCCCCGGCGAGGCGCTGCGGGAGCAGCACGTTCTGCTCGACGGTGAGCGAGGGCAGCAGGTTGAAGGACTGGAAGACGAAGCCGATCCGGCTGCGGCGCAGCTTGGTGAGCCGGTTCTCGCTCAGCGCGGTGATGTCCTCGCCGCCGAGCCGGACCTGCCCGGAGTCCGGGCGGTCCAGGCCCGCCGCGCACTGGAGGAAGGTGGACTTGCCGGAGCCGGACGGGCCCATCACCGCGGTGAAGCTGCCGTGGCCGAGCGCCAGGTCGATCCCGCGCAGCGCCTGCACCGTCGCCTCGCCGCGCCCGTAGGTGCGGCGCACCCCGCGCAGCTCGACCGCCGGAGCCGCCGGCCGGGCG
>NZ_JAHSQD010001124.1 GCF_020103755.1 Streptomyces sp. LS1784
GCCCGCCGGGCAGCAGCCACTCGGCGTCCGGGTCGTCCACCGGCAGGGCCGGCAGCGGCTCGGCGGCGACCGCGTCGAGCAGGGCGCGCACCGGTGCCGGGCAGGTGACGGCCTGTCCGGTGGGCAGCGGGTCGCCGGTCGACATCGCGTTGCGGCGGCGGATCTCCACCGGGTCCACACCGATCCGGGCGGCCAGCTGGTCCAGCTGCGACTCGTACGCGAAGCAGGCCTGCAGGGCGCCCTCACCGCGCATCCGGCCGGCCGGCGGGTTGTTGGTGCGCACCGCCCAGGCGTCCACGAAGACGTTCGGGCAGACGTACGGGCCGGCCGAGAAGGCCGTCACGGCGGCCAGCGCCTCGGCGGAGACGTCCGCGTAGGCGCCGCCGTCCAGCAGGATCTGCGCCTCGACCTTCACCAAGGTGCCCTCGGCGTCGGCGTGGTGGCGGTACCGCAGGAGCGCGGGGTGGCGCGAGGTGTGGGTCTGGAAGGACTCCTCGCGGGTGAGCGTCATCTTCACCGGGCGGCCGGTGCGCAGCGCCAGCAGGGCCAGGGTGACCTGGAAGGAGAGGTCCTCGCGGTCGGTGGTGGCGCCGGGCACGCCGGTGACCACCAGCCGGACCCGGTCCGGCTCCAGGCCGAGGCAGGCGGCGGTGCGGTCGCGGTCGCCGTGCGGGTCGGTGGAGGACAGGTGCAGCTCGACGCCGCCGTCCGGGCGCGGCACGGCCAGCCCGGCCTCGGCGCCGAGCGGGGCCGGGTCCTGCCGGCCGACCTGGTAGAGGCCCTCGACGACGATCTCGCCCACCGCGTCCGGGTCGCCGCAACGCAGCGGCAGGTGGCGGAACAGGTTGCCGTCCGGGTGCAGCGGCGGCGCGGTGAAGGACTGCTCGGGGTCGGTGACGGCCTCCAGCGGCTCGTAGTCGACCGCGATCAGCCCGACCGCCAGCCGGGCGGTGTCCGGGTGGTCGGCGGCCACCGCGGCGATCGGCTCGCCGTGGTGGCGCACCACACCGGCGGCCAGCACCGGCCGGTCGGCGACGATCGGCCCGGCCGGGGCGCCGTC
>NZ_JAHSQD010001125.1 GCF_020103755.1 Streptomyces sp. LS1784
CCCAGCGGCCGTGGCGCATGACGGCGACCAGGTCGAAGGTGTCGGAGTCGACCACGACCAGGTCGGCGAGCTTGCCGGTCTCCAGCGAGCCGATCGAGTCGCTCAGGCCGAGCAGCCGGGCCGGGGTGGCGGACAGCGACTCGACGGTCTGGTTCAGGCTCAGCCCGTTGACGGTGACCGAGCGCTTGAACGCCACGTCCAGGGTGAGGGTGGAGCCGGCGATCGCGCCGCCCTCGACCAGCCGGGCCACGCCGTCCCTGACCTCGACCTGGAGCGGGCCGAGCGGGTAGAGGCCGTCGCCCATGCCGGCCGCGCCCATGGCGTCGGTGATCAGGGCGACCCGGTTCGCGCCGGCGGTGCCGTAGGCGAGGTCCAGCACGGAGGGGTGCAGGTGCACGCCGTCGTTGATCAGCTCGACGGTGACCCGCTCGTCCTCCAGCAGTGCCACGATCGGGCCGGGGGCGCGGTGGGCGATGCCGGGCATGGCGTTGAACAGGTGGGTGGCGACGGTGGCGCCGGCCTCGATCGCCTCCAGGGTGGTGGCGTAGTCGGAGTCGGTGTGGCCGACGGCGGCGATCACGCCGAGGTCGGCGAGCATCCGCACCGAGTCCAGGCCGCCGGGCAGCTCGGGGGCCAGGGTGACCATCCTGGCGTGGCCGCGGGCGGCGTCGACCAGCTTGCGCACCAGCGCCGGGTCGGGGTCGCGCAGCAGGTCGGGGCGGTGGGCGCCGCAGCGGTTGTGCGAGATGAAGGGGCCCTCGAAGTGGATGCCGGCCAGGACGCCGTCCTCGACGAGTTCGGAGAGGACGGCGGCCTGGCGGGCGACCTCGTCGATCTCGCCGGTGACGGTGGAGGCCACCGTGGTGGTGGTGCCGTGCTCCAGGTGGGTGCGGGCGGCCAGCAGTGCCTCCTCCGCGATGCCGGAGGCGTACGAGGCGCCACCGCCGCCGTGGACGTGCAGGTCGACGAAGCCGGGCACGACGGTGTACCCGGTCAGGTCGAGATCGCCGGGCTCGGTGTCGCCGCCGAGGCCGGCGATGCGCTCGCCCTCGACGGCGA
>NZ_JAHSQD010001126.1 GCF_020103755.1 Streptomyces sp. LS1784
GTCGCGGTCGGGGCGGGAGTGGGGCAGCCCGGGAGGGGCGTTGCCGTCGGGGTGCCGGTGGGCGTGGCGGTCGGGGACGGGCTGCCCGTCGGGGTGGGCGTGCCGGTGGGCGTGGCCGTCGGGTCCGGGCAGGTGGTGGGCGTGCCCGTCGGGGTGCCCGTGGGCGTGCCGGTCGGGGTCGCCGTCGGGGAGGTGCCGCCGCTCGGGGTGGTCGTCGGCGTCGCGGCGGGCGAGGTCGAACCGCCGGGCGTGGGCGTGGTGGTGGCGCTCGGGGTCGTCGTCGGCTGGGCGCTCGGCGACTGCTCCGGAGCCGGAGTGGCCGGAGTGGTGGGCTGCGGCTCCGTGGTGGGCGTGCTGCCGGCCCCCGTGCCCGCACCGTCGGTCGGGAGGGCCGGGAGGTACGGCGTGGGCAGCGAGGCGGGCGGGACCGGGGACCCGGGCCGGTTCGGGACGGTCGTCACCGTGCCGCTGCCGAAGTGCGCCATCCAGTTGCGCACCGTCCGCAGGTACTCACCCGAGTTGTTGTAGCTGAGCACCGCCCGGTCGAGCTGCGCCGGGTCGGCGAGGTCGCGGCCGCCCGCGCACAGGTAGCGGCCGGCGGCCTCGGCGGCGTCGAAGACGTTGTTCGGGTCGGCCTTGCCGTCGCCGTTGGCGTCCACGCCCCAGGAGGCCCAGGTGGACGGGATGAACTGCATCGGCCCGACAGCGCGGTCCCAACGGGCGTCGCCGTCGAAGCGGCCGCCGTCGGTGTCGGGTATCGCGGCGAAGCCGTTGCCGTCCAGGGCCGGGCCGAGGATCGGGGTCAGGGTCGTGCCCGCGGCGTCCACCTGGCCGCCGTTGGCCTGACCGGACTCGACCTGGCCGATCGCGGCGAGCAGCTGCCAGGGCAGGTGGCAACCCGGCGAGCGCTGCGCCAGCGAGGCCTCGGCCTGACGGTAGGCGGCGAACACGGTGGCGGGCAGTGCGGGCCCGTTGGCCGCGAACGGGCCGGCCGAGGGCGGGCCGGGCAGCGTGCCGGGGGGCTGCGGGAGCTGGAGGGTGCCGCCGCCGTC
>NZ_JAHSQD010001127.1 GCF_020103755.1 Streptomyces sp. LS1784
CCCCGGAGGCCGCGGTCCCCCAGAGCCTGCTGCGCCGGCTCGGCCTGACCGAGCAGGCCCTGCCCGCCGAGGTCCGGCTCGTCGACCGGGTCGACAGCACGCCGCTGACCGTCCGGATCACAGGCGTCTACCGGGCCACCGACCCGACCGCCCCGTACTGGCGGATCGACCCGGTCGGCGGCCGCGAGATCGAGGTCGGCGGCTTCACCACCTTCGGCCCGATGATGGTCGACCAGAGCGCCTTCACCGCGGCCGGCCTGGTCCAGGGCGGCCGCGGCTGGTCGCTGGACGCCGACTTCTCCGGTACCGACCGGGCTGCCGCGCAGGCCGCCGGCGACAGTGCCCAGCGCCTCTCCCGTGAGCTGCAGGCCACCGCCTCGCTCAGCGTGAAGACCGAACTGCCGGACATCATGCGGGAGTTGTCCGACAGCATGGTGGTCGCCCGGTCCACCCTGCTGATCGGCGCCCTCCAGCTGACGGTGCTCGCCGCGGCGGCCCTGCTGCTGGTCGTCCACCTGATCGCCGCGCGGCAGGAGTCCGAGAACGAGATGCTCGCCGCGCGCGGTGCCTCGGCGGTCAGGCTCGGCTCCTTCACCGCCCTGGAGTCGCTGCTGCTGGCCCTGCCCGCCGCGGTGTTCGCCCCGCTGCTGACCCCGTTCCTGGTCCGCGCGCTGGCCGGCCTCGGCAGTTCCCACCAGGTCGACTTGGAGACCGGCATCAGCTGGACGCTCTGGCCGGTGGCCGTGGTCTGCGCGTTCGCCTGCGTCGTGCTGGCCACCGTGCCCAGCGTGCTGCGCGGCGTCGGCGCCGCCCTGCGTCGCCGGGCCGGCCGCCGCCAGGCCGTGGTCTCCGGCATCGCCCGCAACGGCGGCGACCTCGCCGTGCTCGCCCTGGCCGCGCTCGCCTACCAGCAACTCGACCAGTACGGCGGCGGGCTGTCCGCCGACTCCACCGGACGCCTCGACGTGGACCTGCTGCTGGTCGCCACCCCGGCGCTCGCCCTGTGCGCCGGCACCCTGGTGGTGCTGCGGCTGCTCCCGTTCGTCG
>NZ_JAHSQD010001128.1 GCF_020103755.1 Streptomyces sp. LS1784
CGCCGCCTGCCGGTAACGCTCCAGCGCCCCGGCCAGGTTGCCGCGCTGCTCCTGGACGACCGCGAGCTGCAGGGCCGCCTCGCCGTGCCCCTCGGCCGCGGCCCGCGCGTACCACTCCTGCGCCTGCTGCTGCTCGCCGCGCCCGGCGTGCAGCACGCCGAGGTTGAACGCGCCGTCGACGCTGCCGGCCTCGGCCGCCTTGGAGAACCAAGGCTGGGCGCCGGACTCGTCGCCGCGCTGCAGCAGCACCACGGCCAGCGCGTTGCAGGCCTCCCGGTGCCCGGCGTAGGCGGCCCGGCGGTACCACTGCTCGGCCTGCTGCTCGCGGCCGGTGCCGGCGCAGAGCAGGCCCAGGTTGAAGGCTCCGTTCTGGTCGCCCGCGTCCAGTGCGACGCGGTACCAGCGCTCGGCCGCGGCGGCCTCGCCACGGCTCGCGTGCAGCGCGCCCAGCGCGTTGGCGGCGTTGCCGTCCCCGGCCTCGGCGGCCTCCTGCCACCACTCGGCGGCGGCGGCCAGGTCCCCGGAGTCGCGCAGCAGGAAGCCCAGCGCGCAGGCCGCGCGCGCCTCCCCGTTCTGCGCGGCCTGCCGGTACCAGCGGGCCGCCTCGTCCAGCAGCGACCGGTCGGTGCGGGCGCGCTCCTCCAGCAGCACGCCCAGGCGCAGCGCGGCGCGGGCGTGGCTGCGCGCGGCGGCGGTGCGGTACCAGGTCTCGGCGGTCTCCTTGTCCCCGGCGGCCTCGCGCATCCGGGCCAGCCGGTAGGAGGCCTCCCGGTGCCCGGCGTCGGCGGAGACCTTGAACCAGCGCTCGGCGCGCACGTCCCGCCGATGCTCCATCAGGTCGCCCAGCGCGTAGGCGCCCAGCGGGTGGCCGTGGTCGGCGGCGAAGTGCAGCCAGTACTCGGCGGCCTCCTCCTCGCCCTGGTCGCGCAGTTGCAGCCCGAGCGCGTGCGCGGCCGGCGCGCTGCCGGCCACGGCGGCCTGACGCCACCACTGGCCGGCCTCGGCCCGGTGGCCCTGCTGGTGCAACAGCACGCCGAGGTTGTTGGC
>NZ_JAHSQD010001129.1 GCF_020103755.1 Streptomyces sp. LS1784
CCGCGCGCTGCGGGCCGGCAGTGCCGGGGCGTACGGGCCGCGCGGCGGGGCGTGGTCCACCTCCTCGGCGGACCGGCCGACGATGCTGCGGCGCACCGGGCCGGTGAGCACCGGCTCGTCCTCGTACGTGAAGAGCGGCTCGGCGGGCAGTTCCTCGGCGACGCCGTCCTGTTCGGCGGCGCCGTCCGCGTCCGCGACCTCGACGTCGTCCTCGTCGTCGTCGGCGGAGCCGGTCGGCAGGCCGAAGCGCTCGGCGTCGGCGTCGGAGAAGGCGATCAGGTCGGAGAGGTCGTCGTCCAGGTCGTCGCCGGGCTGGTCCTGACGCTCCTCGATGAAGACCACACCGGCGTCGGTCCCGGCGGCTCCGGACTCGGCCGGCTCGGTGTCCTCCTCCTGGTCCTGGTCCTGGTCCTGCGGCTGCTCACCCTCCGGGGCGACCAGCGCGGCGGCGAACCTGTCCAGCAGGCGGCGGCCGGTGGCGTCGAGGGTCTCCTCGTCGAACTCGGTCAGCCGGCCGGTGGCGCTCAGGTCGCCGGTGAAGCGGATCGCCGCGGTGCCGTCCTCGGCGCCGTCCGCGACGCTGACCCGGACGGTGGCGGTCACCTCACCGCTGCCCCGGACCTCCTCGCCCTCGGCGAGCACGGTCAGCACGCCCTCCCGGCCCTCGATCAGGGACAGCACGCCCTTGTACGTGATCGTGGAGCCGCCGACCCGCAGCTTCAGCCGGCCGCCGATCTCCTCGGCCGAGCCGGCCCCGACCGCGGCCGGCTCGGTGCTCAGCCCCGGCACGCTCCGGGCCAGCAGCGCCGGATCCTGCAAGGCCTGCCGCACCAGCTCGGCGGACATCGGGACGACAACCTCATGCTCCATGTCACGGAGCCTACCGACTGGGCCCCGTCCGGTCCCTACCCACCACCACCAGATTTTTCCAGCCCCACCTGTTCCCTTGGCCATCGCACCACCGGCCTTCCGACCCCACGCCCGCCCACCCGGCCCGCGACGCCGCCGGGCCCGGGCGATTCGCCGCCCCGGCCCGGCCCGGC
>NZ_JAHSQD010000113.1 GCF_020103755.1 Streptomyces sp. LS1784
CCGGCGGCCAGCAGCGCGCCCGGGGTCTCGCCGGCCCGGGCGACGCCGAGGCCGGCGCCGGTGGAGTCGCCGAGGACGGCCAGCACGAGCGGGGCCTGCGCGGCGGCGGAGCCGTCGGCGAAGGCCTCGCCGTAGACGCCGTCCGCCCTGGGCGGGAGGGTCTCCAGGGCGCCGATGGCCTGGACGGCGAGTTTGCTCTCGGTCAGCAGCAGGCCGACCAGGCCCACCCCGAGCAGGCCGAGCCCGCCGCCGCCGTACGCCGCCGCAGTGGCGATCCGGCGGGCCACCCGGGCCCGCGAGTCCCGTGCCCCTGGCATCCGGTGCCCCCTTCACGTGGTCCTGACGGCCCTCCGGGGCCACGGCAATGCCTGCACAGCGGTCTTACCCGCGCGCGGGGCGGGAGTACCGGAGGCGCCGGTGGGGGTGGGCCATTGGGGGAGGTGGGCAAGAGGGGAGTCGCGGGGCGGGTGCCACGCCCTAGGCTTTGCAGTACCGAAAGCACTCGCATGCCCACAGACCGGGAGGACCCCCGTGCGGTACCACAACTCGATCATCGACCTGGTCGGCAACACGCCGCTGGTCAAGCTGAACAAGGTCACCGAGGGCATCAGCGCGACAGTGCTGGCGAAGGTCGAGTACTTCAACCCGGGCGGCTCGGTCAAGGACCGCATCGCGATGCGCATGATCGAGGCCGCCGAGGCCTCGGGCGCCCTCAAGCCGGGCGGCACCATCGTCGAGCCGACCTCCGGCAACACCGGTGTCGGCCTGGCGATCGTGGCCCAGCAGAAGGGCTACAAGTGCATCTTCGTCTGTCCTGACAAGGTCTCGACCGACAAGATCAACACCCTGCGCGCGTACGGCGCCGAGGTGGTCGTCTGCCCGACCGCCGTCGCCCCGGAGCACCCGGACTCGTACTACAACGTCTCCGACCGCCTGGTCCGGGAGACCCCGAACGCCTGGAAGCCGGACCAGTACTCCAACCCGGAGAACCCGGCCTCGCACTACCACTCCACCGGCCCGGAGCTGTGGGAGCAGACCGAGGGGCGGATCACCCACTTCGTGGCCGGCGTCGGCACCGGCGGCACCATCTCCGGTACCGGCAACTACCTGAAGGAGGCCTCCGGCGGCAAGGTCAAGGTGATCGGCGCCGACCCGGAGGGCTCGGTCTACTCGGGCGGCACCGGCCGGCCGTACCTGGTCGAGGGCGTCGGTGAGGACTTCTGGCCGACCGCCTACGACCGCAACGTCGCGGACCGGATCGTCGCCGTCTCCGACAAGGACTCGTTCCAGATGACCCGCCGCCTGGCCAAGGAGGAGGGCCTGCTGGTCGGCGGCTCCTGCGGCATGGCCGTGGTGGCCGCGCTGGAGGTCGCCAAGGACCTCGGGCCGGACGACGTCGTGGTGGTGCTGCTGCCGGACGGCGGCCGCGGCTACCTGTCGAAGATCTTCAACGACGACTGGATGGCCGACTACGGCTTCCTGCCCTCCTCCACCGACGAGGCGCACATCGGCGAGGTGCTGGCCCGCAAGGAGTCCATCGAGCAGGGCGGCGTCCCGCAGTTCGTCCACATGCACCCGAACGAGACGGTCGCCGAGGCGGTCCGGGTGCTGCGCGAGTACGGCGTCTCGCAGATGCCGGTGGTCTCCCCGGGCGCCGGCCACCCGGACATCATGGCCGGCGAGGTGATCGGCTCGGTGGTGGAGAAGCTGCTGCTGGAGGGCATCTTCGCCAAGGAGATCGAGCTCACCGACACGCTGGACAAGGTGATGTCCAAGCCGCTGCCGGTGGTCGGCTCGGGCGAGACCGTCACCAACCTGATGACCGTGCTGGAGAAGGCCGACGCGGCCGTCGTGCTGGTCGAGGGCAAGCCCCAGGGCATCGTCAGCCGCCAGGACCTGCTGGGCTTCCTGACCGGCCGCGGCCAGCACTGACACGGCGTCACCGGCGCTGCCGCCCTTCCGCGGGAGGATGCGGAGGATTCGTCCACGGGGGAAGTGGTACACCGGCGTCACCTGTCCGCAGCATGTGGTTAACAAGGCTCGGGCATCGTGGTCGTCAACGGCAGGACGCCGAGTGAGGCGACGGCAACCGTCCGGGAGCGGCTCCCCGGCGACCGCGGTCGGCTCCGGACACGTCGGGCGGCCCTGACCCGGCCGCCGTGTCCTCCCGCCGTGGGAGGCGCCGTCGTCCCGCCCCTGCCCGGCCCCGGCCGGCTGACAGGGTGCGGCGGCTCCCGCGGCAGCACCGCGCCGCACGGCGCGTGTCCCCGCGGCTCCCGGGTGGGGGAGTCCGCGCGGGGAACGGTGGGGCCGGTCCTTCTCCGAGGGGCCGGCCCCTTCCGTTCGCGCCGTCCGTTCGCGCCGTCCGGGCTTGTTCGTGCCGGGCGCGTGGGGGCGTGCTCCGGGCGGCTGCCCGTGCGCCACGCCGGGCGTGACCGTCCCGTACGCTCGCACGCATGACCAGCACTGAAACGACCGACCAGGACGCCCCGCGCTACGTCCGGGTCAAGATCGAGCTCATCGCGGAGATCACCGACGAGGGCGCGCTCAAGGCGGCCGCCCTGGAGGCCGTCACCGCGGACGAGTACCTCGACGACGAGGAGCGCGCCCAGTCCGTCGAGGCCATCGAGGTGGACCCGTCGGGTTCGCTCGCCCACTTCATCGACCCCGTCGCGCTGCTCGGCGAGGTGCCCGGGGTGGAGCTCGCCTCGGCGACCTGGGAGTCGGCGCAGACCGAGTTCGACCCGGACGACGAGGAGTGGGACGAGTACCGGGTGGAAGACTCCGCCGAGTAGGACGGAACCACCGGGTGACGGCGTCCGCCGTCACCGCCCGTGAACGCCCGGTCCGCCCTGCGGGCCGGGCGTTTTGTCCCTGTTCATCGGGAAGTTGGGTCATCTCATACGATCGCTTACCCTTCGGTGATGGAACCGTGAACGGGCGGATTGCGTTTCTGTATCCGTAATGCCCGGGATGATCTACAGGGAGACGCGACGTGACGGCACGGGACGGTCAGGGGCGGGCGGCCGGAAGCAACTGGAGCCGGCGCGGAGTCCTCGCGGGACTGATCGGAGCGCCCGTCCTGCTGCTGGCGGCCTGCAACGACAACAGCAGCGCCAGCAGCAGTGACACCGGTGGCAGCGGCGCCGGCGGCGCGAGCGGCACCCCGGGCTCCGGCGGTGCGAGCAGCAGCGCCCCGAAGACCTCGGCCGCGGTCATCACGGTCGTCCCGGCCGACGGCACCGCCTCGGCGAGCTTCAGCGAGCCGGTCAAGGTCACCGTCGCCAACGGCACCCTGAGCAGCGTCAAGGTCACCGACACCACCGGCAAGGAGCTGGCCGGCCAGCTCTCCGCCGACGGCACCGGCTGGACCTCGGCCGCCGCCCCCGCCAGCGGTACCAAGTACACCGTCGCCGCCACCGCCCTCGACAAGGACAAGCTGGAGGCGGACTCCAACGCCGTCTTCACCACGGCGACCCCGGCCAACACCTTCGTCGGGTACTTCACCCCCGAGGACGGCTCGACGGTCGGCGTCGGCATGCCGGTCTCGATCAACTTCAGCAAGCCGATCACCGACCGCAAGAGCGTCCAGCAGGCGATCACGGTGATAGCCGAGCCGGGCGTCGAGATCGTCGGCCACTGGTTCTCCAGCACCCGTCTCGACTTCCGGCCCCAGGAGTACTGGGCCAAGGGCACCAAGGTCACCCTCAAGCTCCGGCTCAAGGACGTCGAGGGCGCCAAGGGCGTGTACGGCACCCAGTCCAAGGACGTCAGCTTCACCATCGGCCGCGCCCAGACCAGCGTCGCCGACCTCGCAACCAAGAAGCTCACCGTCACCACCGACGGCCAGGTCAGCGCGGTCTACAAGATCTCCGGCGGCTCGCCCGAGCACACCACCTGGGGCGGCAAGATGGTGATCTCCGAGCAGTACGCCCAGACCCGGATGAACTCGCAGACCGTCAACCTGGGCAGCGAGTACGACATCGCGGACGTGCCGCACGCCCAGCGCCTCAGCACCTCGGGCACCTTCATCCACGGCAACTACTGGTCCTCGCCGTCGATCTTCGGCGGCCAGAACACCAGCCACGGCTGCATCGGTCTCCGGGACGCCCAGGGCGCCCAGGACAGCGGTACGGACGGCTACAAGTTCTACAAGTCCTCGATGGTCGGCGACGTGGTCGAGGTCGTGAACTCCGGTGACAAGACGGTGGCCCCGGACAACGGCCTGAACGGCTGGAACATGGGCTGGGCCGCCTGGAAGGCCGGCAGCGCCGTCTGACCCGGCTCCGCACCCCAGTCGGAGAAACTTTCCGGGCGGACCGAACCTCGCGGTCCGCCCGAGGAGTAGGACGGGTGTGAAACGCGAGCAGAGACAGCGCCAGGACGCCGAGTTCAGCGCGTTCGTCGCCGGGAGCGGTCGCCAACTGCTGAGGCTGGCCGAGCTGCTGACCGGCGACCCGGACCGGGCGAAGGACATCGTGCAGTCCGCGCTGGAGCGGGCCTACCTGAACTGGCACCGGATCACCGGGGACGACCCGAGTGCGTACGTCCGCCGGATCGTGGTCAACCAGCACCGCGACTGGTGGCGCCGGCTGCGCAACCACGAGCTGCCCACCGAGCACACCCCCGACCGGCCGCTCGCCGAGGACCTCGCCGAACGGCAGGCCGAACGGGCCCTGCTGCACCAGGCGCTGGGCACCCTCACCCGCCGGGAGCGGACGGTCGTCGTGCTGCGGTACTACGGGGACCTCACCGAGGCCGCCGTCGCGGCCGAACTGGGCATCGCCCAGGGCACGGTGAAGAGCACGTTGCACCGGGCGATGTCGAAGCTGCGCGCACTGCCCCAACTCGCCGACCGCTCCGGCGGGGTGGCGGGTTCCACGACGCACATCGAGGTGACGGTATGAGCTTCGAGAACCGGCTGGGCCGGCTGCTCAAGGACGAGGACCCGTATGCGAGCGGGCCGGACCCGGTGCCGATCATCGCCGCCGCCCGGCGCCGCCGGGCCAGGCGCAGAGCGGGGACCGGGGCGGTCGTGGTCGCGGTGGCCCTGGTCTGCGGGGCGACGGCGGTGACGGCCGGCAACGCCCGGCGCGTCGGGCAGGTCGCGGGCGAGGCGGGGGCGGCGATGACCCCCTCGGCCGGAGCGCTGACGGCAGGGTCGGCGCCCCTCACCCCGACCGCCACCCCCGTCTACCCCACCGACCGGTTTCCGACCCCGGCCCCGTTGCCGCTCTCGCCGGTGAAGCGGGTCGCCGCCGGGGAGAAGGTCGAGCTGGCCCCCAAGATCCGGGTGTCGGTGACCCCGACCGAGAGCTGCCAGGACACCATCGACCCGACGACCGGCGCCTACTCGGGCAAGGCGTGCACCAACGTTCCCGCCGCCCCCGACGTGCCGCACGACCGGCCCGGCATCGCCATGCAGTTCAACGACACGTCGGACAGCGTCATCGCGTACAGCTACTACGTGGGCCCGACCCCGGCCCGGATCGTGGTCTTCGTGGGTGGCAGGCCCACCCTCGCCACCCTGCTCACCACGCCGGGCATGGAGCGCTGGGTCGGCTACTACGCGGCCCTGCCGCCCGGCGACCCCCAGCCAGGTGCCATGGTTCCCGCCGTCGGGGCCTACGACGCCGACGGCAGGCTGCTGGCCGGTAGCGCCGGCCACACGGCGAACGGCCTCAAGGAGCAGCCGCCCGCCGTACTCTGAGCCGCCTCGCGTAGTCCGCGAAGCCCTGCCACTCGACGATCGCACAGGGCTCCGGGCCCAGCGCCCAGGCGTCGTGTCCGGGCGGAGACCACGTACCCGGCGTGGGCGCCCTGGCAGCTGTCGGTCCTGGCGATCGGCTTCACGTGGAGGGAGGTCAGCCCTCGGTGCGGGCCACGCCGATCGGGCAGGAGGCGCCGGTGCCGCCGAGACCGCAGTACCCGTTGGGGTTCTTGGCCTCCGACAGGTACTGCTGGTGGTACGGCTCGGCCGGGAAGAACGGGCCCGCCGGGGCGATCTCGGTGGTGATCGGGCCGTAACCGAGCGCGGTCAGGGACGGCTGGAACGCGTCCCGGGTGGCCGCCGCGGCCTCGGCCTGGGCGGGGGAGTGGGTGTAGACGGCGGAGCGGTACTGGGTGCCCACGTCGTTGCCCTGGCGGTTGCCCTGGGTCGGGTCGTGCGCCTCCCAGAAGGTCTTCAGCAGGCGCTCATAGGAGATCACCGCCGGGTCGTACACCACCCGGACCGCCTCGGTGTGCCCGGTCAGCCCGCTGCACACCTCCTCGTACGTCGGGTTGGGGGTGTGGCCGCCCTGGTAGCCGACCAGCGTCGTCCAGACGCCGGGCAGCCGCCAGAAGGTGCGCTCGGCGCCCCAGAAGCAGCCCAGTCCGAAGTCGGCCACCTCCAGGCCCTGCGGGTACGGACCGGTCAGCGGGTGCCCGAGCACGGTGTGCGGCTCGGTCAGGGTGAAGGCCGGGCTCGGTCGACCGGGCAGCGCCTGGTCGGCGGGGACGAGCGAGGTCTTGTGGCGGTTGAACAGCACGGCCTGCTCCAGCGGGTCGGGAATCCTGGCGCAGTCTCCAACGCGAACGGCCGCTCCCGGATTCCGGGAGCGGCCGCGGGCCGTGCGCGGGGCGGTCAGGCCTGCTGTTGCGCGGACTCCTTCGCCGCGACGGCGCCCTTGACAGCCTGGATCCGCAGGTCGATGAAGAACTGCCGGGGGTCCTGGCGGCTGGTGAACGGCTGCGGGATGTACTCGCCCAGTGCCTGGTACTGCGCCAGCGCCTCGGTGAACCGATCGGCCCGGGTCAGTGCGAAGGCAAGCCAGCCCCGGGCGTACCGGATGCGCGGGTGGTCCGGATCGGCGGCCGCGAGGTCGGCGAGCGCCTTGTCCAGGGCGGCGCCGACCTCCGGGCGCTCCCAGGCGATGAGTGCCTCCCCGTCCCGGACGAACCGCTCGTAGTACGCCTCCAGCTTCATCGGCGCGAGCAGGCTGCCGGCCGGAGCGGCGGCGATCGCCCTGTCGATGAACCGGTGCATCAGCTCGTGGCTGCCGCGCCACTTGTCGCACCAGTACTGCAGCGCCCGGTTGTGCGCCGCCCAGTGGTGCGGATCGCGCTTCGTGACCTCGGCCCAGAGCTGCCGGAAGCGGTCGTTGGACCAGCCGAGGCCCATGGCGATGGAGATCTGGGCGACCCACGGGTTGGGGTCGTCGTCGGGGGCAAGCGCGACCGCCTCCGCGGCGAACTCCTCGGCCTCCCGCAGGACCCGGTGGAAGCCCTCGGCCTGCTCGCGGCTGACCTGGCTGGCCGCCGCGCCGGTGCGGATCTTCCAGGCCAGGAAGACCAGGGCGTCCAGGTGCACCAGCGCGGCGGTCGGGTCGTCCGGCCGCTCCGCCCGCCAGGCACGCAGCCAGGTGTCGTCCTCGGCCGCCAGCTCGGCCAGCGCGCGCTGCCGCCGCCAGCGGACGTCGGGGACGGCGTCCACGGCCAGGTACGCGGCGGCCGGCCGCCAGTCGCCCGACTTCGCGGCGGTGAGCGCGGCCGCCTCGTCGGGTTCGGGCTCGCCGTCCAGGACCAGGTCCTTGCCGAGGAGCAGCCCGTGGTCGGCCGGGGTGATGGTGTTCGCCGCCCGCCTCTCCTCGGCGAGCCACGCTTCGTGGCGGGCGATGGTCGCCTTGGCCCGTTCCAGCTGCGCCAGCTTGCGCTTGGCCAGCCGGGTCATGACGACCGGGAACAGCAGGGCGAGGCCGACGACGACGAGCACGATGATGCCGATCAAGGGAGCTCCTTCCGCGCGTGGACGGGGTCAGGCGGTCAGGTGGTCAGGCGGCCGGGAGGCCGGCCCCGGCGAGCAGCGCGCGCAGTGGCGCGGTGTCCGCGGTGTCCGCGCAGGCGGCGTCGAGGGCCGCCCCGAAGCCGTCCTCGAAGGCGTCCGGCAGGTGGAGCTCGGCCGGTCCGGACCAGGAGAGCTCCCAGCGGGCCAGGCCGGCGTCGGCCAGCGTGACGACGGTGGCGTGCGCCAGTTCCTCGCGCAGCACCGGGCGGGCGAACTCGCGGGCGGCCCGGCCGGTGGCCGCGGCGGCCTCCTCGCTCTTCGGCAGCCGGTCGGTGAACTCCCAGGCCCGGCCGGCGTCGACGGCGTCGAGCAGGCCGTGGACGGTGGGCCGCAGGCCCAGTTCGGTCAGCGCCCGGTACGCCGGGGCGGCCGCCTCGCGGGCGTGCGACAGCATCGCCCCGCGGACCAGCTCGGGCCATTCGACCCGCTGCTTGCCGGCCGCCTCGGGGATCAGGGAGACGACCTCCAGCTCGGTCAGCACCCGCTCGGCGTCGTGCAGCAGGGCGAGGGCCGGGCCGGCGGCACCGGGGCCGCGTCCGTCGTCGGGCAGCGCCTCGATCGCGGCGACCCGGCGGTCGATCGGCGGGTGCGAGTCGTACGGGTCGGGCTGCTCCTCGGGCAGTTCGAGCGCGTACTCGGCGAGTTCCTGCCGGCGCTTCGGGTCGGTCAGCAGGTGGGCCAGGCCGCCGTAGACCTGGCCGGGCGGCGGGAGCAGGCCCGCGTCCCAGCCGAGGGTGGCGTAGCGGCCGAGGTAGAAGTCCTGCGCGGAGTCCAGCACCGGAATCTTGCGGAGCGCCGCGGCGGTGGCGTCCCGGCCGGCGATCTGGGCGGCGACCCGGTCGGCCGCGTACTCCTGGCGGCGGCCGACCGCCTCGGAGACCCGGAAGTAGAGCTTGGCGTAGAGGGTGAAGAGCTTGGCGAGCACCCGGTCGACGCCGCCGGAGGCCTGCTCGCCGGACGGCTTGCGACCCTTGGCCAGCCGCTTCTCGGCCTTGGCGGCCAGCTTGGCGGCCTCCGTGGCCTGGTGCTGGTCGGCGCGCTGGTGGAGCCCCCCGATGGTGTGCAGGACGGCGCGGCGGCCGGCCACCGTGACGGCGGCCAGCCGGACGTCCCGGTTGCTGTAGTGGCCGAACTCGTGGGCCAGCACGGACTCCAGCTCGCCCTCGGTGAGGCCGATCAGCAGCGGGGCGCCGATGACCAGGTGCCGCTTGCCGGGGACCAGGCCGAGCATCCTGGCCTCCTCGTACACGCCCGCGTTGACCTCGGGCACGAGCCGGATCTCGGCCGGTCCGCGGACGCCGGTCCGTTCGGAGATCCGGTCGACCACGGCCCAGAGGGCGGGCTGCTGCTCGCGGGTGAGGAGCACGCCGGGCACCTCGCCGTCGTCCTTGCGGCGGCGGGTCAGGAACACCACCCGGACCACCGGGTAGGCGATGACGGCGGTCAGCGCCCAGATCTTGAACAGACCCGGGCGCATGTGGTCCGACGCCTGGTACAGGGCGATGTCGAGGGCGAGCAGGCCCACGACGCCGCCGGCGGCGAGCAGGTAGAAGCCGACGAGCAGGGCCACGGCCGTGACGGCTCGGATGGATGTGCTCATGCCAGTGGAACGCTGGGGCGCGCCCATGCGGTGATCCTCCCCGGGGGCGCGACGGCAGGGCGGCGCGCGACTGTTGCATGGTGAACATGTGTACGACGGGTGGAGATCGTAGCGGTCGCCAGGGGCTCGGCGCACCGAGGTTTCGGCCCGCCGCACCCCCGCTCCCACCTGCGGGTTCGTACCGGTTTCCGGTTCGTGCGGGCTTGACGGCATTCGCACACTAGGCTCGGACCCATGACCCAGCACCAGCTTCCTCAGGGCTTCGAGACCCTCGCCATCCACGCGGGTCAGGAAGCAGACCCCCAGACCGGGGCCGTCGTCACGCCGATCTACCAGGTGTCCACCTACAAGCAGGACGGGGTGGGGGGCCTGCGGGGCGGCTACGAGTACAGCCGCAGCGCCAACCCGACCCGCACCGCGCTGGAGGAGTGCCTCGCGGCGCTGGAGGGCGGCGCCCGCGGCCTCGCCTTCGCCTCCGGCCTGGCCGCCGAGGACACCCTGCTGCGCACCATCCTCAAGCCGGGTGACCACATCGTGATCCCCAACGACGCCTACGGCGGCACCTTCCGGCTGTTCGCCAAGGTGCTGACCCGCTGGGGCGTCGAGTTCTCCGTCGCCAACACCCAGGACCTGGCCACCGTCCGCGAGGCGCTGCGCCCCAACACCCGTGCGGTGTGGGTGGAGACGCCGTCCAACCCGCTGCTGGGCATCACCGACCTGGCCGCGCTGGCCGAGCTCGCGCACGGCGCCGGCGCGCTGCTGGTGGTCGACAACACCTTCGCCAGCCCGTACCTCCAGCAGCCGATCTCGCTCGGCGCGGACGCGGTCGTGCACTCCACCACCAAGTACATGGGCGGCCACTCGGACGTGGTCGGCGGTGCGCTGGTGCTGGCCGACGCGGGCCTCGGCGAGGAGGTCGCGTACCACCAGAACGCGATGGGCGCCGTCTCCGGCCCGTTCGACGCCTGGCTGGTGCTGCGCGGCATCAAGACGCTGGGTGTCCGGATGGACCGGCACAGCGCCAACGCGGAGAAGGTCGCCGAGCTGCTGGCGAGCCACCCGAAGGTCAGCCAGGTGCTCTACCCGGGCCTGCCCGAGCACCCCGGCCACGACATCGCGGCCAAGCAGATGAAGGCCTTCGGCGGCATGGTCTCGTTCCGGGTCGCCGGCGGCGAGGAGGCTGCCGTCGAGGTCTGCAACCGCGCGCAGCTGTTCACCCTCGGCGAGTCGCTCGGCGGTGTCGAGTCGCTGATCGAGCACCCGGGCCGGATGACCCACGCCTCGGCGGCCGGCTCGCCGCTGGAGGTGCCGTCCGACCTGGTGCGCGTCTCGGTCGGCATCGAGTCGATCGACGACCTGCTGGCCGACCTCAAGCAGGCGCTGGGCTGAGGCCATCGGGGGCCCCGCGGCCCCTCACTGCCCCTGCTGGTCCGCCGTGTACGACTCCATCGCGTGGTTGAAACGGGCCAGCAGGGCGCAGAACACGCGCTGCTCCTCCGGCGGCCAGCCGGCCACCAGGCGGCGGGTCAACTCGGCCCGGCCGTCCCGGACTTCGCTGAGCCGGCCGGCGCCGTGCGAGGTCAGCGCGAGCCGTACGGCGCGGCGGTCGGCCGGGTCCTGCACCCGGCCGACCAGCCCGGCCGCGACCAGCGGGGCGACCTGGCGGGTCACCGTGGAGGAGTCCACGCCCAGCGCCTCGGCCAGCGCCTTGACGTTGGCCGGTCCGTGCCGCTCCAGCCGGTCGAGCAGCAGGTAGGCGGCCCGGTCCAGCGCCCCGACCCCGCCGCCGGAGGTTCGGACCTGCTCCATGCGGCGTGCGAACACCGCTAGCTGGTACTGGAGTTGGGTGTGCACGGGGTCGGTGCGGTCGGTGGCCTGGGGCGAGGTCGTCGTCATCGCGGCTCACGATCGTCGTGCGGTGAGGGAGGCTCAGAAGCAGCAGCGTACGCGGGCCGGGCGGGCCCGGGAACAGGCCCGGCATCCCGGATTGCCGCCGCCCGCGCCCGTAGTCTGACGCCATGCATAACTGGCCGATCACCCTCGACGACGTCCGCGGCGCCCAGAAGATACTCGCCGGGGTCGCCCGGGTGACCCCGATGGAGGGCAGCCGGCACCTCTCCGGGCTGATCGGCACGCCGGTCCACCTGAAGTGCGAGAACCTCCAGCGCACCGGGTCCTTCAAGCTGCGCGGGGCGTACGTGCGGATCGCGGGACTCTCCCCGGTGCAGCGGGCCGGCGGGGTGGTGGCGGCGAGCGCCGGGAACCACGCCCAGGGAGTGGCGCTGGCGGCCGCGCTGCTGGGTGTGCACTCCACGGTGTTCATGCCGGTCTCGGCGCCGCTGCCGAAGGTCGCGGCCACCCGTGAGTACGGCGCCGAGGTGCGGCTGCACGGCGCCACCGTGGACGAGGCGCTCCAGGCCGCTCAGCGGTACGCGGAGGCGACCGGCGCGGTGTTCATCCACCCCTTCGACCACTGGGACGTGGTCATCGGTCAGGCGACCGTCGGGCTGGAGATCCTGGAGCAGTGCCCCGAGGTGCGGACCATCCTGGTCGCGGTGGGCGGCGGCGGGCTGCTGGCCGGGATCGCGGCGGCGGTCAAGCCGCTGCGGCCGGACGTGCGGGTGATCGGGGTGCAGGCGGCCGGCGCGGCCGCGTACCCGCCCTCGCTGGCGGCCGGGCGGCCGGTGTCGCTGGAGCGCTTCGCCACCATGGCGGACGGGATCATGGTCGGGCGCCCCGGCGACATTCCGTTCGAGGTGGTCAACGTGCTGGCGGACGGCATCCGCACGGTCTCCGAGGACGCGCTGTCGCGGGCGCTGCTGCTGGGGCTGGAGCGGCTGAAGCTGGTGGTCGAGCCGGCCGGGGCGGCCCCGATCGCGGCGCTGCTGGAACAGCCGGACTCCTTCGAGGGCCCGGTGGTGGCGGTGCTGTCCGGCGGCAACATCGACCCGCAGCTGATGCAGCGGGTGCTGCGGCACGGGCTGGCGGCGGCCGGGCGCTACCTGTCGCTGCGGGTGCGGCTGGCGGACAAGCCGGGTGCGCTGGCGGACCTGCTGGGCGTGCTGACCAGGGTGGACGCCAACGTGCTGGACGTGGCGCACGTGCGGATCGACCCGCGGCTGGGGCTGACCGAGGTCGAGGTGGACCTGCACCTGGAGACCAAGGGGCCGGAGCACTGCGCGCTGGTGGTCGGGGAGTTGCGGGACGCGGGCTACGTGGTTTCCGGCTGACCCCCGTCCCTTGACGCGATATATCGCGTACTGCGAGACTCGCGATACATCGCGTTCGTGTTCCCACGCGTCGAGAAGCGAGTCACTCGCGTGCCCGAAAACAGGGCGGAGTGGGACGGATCGCCCCATACGTTCGAGGAGATGAGGCAAGGCCATGGCGCCAGCCATCCAAGCCGAGAACCTGGTGAAGACCTTCGGCGACGTACGAGCTCTGGACGGTGTCAGTCTCGACGTCCCGGAGGGCACGGTGCTCGGGCTGCTCGGCCCCAACGGCGCCGGGAAGACCACCACCGTTCGGGTGCTCACCACCCTGCTGCGACCCGACTCCGGCCGCGCCGTGGTCGCCGGGGTCGACGTGCTCAAGCACCCGAACAAGGTTCGCAGCCTGATCGGCCTGTCCGGTCAGTACGCGGCGGTCGACGAGTACCTGACCGGCTTCGAGAACCTCACCATGGTCGGCGAGCTCTACCAGATGAGCAACCGCGCGGCGAAGGCCCGCGCGCTGGAGCTGCTGGAGTGGTTCAACCTCACCGAGGCCAAGGACCGCACCGCCAAGACCTACTCCGGCGGCATGCGCCGGCGCCTGGACCTCGCCGCCGCACTGGTCGTCCGGCCGCCGGTGATGTTCCTGGACGAGCCGACCACCGGCCTCGACCCGCGCAACCGGCTCGCGCTCTGGGAGGTCATCGAGACGCTGGTCGAGCAGGGCACCACGCTGCTGCTCACCACCCAGTACCTGGAGGAGGCCGACCGGCTCGCCCACGACATCGCGGTGGTCGACCACGGCCGGGTGATCGCCCGCGGCACCGCCGACCAGCTCAAGGCGCAGATCGGCGGCGAGCGGATCGAGGTCGTGGTGCACGAGCGCGGCCTGATCGGCGACGCGGTCGCCGCGCTGTCCGGCTACGCGCTGAACGAACCGACGGTGGAGAAGAACACCCGCCGGATCACCGTGCCGGTCAGCGGCGGCGCCCGGGTGCTCGCCGACGCGATCCGCGAACTGGACGCCCGCGGGATCGAGATGGACGACATCGGGCTGCGCCGCCCGACCCTGGACGACGTCTTCCTCACCCTCACCGGCCGCGTCGCCGAGGAGCAGCAGGAGGAGGACGGCGCCGCCCCGGGGGCGCGCGGCCGGGGCAAGGGCAAGGACAAGGACAAGGGGGGCGCGGGCGGCACGGACGGCCCGGGTCCGGACAGGCAGGCCGTCGCGGCCGGGAAGGAGAGCTGAGATGAGCACCGCCACCGAGCACGCCATCGGCGGGGCGGTACCCAGGCAGCGCCGGGGGATCGCCGCCTCCCTGCACGACTCCTGGGTGGTTGCCAAGCGCAACCTGCGCCGGATGACCCGCATCCCGGAGATCGTGGTCTTCGGACTGATGCAGCCGGTCATGTTCGTGCTGCTGTTCTCGTACGTGATGGGCGGGGCGATCAGGATCCCCGGCACGGACTCCAGCTCGGACACGTACATCCAGTTCCTGATGGCCGGCATCTTCGCGCAGACCGTCACCTTCGCCGTCGCCGGTGCCTCGGCGGGCATCGCGGAGGACATGAGCAAGGGGCTGGTGGACCGGTTCCGCTCGCTGCCGATGGCCCGTTCGGCGGTGCTCGTCGGCCGCACCCTCGCGGACCTGTGCCAGACCGCGTTCATCCTGGTCGTGCTGGCGCTGGTCGCACTGCTGGTCGGCTGGCGGATCCACGACGGCGTGCTCAACGCGCTCGGCGCCTTCGCACTGCTGCTCCTGCTGGGCTACGCCTTCTCCTGGATCGGAGCGCTGATCGGCCTGTCGGTGCGCAGCCCCGAGGCGGCCACCTCGGCCGGTCTGATCTGGCTGTTCCCGCTGACCTTCGTCTCCAACGCCTTCGTACCGGTCTCCTCGATGCCGGAGTGGCTCCAGCAGGTCGCGTACTGGAATCCGTTCAGCGCCACCGTGCAGGCCTGCCGGGTGCTGTTCGGCAACCAGGTCGGGCCGGTGGACAGTGCCTGGCCGATGGAGCACGCGGCGCTGGTGTCGGTGATGTGGTCGGTGGTGATCACCGCGGTGTTCTCGTGGCTGGCGGTGCGCAAGTACCGCTCCTCCACCGCCTGACCGGGTACCCCCCGGAACACCGGAGGGCGGCCGCGGAAGTCCTGGACCTCCGCGGCCGCCCTCGTGTCGTGCGACCGGGTCAGCCGGCGTGCGGCACGACCTTGACGATCTTCACCATGGCCGGCTTGCCGTTCGGCAGCTCGTAGGTGGCCTCGTCGCCGATCTGCTTGCCGTCGATCGCGCGGCCCAGCGGGGACTGCGGCGAGTAGACGTCCAGGTCGTCGGCGCCCGCGACCTCGCGGGAGGCGAGCAGGAACTCCATGAGGTCGTCCTCGTCGCCGTCGAAGGCGACCGTGACGACCATGCCCGGGGCCACCACGCCCGAGTCGGCCGGTGCCTCGCCGACCTTGGCCCGCTCCAGCAGCTGGGTCAGCTGGCGGATGCGCAGCTCGTACTTCCCCTGCTCCTCCTTCGCCGCGTGATAGCCGGCGTTCTCCTTGAGGTCGCCCTCCTCGCGCGCCGCCTCGATCTTCTGGGCGATCTCGATGCGCCAGGGCCCGGTCAGGTGGTCCAGCTCGGCCTTGAGCTGGTCGTAGCCGGCCTGAGTGAGCCAGGTCACGTTCTCACTGGTCTGGGTCACGGGTGCTCCTCGTAGGTGCTGGGGCTGTGCTGAGGGTGTGAGTCGTCAGCAGGGGTGGTGGTGATATCGGTCTCAACTACAAAGCAACGCCCGCTCCCGTACCATCCGGTGCGGAAGGGGCGAAACCACGAGCCTAACAAGTCCTGCTGACAAGCGGGAGAGGCATTGGCGCGCCATTGACGGTGGCGTGACGCCGGGGTGTACGGCAACGGGGTGCGGGACCCTCTACGGATGCCCGCTCTCCGGATCGAATATGCGCGCTACGGGGGACGGGTGCACTGCTCAGGGCGCACACCGCCGGGCGGGGGTGCACGCTGCTCGGGTGCGCGCTACTTGGCCGGGGTGCAGCCGAGCAGCTCGGCGGTGGTGCCGCGCGAGGTGGTGCGCAGGGTGACCACCGCGTCGTAGCTGGAGCCGGCCGCCGGGACCGGGAAGTCGGCCACCCCGACCACCCCGTGGTCGTCGCCCTGCGAGCGGACCGTGCAGGTGCCGGCCTGCCCGTCGCTCTTGCGCACGGTGAGGTGCAGCTGGACCTCGGAGTCGGAGAGCACCTGGAAGGTCGGCACCGAGCCGTTGATCTTCGACTCGCGCAGCAGGTAGGAGCCGCCCAGCCAGGCGATCAGGCCCAGGCCGAGCACGCCGCAGACCGCGCCGATCACCTTCAGGCGGCGGTCCGAGTCGCGGTCGCCGCCGCGGCCGTAGCGCCCCTCGGGCAGACCGGTGGCGGTGGTGTCTGCACTCATCGGACTCCGTCCTCTCCTGGGGGGAGGGGCCGCGCGGGTGGTGCGGGGGAATGCGACGCTCCTCCAGTCCGTCACTATAGGAGGGGCACGCCCGCGGCCGGTCCGGCGGGGGCAGGGCTCGGCCGCGCCGGCGACGTTCCGCGGCCCGGCCCCGCGGCGACGCGGTCCCGAAGTGAGCGGTTCGTACGGTGGGCAGACCCGGACTTCGCGGAACGCCCGACGAGTGTGGAAGGAACGCAAGGCGTTGACTGAGCAGTTGCGACTGATGGCGGTGCACGCCCACCCGGACGACGAGTCCAGCAAGGGCGCGGCCACCATGGCCATGTACGTCGAGCAGGGCGTGGACGTGCTGGTGGCCACCTGCACGGGGGGCGAGCGCGGGTCGGTCCTCAACCCCAAGCTCCAGGGGGACCCGTACATCGAGGAGAACATCCACGAGGTGCGCCGCAAGGAGATGGACGAGGCGCGGGCGATCCTCGGCGTCGAGCAGGCCTGGCTGGGCTTCGTGGACTCCGGCCTGCCCGAGGGGGACCCGCTTCCCCCGCTGCCCGAGGGCTGCTTCGCCCTCCAGGACGTCAAGGAGGCGGCGGAGCCGCTGGTCCGGCTGATCCGCGAGTTCAAGCCGCAGGTCATCACGACCTACGACGAGAACGGCGGCTACCCGCACCCGGACCACATCATGACCCACAAGATCACCATGGTGGCCTTCGACGCCGCGGGCGACCCGGACGCCTACCCGGAGGCCGGTGAGCCCTGGCAGCCGCTCAAGCTGTACTACAACCACGGCTTCCCGATGGGCCGCATCCGGGCCCTGCACGAGTACCTCACCGAACACGGCCACGAGTCGCCGTACGGCGAGTGGATCGAGGGCTGGGAGAAGAGCGGCCGCAAGGAGCGCGAGATCACCACCCGGGTCCACTGCGGCGACTGGTTCGAGACCCGTGACCGCGCGCTGATCGCCCACGCGACCCAGATCGACCCGGACGGCCCGTGGTTCCGCGTCCCGCTGGAGGTCCAGCGGGAGGTCTGGCCCACCGAGGACTACGAGCTCGCCCGTACCCTGGTCGACGTGGACCTGCCGGAGGACGACCTGTTCGCCGGCCTGCGCACCCCCACCCTGGCGGTCGAGGCCGCCGACACGCGCGACTGAACCACCCCCCGATGGCCCGGCTCCCCGTGAGCCGGGCCACCATAGAGATATGAGTGCCTCCGTGAACCTCGTCCACCTCGCCGCTGACCTCGCCGTCGACGACGCCAAGGTCACCCCTGGCCTCCTCGGCTTCCTCGTCTTCGCCGCCCTCGGCGTCGCGACCTGGTTCCTGGCCAAGTCGATGAACCGGCAGTTCAAGAAGGTCGACTTCGTCGAGCAGCCGGAGGCCCCGAAGGAGTGAGCCGCCGGCCCCGCCCGCGGTGACCACCGGGCTCCGGCCGTGTCGCCGACGGACTCCGCCGCCCGACCCCGACCGGGGCACTCGGGCGGATGCGCACCTTCGACGCCGGCCTCCGGACCGTCCTGACCTGCCGCGCGCCGGCGCCGGATGCGCGAGGATGGGGGCATGCCGAACCGTCTCGCGGACGCGACCTCGCCGTACCTGCTCCAGCACGCCGACAACCCCGTGGACTGGTGGCCCTGGGGGGTGGAGGCCTTCGACGAGGCGCGGCGGCGCGGCGTGCCGGTGCTGCTGTCGGTCGGCTACTCGGCCTGCCACTGGTGCCACGTCATGGCACACGAGAGCTTCGAGGACGCCGGCCTCGCCGAGTACCTCAACGAGCGGTTCGTCGCCGTCAAGGTGGACCGGGAGGAGCGGCCGGACGTCGACGCCGTGTACATGGAGGCGGTGCAGGCCGCGACCGGGCAGGGCGGGTGGCCGATGACGGTGTTCCTCACCCCCGACAAGGAGCCGTTCTACTTCGGCACCTACTTCCCGCCGCAGTCCCGGCACGGGATGCCGTCCTTCCGGCAGGTGCTGGAGGGCGTGGACGCCGCCTGGCGGGACCGGCGGGAGGAGGTCGGCCAGGTCGCCGGACGGATCCGGGCCGACCTGGCCGAACGGGCCGCCGTCTACTCGGCCGGCGCCCACAACCCGCCCGGAGAGGCGGATCTGCACCAGGCGCTGGTGACCCTCAGCCGGGACTTCGACCAGAGCCGCGGCGGCTTCGGCGGCGCGCCCAAGTTCCCGCCGGCCATGGTGCTGGAGTTCCTGCTGCGCCACCACGCCCGGACCGGCTCGGAGGCGGCGCTGGAGATGGCCGTCCGCACCGGCGAGGCGATGGCCCGCGGCGGCATCCACGACCAGCTCGGCGGCGGCTTCGCCCGGTACGCGGTGGACGCCGGCTGGGTGGTGCCGCACTTCGAGAAGATGCTGTACGACAACGCCCTGCTGCTGCGTGCCTACCTGCACCTGTGGCGGTCCACCGGATCGGACCTGGCCCGCCGGGTCGCACTGTCCACGGCGGACTTCCTGCTGCGCGAACTCCGCACGCCCGAGGGCGCGTTCGCCTCGGCGCTGGACGCCGACAGCCTGGACGAGGAGACCGGGCAGTCCGCCGAGGGCGCCCACTACGTGTGGGAGCCCGGGCAGTTGGTCGACCTGCTCGGCCCCGCCGACGCGGCCACCGCCGCCCGGCTGTTCACCGTCACCGCCGAGGGCACCTTCGAACACGGCACCTCGGTGCTCCAACTCCTCGCCGACCCCGAGGACTTCGCCGCGTACGAGACGATCCGGGCCCGGATGGCCGAGGCCCGGGCGGCGCGCCCCGCCCCGGCCCGGGACGACAAGGTGGTCGCCGCCTGGAACGGCCTCGCCATCGCCGCCCTCGCCGAGACCGGTGCGCTGCTGGACCGCCCCGACCTGGTCGAGGCCGCCGAGCGCGCTGCCGACCTGCTGCTCGCCGTCCACCTCACCGCGGACGGCCGGCTGCTGCGCACCTCCCGGGACGGCCGGGCCGGGACCAACGCCGGTGTGCTGGAGGACTACGCGGACACCGCCGAGGGCTTCCTCGCGCTGTACGCCGTCACCGGCGAGTCCTCCTGGCTCCAGCTGGCGGGCGGCCTGCTCGACACCGTGCTCAAGCACTTCACCGACGAGGCCTCCGGCGCGCTCTACGACACCGCCGATGACGCCGAGGAGCTGATCCGCCGCCCGCAGGACCCGACCGACAACGCCACCCCGTCCGGCTGGACGGCCGCCGCCGGCGCCCTGCTCACGTACGCCGCGTACACCGGCTCCGACCGGCACCGCACGGCCGCCGAGCGGGCCCTCGGCGTGGTCGGCGCGCTCGCCGGCC
>NZ_JAHSQD010001130.1 GCF_020103755.1 Streptomyces sp. LS1784
CGGAGCAGCCACCAGGGCTCCGGGCGCGCGGGGAACGGACGCAGTCGCAGTGCGGGCCCGGGCCCCGCTCCCGCGGGCTGCTGCCCCGCCGGCTGGACCCGTACATGGCGGCGCTGGCCGGGACGGTCGGGCTGGCCGCGCTGTTCCCGGCCTCGGGCGTCTCGGCCCGGGTCGCCGGGGTCGCCTGCGACCTCGCGGTGGCGCTGCTGTTCTTCCTCTACGGCGCCCGGCTCTCCACCCGCGAGACGCTGGCGGGGCTGCGCCACCTTCGGCTGCACGGGCTGGTGCTGGCCGCCACCTTCGTTCTCTTCCCGCTGCTCGGGCTGGCCACCGCGCTGCTCACGCCCGTCCCGCTGACCGGGCCGTTGCAGACCGGGGTGCTCTTCCTCTGTCTGGTTCCCTCCACGGTGCAGTCCTCGGTGGCGCTCACCGGCGCCGCCGGGGGCAACATCCCGGCGGCGATCTGCGCGGGCACCTACTCAAGTCTGGCGGGGCTGGTGCTGACGCCGCTGCTGTCGGCCTGGCTGCTGGGTTCGCACACCGCGCTGTCCGCGGACGGGCTGCTACGGATCGGGCTGCAGCTGCTCGCGCCGTTCCTGCTCGGGCAGTTGTCGCGGCCGTGGCTCGGCGGCCTGCTCTCCCGGCACAAGCGGGTGCTCACCCCGGTGGATCGCGGCTCGATCCTGCTGGTCGTCTACACGGCGTTCAGCGCGGCGGTGTCCCAGGGCATCTGGGGCCTGGCCACCCCCCTCGCGCTGCTCGGACTGCTCGCGGTGCTGCTCGCCCTGCTGGCCGCCGCCCTGGCGGCCACCGGGCTCGGCGCCCGGCTGCTGGGACTCGACCGTCCGGCAGCCGTGGCGGCGGTGCTGTGCGGTTCGCAGAAGAGCCTGGCCAACGGCCTGCCGATGGCCACCGTCCTGTTCGGAGCGCAAGCCGGACTGATGGTGCTGCCGCTGATGCTCTACCACCAGCTCCAGCTGATCGTCGGCACCGTCCTCGCCGGCCGCTGGTCGCGGGCGCCGACGGCCTCCGCGGCCGGCCCG
>NZ_JAHSQD010001131.1 GCF_020103755.1 Streptomyces sp. LS1784
ACGGCCACCCGTACGACACCCACGTCCTGCCCTGCCGCCCCAGCACCCCCACCCTGCGCCCGGTCGACCTGGACACCCTCCCCGACCTCACCGCCGAGTCCGGCCGCGGCCTCTTCCTCATCCACGCCCTCACCGACCACGTCCAGCTCCGCAACCACCCCCTGCGCGGGGCGATCGTGAGCTTCGACAAGATCCTCAAGTGGCAGGACGGCGCCCTGCTCCGCGCGGCGTCCTGACCTTCTGCGTACCGGTCACGGCCGCGGCCGGCGGCCGGGAACACGACCTTGAGCAGCGAGCTCCGGTGGACGCCGCCGTGGCAGCGGTTGTCGACGGTGGGCATCGGGACCGGCGGCGTGCCCGGCGTTTCGCCGGGGGGATCCGAGCCCCTGAGCCTCCGGTTGCCGGGGGTGGGAGGGGGCCGGACGATGGGGGCATGATGCACCAGATGCGAGCGGAGTACGGCGCCGGCGGTGCGGCCGCGGAGGTGCGGCTGTGGCACATGGTCCGGGGCGACGCGGACGTCGCGATGTGCGGCCGGGAGCTCGATCCGGGGTCGCAGGTGCGGGAGGCGGTGGACTGGGGGAAGACCCCGGAGCTGTGCTGCCACACCTGCGGGGCGTACTTCCTGCGCGAGGCACCGTACCTGGCGGCCGAACACCACCCGTGAGCCGGTCTACTGTGACCGGCATGGAGGAACCCCTCGTCCGGCCGCGGCCGTTGACCGATGAGGCCGCCGGGCTGCGCGCCGGTGTGCCGGAACTGTCCGAGTACGTCGACCGGTTGTGCGCCCTGGTCGAACGGGTGGACCCGCTGATCCGCGCGTTCGTGCCGGAGCCCGGGCGGCACGAGCGGCTGCGGTCGCAGGCGCGGGAGGTGGCCGCGCGGTACCCGGAACCGGGCGGGCGGCCGCCGCTGTACGGGGTGGCGGTGGGCGTCAAGGACATCGTGCACGTGGACGGGCTGCCCACGCACGGCGGTTCGGCGCTGCCGCCCGGGGTGCTGGCCGGGCCGCAGGCCGTGGTGGTGGACCGGCTGCGGGC
>NZ_JAHSQD010001132.1 GCF_020103755.1 Streptomyces sp. LS1784
AGCACCGCGCCGCCCAGTTCGCGCCGGCCGCTCCAGCGGGCGACGCCGTAACCGCCGACCAGACCGCTCGCCGCGGTCAGCGCGGCGGGCGCGGCGGCCGCGAGCACGTTCGGGACCTTCGCCATCGTCGACTCCACTCCTCGGGGCTGTGTCCGTTTCCGACCATAACCCGGCGAACGGACGGGGCCGCCGGGGCCTCTACCGGAACGCCTCGGCGGGCGTCTGCCCCGGCACCGTGGCGGCCAGCCGGCGGGCGGCCTCCGCCGGGTCGAGCACCCGCTCCAGCCGCAGGTCGCCCGGGACCTCCTGGATGAACCGCCCGGCCGACCAGCTCCGCTCGTACGGCAGCGGCTCCAGCACCAGGGTGCGCACGCCGTCCACCACCGGGACGTCGCTCGGCGTCCCCTCGTTCCAGATCCAGGAGCCGTCCGGAGCGACCAGGTTGAAGGCGCCGGTGGCGATCACCCGGCGGCCGTCCAGGAACGCCGTCCGGGCCAGTGCCACCACCTCCCGGTCCTGCGGGGTGCCGGGCAGGTGGCCGCCGCCGATCAGCACGTCGGCGAGCAGGGTGTGCAGCTGGAAGGTGTCGCTCAGGCCGCTCATCCGCAGCAGGTAGCCGGTGCCGGTGGGGCGGTCGAGCACCAGCAGCGGCTCGTCGTCCAGCATCAGCGCCAGGTGGACCAGGCCCTTGAAGTCGTGCTGCTCGCCCTGGTAGCGGTCGAACAGCTCCAGGATCACCTCGGTCACGCCCGACGCGCGGGCCTCGGCCCGGACCTCCGCGTGCGCGTACACCGCCCAGGCCGCCTGCTGCCACAGGTGCAGCGTCCACCAGGCGACCACGGCGAGGTGGGCGTGCCACTCGTCCAGGTGCGCCGGGTCGGCGATCCGCTCGTGCGCCTCGGCGGGATCGTCCTCCTCCGCGTCGGGCAGCGGGCCGCCGCCGGTGGAGACCCAGCGCCGCACCAGCAGCTGCGCGCCGGTCAGCGCCCCGCGCAGCCCGGCCAGCACCGGGCCGGAGCAGGCGACCGGGTC
>NZ_JAHSQD010001133.1 GCF_020103755.1 Streptomyces sp. LS1784
GGCGCTGGCCTGGATGACGACGTTGCGGGTGAAGCGGCCGCGCGCGCGGGCGGTGCGGCCGCCGGCCTCGCCCGCGGTCTCGGCCTCGGTGAGGTCGAGGAAGTCGGCGGAGGCCGGTGGGCAGACCCGGCCGAGCCGGGAGGCGACCACGCCGCCGTCCTCGCCGGTGCGGGCGGCGGCCTCCACGTAGCCCATGGCGGCCGGGTAGCGGCGGTGCAGGGTGTTCAGCAGCGGGCCGATGTCGCCGCTGGTCTGCCCGTACATGGCGCCGAGCAGGCCGAGCTTGGCCTTGTCCCGGTCGCCCTGGAAGGCGTGGGCGGCGAGCGCCTCGTACAGGTCGCCGCCGGCGGCGGTGCGGGCCAGCCCGGTGTCCTGGGAGAGCGCGGCGAGCACCCGCGGTTCCAGCTGGGCGGCGTCGGCGACGACCAGCAGCCAGCCCGGGTCGGCGACCACGGCGCGGCGCAGGATGCGCGGGATCTGCAGGGCGCCGCCGCCGCGGCTGGCCCAGCGGCCGGACACCACGCCGCCGACCACGTACTCGGGCCGGAACCGGCCGCCGCGGGCCCAGGCGTCCTGCCAGGCCCAGCCGTGCGCGACGTGGATCCGGGACAGCTCCTTGTAGCGGACCAGCAGCTGCGCGGCCGGGTGGTCGATGCCCTTGAGCTCCCAGGAGCGGGTGGAGCCCAGCTGGATGCCCGCCTCGGCGAAGGCGCGCAGCACCTGGGTGTGCGAGTCGGGGTTGAACGGCTTGGCGCCGAGGGCCTGCTGGAGGTCGACGGCGAGCTCGGCGAGGATCCTGGGCTGGGTGCCGGGGACGGTCGGGCGGGGGCCGAGCAGTTCGGTCAGCAGCCGGTCGTGGACGTCGGCCCGCCAGGGCAGCCCGTCGTGGGCCATCTCGGCGGCCACCAGGGCGCCGGCCGACTCGGCGGCGACCAGCAGCCGGAACCGCTGCCGGGCGCCCGGGTCGGCGATGGCGGCGATCCGGCGCTGCTGTTCGGCGTGGACGGCGACCACGGCCGTCAGCGGGTC
>NZ_JAHSQD010001134.1 GCF_020103755.1 Streptomyces sp. LS1784
GGACCGTGGCCGGGCGCGGCACTGCGGCTGGGGGTGCGCTCCGGGCGCTGGTTCGGGCTGGGCGACGGCCACGGGCAGCTCGTCGGCCGGCAGGTGGAGGTGGTGGCCGAGGGTCGAGGCTCGGCGGCGCGCGGCCGGACGGCCCGGCTCTGGCTGCCGGACGAGCACGGCGCGGTGCGCCCGCTCCAGGAGCAGCCACAGCCAGTGGCGGAACCGGTGGCCGAGCGGACGGCACTCCGCGTGGCGGCGGTGGTCTGAGATGGCGGACGACAGGACCCCCCGGGTGCTGGTGGTCTGGTGCCCGGACTGGCCGGTGGCGGCCGTCACCGGCGACGACCCGGTCGCGGTGACCGAGGGCGGGCGGATCCTCGCCTGCTCGGCGGGCGCCCGGGCGGCCGGGGTGCGGCAGGGGCAGCGGCTCAAGCTGGCCCAGCGGCTCTGCCCGGAGTTGGAGCTGCGCGACCGCGACCCGGAGGCGGAGACCCGCCGCTTCGAGCCGGTGGTCGCGGCGGTGGAGGCGTTCACACCCCGGGTGGAGGTGATCCGCCCGGGCCTGTGCGCGATCCCGGTGAAGGGCCCGGGCCGCTACTTCGACGGTGAGGAGGCGCTGGCCGGCAAGGTCGGCAGGGCGGTGGCGGACGCCCTCGGGCAGCCGCTCGTCCCGGACGCCGTCCCGGGCGCGGTGGTTGTCGAGGAACGGCGGGCAGCCGTTCCGCAGGCCCAGGGCACAGCTGCCCCGCAGGCCCAGGGCACAGCCGCCCCGCAGGCCCAGGTCGGCGTCGCCGACGGCCTGTTCGCCGCCGTGCTCGCCGCCCGGGCCGGAGTGCTGGTCCCGGCCGGCCGGACGGCGGAGTTCCTCGCCCCGTACCCGGTGGGTGCGCTGGGCGACGAGGCGCTGGCCGAACTGCTCGGGCGGCTCGGCCTGCCCACCGTCGGGGCCTTCGCCGCGCTGCCGGCCGAGTCGGTCGCGGACCGCTTCGGCCCGTCCGGGACGGTCGCGCACCGGCTGGCCCGCGGCCTGCAGCCG
>NZ_JAHSQD010001135.1 GCF_020103755.1 Streptomyces sp. LS1784
GACGGCCTGACCGGCGCGCAGGCGGCCGAGCTGGCCGAGTCCGCCCGGGACGACCGGGGGCAGCTGCTGCACCCGCCGGCCGGCCCGGCCACCGACCCCCGCTTCGACGAGTTCGTGCTCGCCCCGGCGATCGCCCGCTACGACTCCGCCGTGGGCGCCCTGCAGCACAGCGCCGAGCAGCGCGACGAGGCCGCCGCCGAGCGCGCCCGGGCGGCCGTACGGGCCGCGGTGACGGCGCTGGAGGAGGCGCTGACGTCCGTCCTGCTGCCCACCTGGCGGGACGTCTGGCAGGGCCTGGACCTGCTGCGCGCCCTGCCGCCGGCCGGCCACCTGGAGGAGCGCTGGACCGGCGACCGCTGGTCCTACACCGGCCACCGGGACCGGCTGGCGGCCGGCGAGCCGCCGCAGCCCCGGCAGGACGACGCCGTCACCGCCGCCCGCAAGCTCGCCCAGCGCGAGCGCGAGCAGGCCCGCCTCGACGTCCAGGAGGCGCTGGACGACCCGCTGGCGATGGCCGAGCACCGGCTGGCCGGCGAGGCGTTCAGCGGCGTGGTGACGGAGGTGGTGCCGGACTGGGACACCACCGGCCGCTCCCCCAAGCCGCGCCCGCTGGTCACCCTGCGCACCGTCGACCGCCCGCACGCGGACCTCGGCCGGGAGGTGCACCGGGTATGGGGGCCACCCCGTCCGGAGGCCGGGGGAGGTCCGCCCGCACAGAAGGCGGAGATCGTCGCGGTGGACGCCGCCGAGGGCACCCTCACCCTGCGGGTGCTGTCCGGCATGGGCCGCAAGAAGGAGCCGGAGCCGGGCAGTCTGCCCGAGCCCGGCGAGCCGGTCACCTTCACCCTGTTCGAACTGACGGTGCGCCAGTCCGCGCCGCTGCCCGAGCCGGACGACACCCCCTGGACCCACGGCGGCCCGCCCGGCGCCACGCCCGTACCCGCCCCGTCCGTCTCCGAGGAGTGGGAGTGAACCGTCCGATGACCCCCGAGCAGGCCCCGGGCGCGGCCGCCGACGCCGCGGTG
>NZ_JAHSQD010001136.1 GCF_020103755.1 Streptomyces sp. LS1784
CGGTCACGGCGGCGCCCAGCGCGCCGACCCGGGCTCGCAGTTCGCGGTCGGCGGTGACGACCAGGCAGGCCCGCTCCGGGTGCTCGGCACGGGCCGCCCGGACGACCTCCACGATCCGGTCGTCCCCGCTGCCGCTCGCCTCGACCACCCGCACCTGCGGGAGCCCGGCGACGCCCCGGGCCGCACCCTCCACCACCAGGACCACCTCCAGCGGTCCCGGCCGCTCCGGCACGCCCCGCCCGGCGACGGCGACCAGTGCGTCCCGCAGCCGTTGGGCGGCGCCCCGCCGGTCCCGCCACCAGCCGTCCGGGACGGAGCCGACCACGTTCGCGCCGTCGACCACCAGCAGGGGGAGCGGTGCGGCCTCGTTCTGTTCCATGGTCACCAAGCCTGTCATCCCGCCCGATGCCCGGCCGCGGGCCCGCCCAGGGGCCGGTGGTGAGCCAGGAGCGGAGGCTGCCGAGCCCGGCCTCCTCGCGCGGCCGGGGGCGCCGGGGCCCGTGGTCAGTCCGTCAGGGTGATCCGGATGCCGACGGTGCCGCGCTCGCCGCGGCGCAGCCGGCTGCCGAGCAGTGTGAGCACGCCGAGCAGGCCGTACTTCTGGCGCAGCAGGGTGCGGTAGGCGGAGGTGCGCTCGGGGCCGAGGATCTCGGCGGTGGCGGGGTACTGCTCGCCGGTCGGGCGGCCCTTGACGTCGCAGGGGCCGACCAGAACGTCGGCGCGGTTGCGGATCCGCTTGACCTTCCAGGAGTCCGCGACGGTCCAGACGCCGAGCGCCTCCCCGTCGCGCACGACCCACACCGGGGTCGGCACGGCGGTGCCGTCCTTCTTGTACGTGGTGACGAGCAGGTAGCTCCCGGCGGAGAGCTGGACGAGCCGGGCGAGCCGGTCCGCGGCGGAGGGGTCGGGCGTGGTCATGGCCGGAAGTCTAGAGGGCGCCCGGTCGCGGTCCGGGCCGTGGTTCAGCGCGGCGCCCGGGGCCCGCGGGTCCGGGCGGTGCGGAGCAGGACGCGGGCGC
>NZ_JAHSQD010001137.1 GCF_020103755.1 Streptomyces sp. LS1784
GGCGGGCCCGGGGCCCGTCTTGCCGACCGGGTCGCGGCCCCGGGATGGATCGGCGGGACGGGCCCTATCCGCCCACCCTGGCCAGGGCGTCCACCACGCGGGCGTCGTAGACCCGGCCGCGGCCCAGCCGCAGCGCCTCCAGCGCCTCCAGCCGCCCGACCGCCTCGCCGACTCCCCGGCCGCGGGCCGCCGTGAGCAGGTCGTCGTGGGCGTTGGCGACCCGGATGATCCGGGACGCGAGCGGCACCGGTCCCTCGCCGGGGACGGTCGCGGTGACGGGGTCGGCCAGCCGGGCGACCTGCTCGGCCACCTGCCGGGGCACCCCGGTGCGGCTGATCACCTCGCTGCCGAGGCGGGCGATCCGCTGCTGCTCGGCGCAGGGCAGCAGGGCGGTGGCGCCGTCCGGCACCGGTTCGACCAGGGACAGCTGGCCGACATCGTGCATCAGCGCGGCGTACTCCAGCAGGGCGAGCTCGCGGGTGCCCAGACCCAGCTCGCGGCCCAGCGCGCACGCCGTGTCCGCGACCCGGCGCGCGTGCCCGTGCGGGGTGTAGCCGGCCAGCTCGGTGGCCCTGGCGAGGCTGGCGATGGTCTGCCCGGTGGTGGCCCGCACGGCGGCGGCGCGCCGGAAGGACACCTGGGCGAGCAGCAGCGGGGTGCAGAACAGCGGCAGCGCCCACAGCCCGACCTCGCCGGCAGCGAGGCTGACCAGCATCCCGGTGGCGACGATCGCCGAGCCGATGCCGAACAGCGAGCGCAGCTCGTCCTCCAGCGCCGCCGGGAACCGCAGCCCGCCGCCGGAGCGGCGCAGCAGTGCCGCCAGGGTCGCGTCGCAGAGCGCGGCCAGCGCGGCGACGGCGGTCAGGAACACCCCGTACGCCGGGCCATCGGGGGAGAAGCGGTCGACCGTGCCGCCGTTGTAGAGCGGCTGGAAGACGGCGGCCGCGAAGCCGACGGCGAGCACCCGGCGGGCGGCGCCGTCGCGGCGGGCCGGGTCGGCCCAGGACGGAC
>NZ_JAHSQD010001138.1 GCF_020103755.1 Streptomyces sp. LS1784
CGGGGCGGGCTTGGGGCCGGCGGGAGCGGCCGGGGCGGGCTTGGGGCCGGCGGGAGCGGCCGGACCGGCGCAGCCGGCGAGGACGGCGGAGAGGCAGACGGTGGCCAGCAGACCGGTCCGCACACCAGTCCGGCGTTGCTGACCCTCCCTCAGACCCCCATTAATGTGACAACCTGATGGTCTGTTCATAGATGCACTGCTCCCCCGCCGTCCACCAGCGCCAATCCCCTCGTCACTCGCGCGGGGCAACGACGCACCTGGGCCTTGCCGTTCCTTCGCCCGGGTGTCCGGGTGTTCGGAGGTCCGGGGGCCCGGGCGGCCGGGAAAACCGATTGCGGTGCCGGAGCCATGAAGTGGATCATGCGCGCATGACGAACACCGCACCCGGCCACTCCGGCCTCTGGAGCGTCGCCACGGCCGACGTGACCAGCCCCGAGGCCCTGGACCTGCTGCGTGAGTACTACTACGACGTGGCCAACCGCTACTACCGCCTGCACTTCGACCGGGAGGGCACCCCCCAGGAGCTGGAGTCCGGCCTGGCCGGCTCCCCCAGCGACGACCTCGCCGCCCCGGACGGCTCGTTCCTGATCGCCCGTCACGACGGCGTCGCCCACGCCTGCGCCGGCCTGCGGCGACTCGACGCCACCACGGCCGAGCTCACCCGCGTCTTCGTCCGCCCCGGCCTGCGCGGCACCGGCGGCGGCGCCGTACTGCTGGCCGCCGTCGACCGGGCCGCCCGCTCCCTGGGCGCCGACCGGATCGTCCTCGACACCCGCCTCGACCTGGTCGAGGCCCGCACGCTGTACCTGCGGAACGGGTACCGGGAGATCCCCGCCTACAGCAGCGGACCGTACGCCGAGATCTGGTACGGGAAGGACCTCACCGCGGTTGAGCAGCCTGGCGGTTGAGCCGGTCCACCCCGCGGCCGCCGGAGCGGGACTGCGGCCCGTCCGCCAGGGCGGCCGCCAGGGCGGCGGCCGAGGGCGGGTTGGCGCCCGGGCGGGCGACG
>NZ_JAHSQD010001139.1 GCF_020103755.1 Streptomyces sp. LS1784
CGGCACCGCGGTGCCGCTGAGCACCGTCGGCGACGGCCGCTACCGGCTGACCCACCGGCTCGGGCGCGGCGGCATGGCCGAGGTGTTCGCCGCCGAGGACGTGCGGCTCGGCCGCACCGTCGCGGTCAAGCTGCTGCGCGGCGAACTGGCCCAGGACGACGTCGCCCGGCTGCGCTTCACCCGCGAGGCACACGCCGTCGCAGCACTCAACCACCACTCGATCGTCTCGGTCTACGACACCGGCGAGGAGTACGTCGGGGACGAGTCCACGCCGTACATCGTGATGGAGCTGGTCGAGGGCCGCACCGTCCGCGAACTGCTGGCGGACGAGGAGGCGCCGCCGGTCGACCAGGCGCTGATCATCATCGCCGGGGTGCTGGAGGCGCTCGCCTACAGCCACCGCAACGGCATCGTCCACCGCGACATCAAGCCCGCCAACGTGAGCATCACCAACACCGGCGCGGTCAAGGTGATGGACTTCGGCATCGCCCGGGCGCTGACCGGCGGGGCCACCACGATGACCCAGACCGGCATGGTCATGGGCACCCCGCAGTACCTCTCGCCCGAGCAGGCGCTCGGCAAGCCGGTCGACCACCGCTCCGACCTGTACGCGGCCGGCTGCATGCTCTACGAGCTGCTCACGCTGCGCCCGCCGTTCACCGGCGACACCCCGCTGTCGGTGGTCTACCAGCACGTCCAGGACCCGCCGGTGCCGCCCTCGCAGGCCAACGGCCGGGTGCCGGCCGGCCTCGACCCGCTGGTGCTGCGCTCGCTCGCCAAGAACCCGGACGACCGCTTCCAGGACGCCGACGAGTTCCGCGCCCACGTGCAGCACGCGCTGCGCGAGATGCACGAGGCGGCCGGGGCCGGCTGGGTCGGCGCGGCCGCGGGCGACACCGGTGCGACCCAGGTGCTCCGGCCGGACCAGACCGCGGCCACCGCGGCCTTCGGCGCGGTGCGCCCGGGCGACCAGACCTCCGTGCTGCCGTACTCGACG
>NZ_JAHSQD010000114.1 GCF_020103755.1 Streptomyces sp. LS1784
CAGGAGCGCCTGCGCGGCGCCACCGCCACCGTCACGGTGCCCGCCGACCGGCCGCGGCCCGCCGTCGCGGGCACCGCGGGCGCCCGGTTCACCGCCGAGCTGGGCGTCGAGCGCAGCCGCCGGATCCGCACCCTCGCCGAACAGACCGGCACCACCGTCTACATGGTGCTGCTGGCCGCCCTGCAGACCCTCCTCGGCCGCTACACCGGCAGCGAGGACGTCACCGTCGGCACCCCGATCGCCGGACGCACCCGCAGCGAGACCGAGCCGCTGGTCGGCTGCTTCGTCAACACCCTGGCGATGCGCACCGACCTCTCCGGCGACCCGACGGTCCGCGAGCTCCTGGAGCGCGTCAAGGACGCCACCCTCGGCGCCTACGGCCACCAGGACCTGCCCTTCGAGCGGCTGATCGACGCGCTCGGCCTGGCGCGCGAACTCGCCCACACCCCGCTGTTCCAGGTGCTGCTCAACGTCCACAACCAGGCCGAGGCCCGCCCCGAGCTGCCCGGACACACCGTCCACTGGCAGCCGATCGGCACCGACACCGCCAAGTTCGACCTGTCGGTGGCCGTCGTCGACACCGGCGGCGAACTCGCCGCCGACCTCGTCTGGCGCACCGAGCTGTACGACGAGGCCACCGTGCGCCGGGTCTTCGGCCACCTCACCACGGTGCTCGACGCGATGGCCGCCGGCCCCGACGGCCCGCTCGCCGACCTTCCCCTGCTCACCCCGTCCGAGCAGCGGCAGCTCGCCGACTGGGACAATGAGACCCTGCGCGCCTGGGACCTCGACGGCACCCTGCACGGCCTCGTCGAGGAACAGGCCCGCCGCACCCCCGACGCGCCCGCCGTGCGCGGCGCCGACGGCGTGCTCAGCTACGCCGAACTCGACCGGCGCGCCAACGCGCTGGCCCACCGGCTGCGCGCGCACGGCGTCGGCCCGGACCGTCCGGTCGGCCTGCTGGTCGAGCGCTCCGCTGCCCTGGTGGTCGGCATGCTCGGCATCCTCAAGGCCGGCGGCGCCTACCTGCCGCTCGACCCGGTCTACCCGGACGGGCGCATCCACGGCCTGCTCGACGCCTCCGGGGCCGCCGCCGTCGTCACCACCGACGACCTGCGCGACCGGCTCACCGGCGACCTCCCGGTGGTCGTCCCGGACGGCGAGGAGCGCGCCGACGCGCCCGAGACGGACGTCCGCCCCGAGCACCTCTGCTACCTCATCTTCACCTCCGGCTCCACCGGCGCGCCCAAGGGCGTCGCCGTCGAGCACCGCAACTACCTCAACTACCTGCACGGCCTGCGCGAGCGGATCGGCGGCGACCAGCAGGGCTGGAACTGGGCGCTGGTCTCCACCTTCGCCGCCGACCTGGGCACCACCAACGTGTTCGGCGCGCTCACCGGCGGCGGCTGCCTGCACCTGCTGACCCGCGACCAGGCCACCGACCCGGACGCCTTCGCCGCCTACGCGGCCGAGCACCGGATCGACGCCATGAAGCTGGTCCCCAGCCACCTGGAGGGCCTGGCCGCGCACGGCACCGGACTCGGCGCGATCCTCCCCGCCCGGCTGCTGATCTGCGCCGGCGAGGCGCTGCGGCCCGACCTGGTGGCCCGTATCCGCGCCGCCCGGCCCGACCTGCCGCTGCACAACCACTACGGGCCCACCGAGACCACCGTCTCGATGCTCGGCATGCCGGTGCCCGCCGACCTCGGCGACGCGGCCACCGCGCCGCTCGGCCGGCCGTTCGGCAACGTCCGCGCCCACCTCCTGGACACCCGCCGGCGCCCCGTCCCGCTCGGCGTCCCCGGCGAGCTGTACGTCTCCGGCGGCGGCGTCGCCCGCGGCTACCTCGGCCGCGACGACCTCACCGCCGAGCGCTTCCTGGAGGTGGAGGGCCGCCGCGCCTACCGCACCGGCGACCTGGTCCGCCGCCGCCCCGACGGCGCCATCGAGTTCCTCGGCCGGATCGACCACCAGGTCAAGATCCGCGGCTTCCGGGTCGAGATCGGCGAGGTCGAGGCCGAACTGACCGCCCGCCCCGAGGTGCGCGAGGCCGTCGTGGTCGCCCGGGGCGAGGGCGCCGCCCGCTCCCTGGTCGGCTACCTGGTACCCGCCGACCCGGCCGCCGCGCCCGACCCGGGCGAGCTGCGCGCCGCGCTGCGCACCCGGCTGCCCGACTACATGGTCCCGGCCGCGCTGGTCGTCCTGGACGCCCTGCCGCTGAACGCCAACGGCAAGGTCGACCGGGCCGCCCTGCCCGAGCCGGTCGCCGCCCAGCCGGTCTCCGGCGGCGGCGAGCTGACCACCGACACCGAGCACGCGGTGGCCGAGGTCTACCGCCAGGTGCTGGAGGTCGAGGAGATCGGCGCGGCCGACGACTTCTTCGCGCTCGGCGGCGACTCCTTCTCCGCCGTGCGGGCCGTGCGCCTGATCGGTGACGGCCTGTCGGTCATCGACCTGTTCCAGCATCCGACCGTCCGCGAGCTCGCCGCGCTGATCGACGCCCGGGCCGGCGGCACCGCCGACGAGGGCCCGCGCACCCTGCTGCACAAACTCACCCGCGGCAACGCCCCGGCCGAGATCAACGTGGTCTGCGTCCCCTACGGCGGCGGCAGCCCGATCACCTTCCAGCCGCTCGCCGACGCGCTCCCGGCCGGCCACCGGCTGTACGCCGTCGAGCTGCCCGGCCACGACCCGAGCCGCCCCGACGACGAGCTCGCCGAACTCGCCACGCTCGCCGACACCCTGACCGCCCAGATAGTGGAGAAGGTCGACGGCCCGGTGCTGCTCTACGGCCACTGCCTGGGCGGGGCGCTCGCCACCGCCCTCGGCTCCCGGCTGGAGGCGGCCGGCGTCGACCTGCGCGGCCTCGCCCTCGGCGGCACCTTCCCCGCCGCCCGGCTGCCCGGCCGCTTCGCCGAGTGGATGGCGCGCCGGATGCCGGGTGACCGGGTGCTGTCCAACCGCGGCTACCTCGAATACCTGCGCGCCATGGGCGGCTTCACCGACGTCTACGACCAGGCCGAGCAGGACTTCCTGGTCCGGGCGCTGCGCCACGACGTCCGGCAGGCCGAGGACTTCTACACCCGTGCCTACGGGGACGAGCGGCCGGAGAAGCTCTCCGCCCCGATCCTGTGCGTGGTCGGCGAGAAGGACCGCGCCACCCAGCTCTACGAGGAGCGGTACGCCGAGTGGGAGCACTTCGGCGACACCGTCGAGCTCGCGGTCGTGCCGCGCGCCGGGCACTACTTCCTCAAGCACCAGGCCGACGAACTCGCCCGGGTGCTGGCGGAGTTCGCCGCCACCGGGGCGATATCCACCCCGGCCGCGGTCAAGCGCCCGGCCGCCCGGGCCGAGCTGGGCATCTTCGCCAAGGTGGCGATCGGCCAGTTCGTCTCGATGATCGGCACCAGCCTCTCCACCTTCGCGCTCGGCGTCTGGGTCTACCAGCAGACCAACTCGGCCTTCGACTTCGCGATGATCTCGTTCATCGCGGTGCTGCCGGCCGTCCTGCTGCTGCCGGTCGCCGGTGCGCTCGCCGACCGGGTCGACCGGCGCAAGATCATGATCATCACGGACACCGTGGCCGCCGCCGGCATGCTCGGCCTCGGCGTGCTGCTCTGGACCGACCTCCTGGAGATCTGGCACATCTACGTGGTGGCCTGCATCGGCTCCACCTGCGGAGCCTTCCAACGGCCCGCCTACCTCGCCGCGATCACCCAACTGGTGCCCAAGCGCTACCTCGGACAGGCCAACGGTCTCGCCCAACTCGGCACCGGCGCCGGCGACATGATGGCCATCCTGGCGGGCGGCGTGCTGGTCACGCTGATCGGCCTGCACGGCGTCGTGCTGTTCGACATGGCCACCTTCCTCACCGGCGTCACCTGCCTGCTGCTGGTCCGCTTCCCGGACGCCATGTTCGACAAGCAGGAGGAGCCGCTCTGGCGGGAGGTCGTCACCGGCTGGCGGTACATCGCGCGCCGGCACAGCCTGGTCGCCATGGTGGTCTTCTTCGTGGTGTTCAACTACCTGTTCGCCGTCGCCACCGTGCTGATCACCCCGATGGTGCTGGCCAGCGGCACGCCGATGCAGCTCAGCGTCATCACCGCCCTCGGCGGCCTCGGCGCCATGGTCGGCGCCCTGGTCATGGGGCTCTGGGGCGGCACGCGCCGCCGCACCATCGGCATGATCGGCTTCACCTCGGTGGTCGGCCTCGCCGCCGTCCTCGCCGGCAGCCGCCCCGAGACCGCGCTCACCGCCTGCGGACTCTTCGTCCTCTGGGCGGCCATGATGATCCTCAACTCGCACTGGATGGCGCTGATCCAGACCAAGGTAGGGATGGAGCTCCAGGGCCGCGTCCTGGCCACCAACCAGATGCTCGCCATGTCGATGATGCCGCTCGGCTTCCTCACCGCGGGCCCGCTCTCCGACCATGTCTTCGAGCCGCTGATGCGCCCCGGCGGCGCGCTCGCCGACTCGGTCGGCCTGGTGCTCGGCAGCGGACCGGGCCGCGGCGCCGGACTGCTGCTCGTGGTGGTCGGCCTGGTGCTCTTCGTCTGGGGCCTGATCGGCCTCGCCTACCGGCCGCTGCGCCTGCTGGAGGACCTCCTCCCCGACGCGCTGCCGGACGCCGAGATCGGCGACAAGGACGCCATCCAGGCCGAGGCCGACCGGCAGCTCGCCCTCGCCGAGGCAGCCCGCAAGGGCCGCCGCGCCCCGGGCGCCGTCCGGGTGCCGCACCCGTCCGGCAAGCCCGAACCGGTCGAGGACGACGACCCCGCCGACCGGGTGCACGCCTCCACCGGTCGCCGGTAGACGGTCCCACCGCAACGACCGGCGCCCCCGTCCCCCTCTCCGCGAGGGGGGCGGGGGCGCAGGTCGTCAGCACGTTGTCGACGTGCCGCCTCCGAACTGACAGGACGGCACACCCGACAGCAGGTGGACACCGATGCGTACACGCGGTCTCCTCGCAGTGGCCGTGGCATCGGTGGCGGCCCTCGGCGCCGACCGGGCGACGAGCCCGCCCGGGTAGTGTTCGGATGCAAAGGATCAAGCGATTCCGCCGGGCCGCGCCACGGCCCGCGGACAAGGGGAGGTCAACGTGATCGTGGGTACCGGCCGGAGGCTCGTCCTGATCCGTCATGCGCAGGCCGAACGGGAGACGGCGGTCGACAAGGAACGGCGTCTCGACGAGCGGGGGCGGGAGGAGGCGTCCCGGGCCGGACGATGGCTCGCGGGTTCCGGCATCACGCCCGATCTCGCGCGGGTGTCCGGCGCCCGCCGGACCAGGGAGACCTGGGAATGCGTGGGCGCCGCGTTGCCGCGGCTCCCCGAGACGCTCCACGAGCAGGGGCTCTACGACCTCAGTGTGGAGATCCATCGGGGGGAAGCGGGGATCGGCGAGCTGGTCGCGATGGTGCGGGGGAGTTCGGACGACGTGGGCGACCTGGTCGTCGTCGGACACAATCCGAGCCTGCCCGAGCTGGTCCGGCTCCTCGTCGGAACGGCCGACGGCGACCTCTCGCGGCGGGTGGAGGAGTCCGGGTTCCCGACCGCCTCCGTGGCCGTCCTCGAGTTCGACGGTTCCTGGCAGGGGATCGGGCCCGGCGCCGCGAGGATCACCGCGTTCTGGACCCCGTCGCAGGGTTGAGACGGTGCACCTCGGGGCGTCGGTGCGTCCGGCGTCCCACGCCCCACCACCCTGGCCGGGCTCGCCGGCAGGGCTACCGGTTCCAGACCGCCCGGTGACCTCGTCGCCGGCGGCATCCGGCGGTCGATGTCCGTCCGACGAGGTGTTCAGCTGGTCATTTGTCTGGTCATGTGTCGGACAGGCCTCAGGGCCCGACGCCGTCGCGCCTGGACGACAGCGTCGCAGGCGTGCCGTGCCGAGCCTCACTGCACGGTGGCGGCTGCGATGCTGTCGAAGGTCGGCAGACCGAGGAACGCCGGCGAGGTTGCGTTCCTGCCGGGCGTCGATCTGAGCGATCCTCGCCTCGGTTCGTGCTGGCCCGGAGCCGGCCAGAGCGGCCGGCTGCGGATCACCAATACGGCTATCAGAGTGCCTTCCGGACATATCGCGAGCGAGAGACGCGCGCCGATGGGTACGTCGTCTCGCACAAGATGACCTGGGGACCGTTAGGAGACCAGCGTGTACGCGGCAGTGCGGCGGTACGAAGGGGTGACCGATCCCGCGGAGGCGGGACGCCGAGTGGCCGAGGGATTCGTGCCTCTCCTTCGCCAGGTGCCCGGATTCGTAGCCTATTACTGGGTTGATGCCGGGGATGGAGTGATGGTCTCCACCAGCGTCTTTGAAGACCGAACCGGGGCCGAAGAGTCGGTCCGGAGGGCGACTGGCTTCGTGCGGGACAACCTCGCGACACTGCTTCCCAACCCTCCCCAGGTCACGGCCGGCCAGGTTGTGGCCGCTGGATAGCGGACCTCCGCAGCGGGTCACCTCGGCGGTCGTCCGGGGCCCCAAGGCCAATCCAGGTGCACCAGTTGGTCAGGTTCGGGCACACTGCGCTGGTGAACGCTCATACAGCCCCGTCTGCGCAGGAACAGGCAATCCGTCATGTCGCGTCGCTGTCATCCGGGCCTCCGGTCGACCCCGCGCTGCGAGTGACCCTGAACTTTCACCCGGACCGCACGGTGCGCGGTCGGCCGATCCTGCTCGCATTGGCCGAGGACGGCGTCTATCACTCGCAGTTCGTCACGGGAACGAGCAACGGCGGCTTGACGGCCCACCCCGGCGGTGACCGGTGGCGCTGGGAGAGCCGGATCTTCGGGGGCGCGTATGACCACGCGCCTGGGCACGAGCGCCCTGTCTACGGCGCGCTGGACTTCCGGCGCAGGCCGCTCGGCGGGGCGCCCCGGTTCGGCTCCGCGCACTTTCGGCTGACTGCTGAGGTCCTTCCACGAGCCACGTTCTGCTACCCGGACAGCGTCTTCGAACCGTCGGCCTTCGGTGTCGCGGCCCGCATGTCCCTCATAGACCTGGCTGAGGCCGACGGCCAGGACGCACTCGACGACTACATCGAGGCACAGGTGCACGGGCCGCTCGTCCTGGACCGCGATGTCGAGGCATTGGTCCTGGACCCGAGCTTCCGAGGAACGGCAGTGGAAGCCGCAGCCCGCCGCCTGCCATGCCCGCTCGAATGGCACCCAGGACTCAGGCTTACGGTCGAAGAGCTCGGACGCCACCCGGACTACCGCGGACAGGAGTACGTCGACCTGGGAGCCGAGATCGCCGTTGACGGCTACCTCGATCCCCGGATTGTCGGAGACGCCGCACGCACCGGACTCCATGACCAGCAGGCGCTCAAGAAGGTGTGGCACTGTCTGGCGCGCTTCGGGGCGGCCGAGGAGCGCAACGCCTGATCAGGCAGGCATTCGGGCAGTTCCCGTACCCGACTCCACCACTACGGCAGACCTGGTCAGACGCCGCCGTGGAGGTCGAGGGCGGCCTCGTCGGCACCGGTCTCGCCTGGACGGCTGACCGGCCGGCACCAGGCGCCAGGAGTGGACGCGCATCGCCGGAGGCGGTTCCCCGCTTCCCGACTCGACCACCGACCGGCACACGACCGTCGGAGGCGTCAGGGTGCCACCCCCCGGCGGGGTGCGGGCGAGGCATCACCCGCGCTCCGCCTGCTACGCGCCGATCTGCATCGCGCCGACGGAGACCGGAAACGCTCGGTGAGCCCGAAATACCCGGTCCCCGGGCCTGGTTGATCGCCTGCGTCGTGCTTACGTAGACTCGCTGACCTCGTGTACGGGCGACCGATTGGGCGGATCGACGGTCGGGCAGAGGGCGGAGGGGCAAGGCATGGCCCAGGTGGACAAGGTCGAACAGCGGTTGGCCGGTGAGCTGTTGCCGGGGGAACAGGTGCAGTACGGCATCCTCGGTTTCAGGATCGGCGGAATTCGCAAGACCATGATCGGTGGGGCCGCGGGAATCGCCGGGGTGGCGGGCACAGCGGCGATGGCTGTGGCCACGAGCGGTGCCAAGGCCGACGTTCCCGCCGCGCAGCTTCCATTGCCGGGCCGGTTCATCGTCGGGCTCACCGACCAGCGCCTGATGGTGTTCTCGATCGGGGGAGTCTTCGTCGCCAAACCGAAGAAGCTGCTGCATGCCTACGCCCTGGACCAGCTTGCATGGATATCCGAGCCCGAACTGATCGCAGGCGTGGCGCAGGCGCTCAGGGTCTTCATCGGTGTGGCGGGTGCAGGGGTGTTGAGCTTCGAGTTTCCGCGGCTGCAGGTCGCCGAAGCCCGCAGCATGGTCAGGCGGATCGAGAGGGGCATGCCCACTCCTCAAGCGTAGGCCCGCTATGCCGGCCGTCACGCTCCCGCCGCCTGACACGGTCATCCAGGTCCACAAGTCCGAGTTGCGGGCAGAGGGATCACGGGTGATCAGCCCTGCTTGACCAGGACCTGGAACGCCTGCACCAACGGGCCGCCGAACAGAGCAGCCGCGCCGTGGCGCGGCGCTGCCGGCCTCTCACCGGCCGGGTCCCGCGGGACACCCCCCTGCTTCCCGGGCCGGGCTGCGGGCAGGCCGGCCGGCGGCGGGGACGGCGTCTTCCCGTTGACGACCGCCCGCCGTCCCGATGACCCGCGTGTCGTGCAGCCGGGTCACATTGCGCGGGAGAGACGTCGGATGCCTTCGTCGATCTGGTCGACGGAGGTTTCTCCGTAGGTGAGGCGGAGGTAGGCGCCGTCGGGTTCTGCAGGGAACCAGGGGGTGCCCGAGGAGACGAGAACTCCGGCTGCCAGTGCGCGTGCGGCGAGGGCGTCGGAATCGGTGCCGTCCGGGAGCCTGACCCACACGTGCATGCCGCCCCGGGGCACACGTGACGTCCGCCTCGGGCAGGTGGGCGGCGAGGGCCCGTAGGAGGGTGTCGCGGCGGTGGGCGAGCTGGCGGGAGACACCGCGCAGGTGGCGGGGCAGGGCGGTGGAGGTGAGGAAGTCGAGTGCGGTGGCCTGCAAGGGGCCCGAGACGTAGAGGTCGTCGAGGGCCTTGGCCGCGCGCAGCCGGGTGAGGGCCGGGCCTCGGGCGGCGAGCGCGGCGACGCGTAGGCCGGGGGCGATGGTCTTGGTGAGAGAACGGACGTGCACGACGTGTCCGGTCTCGTCCTCGGACATGAGCGTGGGGGGGTACGGGGGTGTCGATGGCCAGGTCCCGGGCGTAGTCGTCCTCGATGACGAATGCGGAGTGCCGGGCCGCGGTGTCGAGGAGCCGGGCGCGGCGTTCGGGGGCCAGGGTGGTTCCGGTGGGGTTGGCGTACAGGGGCTGGGCGACGACGAGGTGTGCCCCGGTGCGGGCGAGGGCTTCGTCGAGCAGGTCAGTACGCATGCCATGGGCATCGGTGGGGACGGGGACGACCTCGGGACGAGCGGCGATCATCCTGGGGTTGCTGCCGGCGGTCACCGCGATGTTCGCCCAGGCGATCGGAGGCGAGCGGCTCCCGGCCGGTTTCTGGGCGGCGTCCCTGGCGGGGATCGCCGTGCTCACCGGATATCTGCTGCTGACCCGGCCCGGTGCGGCGGCCGCCGGGTTCGGCTGGGGAGACCTGACCATGCTGGGGGCCACCCTGTGTTCCGGTTTCGGGTACGCGGTCGGGGCCAGGGAGGCCAGGAGTGTCGGCGGTGCCTGCAGCATCTCCTGGTCGCTCGTCCTGCTGCTGCCGTTCTCGATCCCGGCCGCGTCCGTCGCCTTCCTGACCGGCACCTACGATCTGAGGCCCTCGGTGGTCTTCGGGATCGCCTACATCGCCATCGTCTCCCAGCTGCTGGGGTTCTTCGCCTGGTACGGCGGCCTGGCTCGCGGTGGCATCGGCCGCGTCGGCCAGATCCAGCAGATCCAGCCGATCCTCACCCTCGTCGCCTCCGCCGTGCTCCTGGGCGAACCCCTCACGGCCGGCGCCTACCTCGTCGGATTCGCCATTGCCGCACTCGTGTGGCTCGCCCAACGCGCTCGTACCACAGCCGCTCAGACGGTCACCCGTACTCGGCTCGCACCCCCATCCGCCGTCACGGACCGGCTGGACCACGAGAACAACGGATCTTGATCAGCGAGGACACCCCGTGGACAACCCCGAGTTTCGCCCGCCGAACTCGCCGGTGCAGGTCAGAGCCGCGCGTCGTACAGGCCGTCACCCACCCGGAGCTGCAGGACGAGGGCACGGTGCATCGCCGCGACAAGCTGGTGCAGCGCCAGGACGAGGAGGTGCAGGACCCCCTCGTCCTGGCGCTCCTGCCGGAGGTTGTCCCGGGCAGGTCGGCTTGCCCGGCCTGGTTGCCCCCGAGGTGCAGCAGGTTGTCCCGCCCGGACGCTGCTGCGCCCTCGGCGGTGCAGCGCGACCCGCTGCACCGCGCTGCGTGCTGTACCACCTGGGCCCCGGTGCAGCACGGCGCCGGCCGACGTCACCGCCAAGCTGCTGCACCCGCTGCTCACGGTCCGGCCCGGGCATCAAGGAATCGCCCGGGAAACCTTGGTGACCCCTCCGCATACCTTGATGCCGCAGGTCACAGCCACCGAGCCGTCCGGGTGCCCGGCGTCCTGGCGGTCGACCCGGGAACGGCAGGTCGCTCGGCCCCACTGTGACCACCCGTCCCGGCGGCCGAACCGGGCCGCGTTCGTACGCGGCGCCACTCACCTCAACAGCTCCACCACCGGGTCGCGCGCCACGCCCTCGCAACGTTGAAGGGGTCCACCGCCGAGCACCACCAGCGCCGGCACACCACATCGGACAAGGCGCAGAGCCAAGTCCCGGACGACCTCCAGCCCCCACGGCCTGGCCGCTTCCGACAGCAACACCGCCGCCCACCGCTAGACGTGGCGGCTCGAAGGAGCAGCCGGGCCGGACGCCGCCGGCCTGGACACACCCCATCCGGGTGGATCGGCCGGTCCGCGTGTGTCGAATCGTCGTTCGCACGACGAACGGTGTTCTGATTTCACGACGCGGAACGTTGGGAGGCGAACACGTGGCTACTGAAGCGAGGCCGGGACCGACCGGAACGGGCGCAGGGGCATCACGACGCCGCGTCCTGACCACGGCCATGCTGGGATCGGCATTCGCGGCACTGCCGGGACGGGCCGTCGGTGCCGGGCAGGACGCCTTGCACGAAGGGGCGTACGGCGGCACGGATCACGCCCGCGGAGGTGAGGCGGGCGCTGACGGCACGGAGGCCGGCGCGCTGGTGCGTCCGGCTGAGAGCACCGCGGGGGACTGGACTCACGTCGCAGAGGAGCTGGGCCGCAAGGGCAGCATGCTGGGCAAGCTGATCTACCGGACGGCTTTCCCGCGCACCGACCTGCACGTCGTCTCCCACGGCGTCACCGTGTCGCCGGAACTCGCCGTCGGCTCGCATGTGTCCTTCATCCGATATGCCGACAACACCACCCTGACCATGGGAGAACTGGCCGTCACCGAGGCGGAACTGCCCCCGGTGATCGGCGCGCTGCAGTCACACGGCATCGAGCAGGTGGCCATTCACAACCACCTGCCCGCTCACACTCCCCGTATCGTGTGGATCCATACACACGGACACGGTCCGAACGCCCCGGCCCTGGCCCGAGGCCTGCGCGCCGCGTTCGCCCACACGGGTACGCCGCCCGCCAAGTCCTCGACGACTCCACCGAAGAAGCTGGAGCTGGACACGGCGGGCATCGACGCCGCCCTGGGCACCACAGGCACCGTCTACGGCAGTGTCTACAAGTCCGCCTTCCTGCGCCGCGAGACGATCACCGACGGCAACTATGCCCTGCCGCCCGGTTCCGGGGCGACCACGGCCTTCAGCTTCCAGCCGGTGGGGGGAGGCCGCGCTGCGCTCAGCGGGGATGTCGCCGTGATGGCCGGTGAGGCGCAGCACGTGCTGGGCGTACTCCAGCGCGACGGGATCGGGATCGTCGAACTGCACAATCACGGCTTGGTCGACTCGCCCCGCATGTTCTTCATCCACGTCTGGGCCGTCGACGACGCCGTGAAGATTGCGCGGGCCCTGCATTGTGCGGTGGCCGCCACCAACGCCGTACCCGCCAATGGGGCAGGAGGGGGCGAGTAGCGGGCCTGTCGGCAGCGACCCATGGGCCGTGGTCCACGAGAACCGCTTCCTCGGTGACCCCACCGTGGCTGCGCGGGGTCGGCCGTGTGCCCGTCCGGGCACGGTCTCGCGCTGGTCGGCCCCGATCTGCCGCCGGTCACCGTGGTGCCGGACCCCCACGACGACCTCCCCCACACACGCACCGCCCAGGCCGCCCACAACCCCACAACGGGCCGGGCCACCATCCCCCCACCATCGGCACCGACTCCACCATCGGCCTGGCCTACGGCATCCTCGCCGCCCTCGCCCTGGCCGCCTCGGCCACCGGCTGTCTGCTCACCCTCACCGCACTGGCGCTCACCGCCCTCACCGCCCTCACTGCCGCGAACCCTGCACGCCGCCGCGAGGCCCGCACCCTCCTCGCCCTGCTGCTCAACCGCAGGCCCTGACCGCCGACCGCGCCGACCCCGGAGTTTGAACGGGAACGCATGTCGCCTCCACACGCGCCGCCGCCGGCGGGGGTGGAGGCGGCGACGGCGCTCCCCATCCGGCGGCCCACCGGGCGACAGGATCCCCAAAGCCGCTGGGCCGTCTCGGTGCGGTGCCTGGCCTGCGGGCTGCCTGCCGCCGGGCGGGCTGGCCTGTGCGTCGCAGGGTGCCGGAGTCCCGGTACTCCGGAAGGCACTCGGCGAGGGGCCTGTTCAGATGACTCCTCGGGCTGCCTGTCGCTGCGCCGTGGTCGTCCGCCGCTAGCGTGGCGGGCATTCCGTCTCCTCGCGATGCCGCCGCATCGCGAGCCGATCCCTGGAGTGACGCCATGCGCCGCATCACTGCCGTCCTCACCGGAGCCGTTGCGCTGTCGGCCGCTTTCACCTCCCAAGCCGTCGCGGCGCCCGCCGTGATCGATGCCCCCAACGCCAGGGCCGCCGCCGAAGTAGGCTATCGCGGCGAGCTGCTGAGGCAGAAGAACGTGGTCGACAGCTTTCAGGTCGCGGAGGGCCTCTACTGCGTCATCGTCAATCCGAACGCCGGCATCAACCTGCCCAGTGCCCTGATTCTGGGCAACGCTGGTGGCCACGCGACCAACGTCCACACGATCGGGCAGCCCACCACGTCGTGCAACGGCCGGCGGGACGCCATCACCGTCGTGACCCTCAAGGACAACCTGCCGAAGTCCGACAGCTTCACCATCGCGGTGCTGTAGCAGTCGGACAGCCCCCTGACGGAGTCCGGACACGGCACCCTGTGTCCGGACTCCGAGCGCATCGGGGAGCTTCTCGACGGCCAGGCGGATCACGGTGCCCTCGATGACGGGCAGTGGACCGTCGTGGTCGACCCAGGCCGCCCGTCGGGTCAGCTTGGGGTGGAGCGGTCCCACGCCTGCGCCACCGCTGTCCCGTAGCGACGGGTCTCGGCGGTCGTGACCGCCTGCTCGGTGCCCCGGGTCTCGGACTGGCCGAAGACGAACCCGCCGCCGTGCTTGGGCGGCCGGCCTCCCCGCGGGTTGTGGACGCGCGGCCGAGTGGGGCGGCGCATGACCCGGTCCGAGCGGAGCAGGCCGGATCTGCACCGGTAGCCCGGCCAGCACGTGGGCGATACGCGGGGCGTCGTAGCCGGCGTCGAGGACAACCAGGATCTCCGGATCACCCTCCTGCCAGTGACTGGCGGAGACCAGGCGTTCGACCCACGTCGCGGAGCTGGGCGGTGGTGACGGCAGCGACGTCGGCGCCGGGCTCCCTGTACTTCCGCTCCTCGGGAAAGGGCACGCGAACGTACGTGACCCACTGGGGTGCGCAGGCGCCGATCGTCTCGTAGTTACGTTGTGCCTCGGCAAGGCTCAACGTCTCGTTCGGACCGCGCCCTTGTCGTCGCTGGTCACGTTGCCACAGATAGCAGCAGTCACCGACAGTCCGAACACGGCCGGAGGTTGACCGTCAAGCCCAGCGGCGGTGTCCGAACCTCAGGCTGTCCGAGCGGCCTCGACGTGGGTGGCCGAGGAAATGCCATGCTCACAGTCTCATCGGGCCACTACGCTGCCGGAATGATCCATCCGTCGCCCCGACCGCTGACCCTCGAAGCCGCCAAGGACCTCCAGGGTCTCCTCCGTGCCGAGATCGGGCCGGGCCTCGGCGAGCAGGAGCTCGATGACATCGAGGGCCGGTTCGGCTTCCGCTTCGCGGCGGACCACCGGGTCTTCCTCTCCGCCGGACTCCCACACGGGTCGCGAAGCTGGCCGGACTGGCGCCACGGTGACCCTGAGGACCTGCGGGCGCGCCTGTCCTGGCCGGTCGAGGGCGTGCTGTTCGACGTCGAGCACAACGGATTCTGGTACCCGGACTGGGGGCCGAAGCCCGCCGAGACGTCGGACGCGCTGCGGATCGCACGAATCGAACTGGCGGCCGTCCCGCAGCTGGTCCCGCTCTACAGCCACCGCTACCTGCCCGGCACGGCAGGCGAGTCGGGCCATCCGGTGCTCTCGGTCCACCAGACCGACATCATCTATTACGGGAACGACCTCTCCGACTACATTCGGCATGAGTTCACTGGCCGGTCGAATGGGCATTCCCGGACTCGTGCGACGGTCGGATTCTGGTCGTACATCGTCGAGGGCTGCTCGGAGACCGCGTTCACCACGCCGCACGATCACTACGCCGCAACCCCGGCGGAGGCGGTTGAGCACCTGCGGATGCTGGCGCTGGAGCGTCTGATCGGGCGCCAGGTCCACGACGACCAGTTGGTCCAGGCCGGGCTGGTGTCGCTGGCGCTCGATGTGGAGGCACCGTCTCTACGGCTGCTCGCCGGCCTGTCGCACGACGAATACGGGCAGGCCTGCGTGCTCTTCGAGCAGGTGCTCACCGAGCTGGGTCTCGCCTCAAGTCTTCCCGCCAACGACACCGACCTTCCGTGGGAGTCGGCCCGCTGGGAGCTTGTCCGCTGGTGGCTCAGGCTGATCGTGAAGGGAAGTACGGCACCCGCAGCCGGTGGCGGCGTGATCGCGTACGACGGTTGGGGTGTGCTGGCCCGGCCCGAGGCACTGAAGCCGCTGGTCGACCTGGTCAACGACTGGGAGGCGAACGAGCACGACACACGCGAGGAGATCGCCAACGCAATCGTCACGGAGGCCGAGCGGCTGCTCGCCGGCCCATGGCCCCCGCACACGGGCTGATCCCGATCCCGGACGCGCGGTCATGTCGAGAGGGGCTGTGGACCCCTCCGGTGGCCCCGTGTCGCGGAAAAGGCCAGTCCCGGCCGCCGAAAAGGCGGCCGGGACTTCTTCTATGACCGACCGGCGAATTCCCCCGGAGGAAATCCACGGACTTTCCGCAACTTCTCTGTCCACAGCCGCGGCGGACGACGATCCCTCGACGGGCCCGGGAACGGCGGGCCCCCGCGACCACCACCTCGAAGGGGGCGTACCACCAGGCCGAAGGTCCAGGAGGAGAGCGGCAGCCGGCTGCCGCACCGCCGTCGCCCGGATCAGCCCTCCTCGCCGTCGCCTTCGTCATCGCCTGAACCGGCAGGCCCGCGATCACGCGGTCCCTCCCGCACGGGCGTCGGAACCCGGTCGAGGGCAGGTCAGGCCGCCAGGTCCTGCACGGGCGGGGCGACGAGACGATCGCGGTGATGCGGGTCCTGGCGGACTGCCTGGGCGGAGCGGAGGACTGGGTCGTCGACACGCTGTGCGCTCTGTATGCCGAGCACGGCCGTGACCAGGAGGGCCTGGCCTACCTCGACACCCTCAAGGCACGCCTTGACGGTGAGGAGGAGCGGGACTTCTTCAGAATGCGGCCTCCGTTGCCGGCTGACTGCGGCCTGCCCGACGAGGCGATCGAGCAGGCCCGGGCCCGCCCCGAAGGCGGCACCTGGTACGCGGCCTGGTCTCTCTCGGACCTGCTTGCCGAGGCGGGCCGCACCGAGGTAGCCGTCGCCGTCCTCGAACAGCACCCGACGTCCAACAGTTCCATCCCGGCCCAGCGCCTCATCGACCTCGGCCGCATCGAAGTCGCCGTACAAGTCCTCCAGAACCGGCCGAGTGCCGAACCGGCCACCGACTCCTGGGTCGGCACCTGCTCCAACGAACCACCGACGGATCATCCGACCAGTGCTCTCCGACAGGCGATCGTGACCGATTGCCAAGTGATCTCGACTGCTCGGCCCAGGGTGCCGCAGGCGCACCGTGGCAGGGTGCCCTGCGGCTGGTGGGATGATCGCCGGGCAAGACGTCGGGCAGTGCGGAGGGCATGATGAAGGGCCGTTTCACCGACCCCGGGTTCACGGTGTACGAGTTCGCCGACGAGGTACTCGTCCGTTGCCCGCAGTGCGCGGGCTGCGCCCTCGTTCTCGCAAGGCTGGGCGAGTGCGAGCACCGCTGGATCGGCGTCCGGGAGTACACCCGCCGACGGCTGCGGTGCGGCTGTGGTCACGCCAAGGACGAGTTCCAGGGCTCCAGAGCCTTCGGCGGGCCTGTCGACCCGTACTTCGGGCTGCCGCTCTGGCTGGTCACGGACTGCTGCGGCGGACGGCAGCTCTGGGCGTACCACCTCGCCCATCTCGACCTGCTGCAGGGCTACATCAGCGCCGGACTTCGCGAGCGTGCCGCGGCCCCCGGCTCGATGAGCCTGGTGGAACGGCTGCCGGCCTGGGTGAAGTCGGCCAAGCACCGGGAGGAGAACCTCCGAGCGATCCGGCGGCTGCGCACCTCGGTTCCGCATGGGCGACAGGCCGGTATCGACGGGGCCTTTGCAGATATCGAGGCGGCCCCGGCGTCCTGAACCAGGTGGTCACACTCACCTGGCGAACGGCCAAGATCACCTGTCACAGGACAACCAGCAGAGCCACCAGGTCGTCGACGCCGTGACGGCGCTGCTGGCGGTCCGCGAGCGGCTTGGCGACGGGGCGCCGGCCTCGCTGGCCGCCGAGAAGGCGACCACGGCCGACACCCGGCTCGGTGCCATCCGCCGCATGCGCACCGGCCTGCACGACGCCGCCCGCCTGCTGACGGAGACCGTCCGACTGCTGACCACCGCCCACGGGAACGCCACCCTCGGCGTCGATGGCGCGATCAGCCGCAGCACCGACGGCACGCCTGGTTCTGTTCACGGGTTCTGACGGCAGATGTACACCACTTCGGGAGGCGCCCCGCCCGGGCCGGGGTCGATGTTCACGAGAGCGGGAGGCACCTCGTGGATCCGTCCGCCGGACGGCCGAGGCCAGGCGTCGAATTGGCCGTGCGTCGACGTCAGCGGGCCCCATAGGGTGTTCTGATGTTCGATCATTTGGAGATCGGGGTGTTGCCGCCGGGACCCCGGTTCGCTGCCCAGGTGCGGTTCCGGGTCAACGGCGAGGACGTGGTCGGAGAGGCGGTTCGCGAAGGCGGCCGCGAACCTTACGCGGCTGATGTGCTGCCAGCGGGCCGCCCCAGCCCTCTTCGGGCGACCGACGAGGCGCGCCGCCTGGAACTGGGGGAATCGGAGTGCACCGGTGGCTGCTGTGGCTTCCTGACCGTGGTCGTGCAGCGGTTCGGGGGGATCGTGCAGTGGTCGGACTGGGAGATGCCGCGGCAGTCTCCGCTCGACCCCGATCCCTACCCTCTGCCGCAGTTCCACTTTGACGCGGGTCAGTACGACGCCGAATTGGCTCGCGCTGAGGCGGACCGTTCGTGGCAGGTGCGACCGTAGCCCAGCACTGCGTGACCCCGCCCGGCCGCAGGCTCTTGCCGGCCCCGCGTCCGGGTCGACGGGCCCCTCCAGCAAGCCCAGGTGCCAAGGAACGACTGGAACGGGAGGCCGAGGAGCAGCTGGAGTGCGACCTGTTGGCTTGTGGGGCGGGAATGGTCTCTCGTCCTGGCGGCCGGCCGCGACGGGGTGCGGCCGGCCTGGCGGGACCTGTCACGTGTCTACGGCCGGTACCGGTCGGCGAGGTCGCCGTAGCCGCCTTCTGTCCAGACCGCCTTGCGGAACTCCGTGAGGCCGAGCGCCCCGGTGCTCTGCCCGGCGGTGGGTGGGAAGTGCGCGGTGCCGCAACGGGCGCAGTACCAGGCCTGGTTCCAGAGCCGTTCGGCCTGGGGGCGGCCCGCCAGACGCCGCCGTCTGGCGAGGAACAGCGCGGTCGCGCCCGCCAGGAGGGCGATCGAGAGGGCCAGGATCAGGTATGACCCCCAGAGCGGGACCAGCGCGTCGTTCGCGTCGGCGAGCGGGGCCGCCGGTGCAGGGGAAGCCGGAGCGGCCTCGGCAAGGCCGCCCGGGAGGAGGTCGGTGGGGAAGTCGTTCGGGAACCCCGGGTGCTTCGTCACCCAGTCCGGCGGCGAGAGGTCGGGCTTCTGGTGGACGGGCGCGTCGCGCGCCATGGTGCCCTGGATGAAGGTGAAGACTGCCCCGATCAGCGTCACGAAGCCCAGGACCGTCAGTGTCTGGATCGCCGTGCTGGTGGCGGGCGGCGCGGGTGCCAGGGCCCGGCCGAGGGCGGAGACCTCTTCGCGGGTCTCGGTGCGGCCGTCGCGGCCGTCGCGGCCCAAGGTGCGCACGGTGACGTTCCGCCGCTCGCCCAGGTGGACCGCCGGCACGCTGCGGACCTGGTCGGTCAGCGCGCAGCTCGGGCAGGGCGTCAGGGTGCCGGGCGGCGGTGGCGCGGGTACGGCGTCGTTGATCGGCATGTGCGGAAGTTCCCCCCAGGAGTACGGCGGTCGGGCGACCGTTCGTATCCGGGTGGACGCCGCCGCGCGGCCTCCGGTTGCGGCCCGCCGCGAGGACCGGAAACGCCTCCAGGCCACCCGAACCGCCCACGCGAAGCGGCCGGCGGGGCATCCCCGGACCCCCTCACCTGCACTGCGGCCCGCGGAATCGTGTGACCCGCTCTGCCGGTCCTCGGCCAGACCATGCCCGGCCTGCTGCTCTCCCGGTCCGGCCCGTCGGCCGCCGTCGCCGTCAGCTCCTGGGCGGCAGTGCCCGCGTACCCGCGGCCCGCAGGTGACGAGGCGGAAGCCCGCTGCGCGACTGACATCACCCTTCGCCACCACGGAATGGATGCTGTTGGTGATCTTCATGAGTGACGGGTTCGAGTCCCGCCACCCGGTGGTTGGCACAGTTGCTGGAAGCGGGTGGTTGGGCCTGTTCGATGGTCGGCTGATCTGCCATCGTCACGGTGCTGGC
>NZ_JAHSQD010001140.1 GCF_020103755.1 Streptomyces sp. LS1784
GCCGCAGCGGCCCATGTCGCCGCGGGCGTGCCGGCCCGGGTTCCCGACCTGCTCGCCGCCGCCGAACTGGGGCCGCTGGACCGGCTGCAGCAGGCCCACGCCAGCCGGCTGCGGGCCAAGGCGTCAGCCATGACCGACTCGGGGAGGGGCGCGGTGCAGCCGCTGCTCGACGCGGCGGGCCGGCTCAGGGACCTCGACCCGGCCCTCGCGCGGGAGACCTGCCTCGCGGCGTTCGACGCGGCCATCTGGGCCGGCCGGTACGACGAAGGCGCACTGCGCCGGGTTGCCGAGGCCGCTCGCGACCTGCCGCCCGGCGACGAGCCGGGGGGAGTCTTCCTCAGGGCCCTGGTCGCCCGGAGCGTGGACGGGCCGGCCGCCGCCTTTCCGCAGTTGGTGCGGGCGCTGCGCTCCCTCACCGACGAGGAGGACCCGTCCGCCCTGTGGGCGGCCGCGAACGCCGCCGCGGAGCTGGGCGACCTCCAGGTCTGGCTGGACATCGGCGACCGGGCGGTCCGCGTCGCCCGCCGGACGGGAACCCTGTCGCTCCTCTCGACGGCGCTGCCCTACCAGGCGTCCGCGCTGGGCTTCGCGGGGCGTTTCTCCCAAGCGGGCGACCTGCTGGCCGAGGCCGCGGCCCTGGAGAAGGCCACCGGCTCGGTGACGCGCACGGCCACGGCGGCCTTGATCAGCGCGTACCAGGGACGGGAACGACCGGCCCTGGAAGCGATCGAGGCGATGGAACACGAAGGCGAGCAGCGCGGCCTGGGCCGACTCGTCGGCGTAGCCGCGTGCGCGAGGGCCGTGCTCCACAACGGCCTGGGCAACTATCCGCTCGCCATGGAAGCGGCGCTGCGCGGCGGAGAGCATAAGGACCTTGTGGTGCACTTCTGGACGTGCAGCGAGCTGGTCGAGGCGGCGACCCGGGCCGGCGACCCGGCCGCGGCGGCCCGGGCGCGCGAGCTGCTGGCCGACTGGAGCCGGGCCGGCACGCCCTGG
>NZ_JAHSQD010001141.1 GCF_020103755.1 Streptomyces sp. LS1784
GACGGGCGGCGCCTGATGGCCGTGATCGCGGTGGTCGGCGGCCCGGGCGCACCGGGAGCGACCACCACCGCCCTGGCACTGCTGCTGTCCTGGCCGCTGCCGCCCGGCCGGCGGATCGTGCTGGTCGAGGCCGACCCGGACGGCGGCGCGGTGCTCGCCGGAGCCCTGGAGGGCCGGGTCGAGGCGGTGTACGGGCTGCGCAACCTGGCCGTCGCCGACCGGCGCGGGCTGCTCGCGCAGACCATCTGGGAGCAGCTGATCGACCTCTCGCCCGAGGGCAACGCCGAACGGCTGCTGCTGCCCGGGCTGACCGACCCCACCCAGGCGCCCGGCCTCGCCTACACCTGGGAGCCGCTCGCCGAACTGCTGCACGGCGTGGAACAGCAGGGCTACGACGTCATCGTGGACCTCGGCCGCTCCGGCGCCACCGGCCACAGCGCGGTGCTGGCCCGCCGCGCCGACGTGGTGGTGGCGACGGTGCGCACCACGCTGCGCGGGCTGAGCTCGGTCCGGCCCCGGCTCGCCGCCCTGGCCGAGGACCTGGCCGCCGCCGGTACCGGGGCGGACGCGCTCGGACTTCTGCTGGTGGCCGAGGGGCCGTACGCGCGGGCGGAGGTGTCCCGCGAGCTGGGGCTGCCGGTGCTCGGGGTGCTGCCGCACGCCACCCGGACGGCGAAGGTGCTCTCCGACGGCGGGGACACCACCGACCGGCGGTTCATCCGCTCGGAGCTGATGCGGACGGCGCGGTCGGCCGCGGACGAGGTGCAGCTGCTGATCCACCGTCGGCGTCAGCGGCTCGCACCGGGTGCGGCGCCGGCCCAGCTGACGGCGGGCGGCCGGGCGGCGGCTCCGGTCACGGCGGCCGTGCCGACGCCTCCACTACCGGCGGCTCCGATCCCGGCGGCTCCGATCCCGACGGTTCCGATCCCGACGGCTCCGGTGCCGGCCCCGCCGATACCGACCCCGCCCGGGCCGATGGCGCCGCAGCCGTCGAC
>NZ_JAHSQD010001142.1 GCF_020103755.1 Streptomyces sp. LS1784
GGCGGACGCGCCGGGTTCCGTCCCGGTGCGGTGGCACCGGCCCCGGAGGGCCTGGCCGGCAGGTTCGGCGTGCGGCCGGACCTCGGTGGCGGCGCGTCAGTCGAGCGGCGCGACCATGGTGTCCGGCTGCGCGCAGGAGGACGAACCCTGGCAGGAGCAGGAGCCCCAGGACGCGCCGTTCTCCGGCAGGGCGACGGTGTCGCGCAGCGAGGTGACGGTCAGCTCGCTGAGGTCGAGGTCCTGAAGGTCGAGGCCCTCGGTGGCAGCGGTGCGGGACGTGGTGGTGTCGGACATGGCGGTCTCCCTGGAGTTGGCAGGCGTGCCGGTCGGACCGGGAAGGTGTGCCTGCGAGGCGGGTGCTGCGGGATGTGCCGGGCCCCCCGTGGGTGCGCCGTCCGCGGGCCGCTCGGCCCCGGGCTTCGCGCCGCCCGGGGACGACTCTAGGCAGCGGGCGGCGGCCGCCGGTACGGGCGGCCGGCACCTTGGCCGGGAGCCCGTACCCCGTCGGCTCAAGACCGGTCGGGCTCAAGCGGCGCTCCAGCGGCCCCCCACGGACCCCCGACCACGGCCCGATCCGGCCGCGACCGGCACCGGCCTCACGCGTCCTCCCGGCCTCCCGGCTCCTTGTCGTGGGTAACCTGGCTCATGAAGTCCTCCAGGGGCTTCTTGACCGGCGCCCGATCGCGCGTCGAGCAGTGCCGGCTCCACGGGATGCACGGGCCCGGCTGGGCGTAGGCGTTGGGGCCGGGCAGGCCGGCGAGCGCCGAGGTGAGGGCGCGGACGTCCTCGTTCGCCTTCGGCCCCTTGCGGGAGTGCCACTTCGTGACGTCGTGGAGGCTGGTCCAGGCCGGCGGCACGACGGGGCGTCACCGCCGGGGCCTCACGCGTTCGGCTCACGCGTTCGGCCGACGGTGCCACACGGCACGGGCCGGACGGAACCGCCGCCCGCCCGCGGCCGCTCAGGGCAGGGGCAGCAGCCCAGGCACCGGGCCGCC
>NZ_JAHSQD010001143.1 GCF_020103755.1 Streptomyces sp. LS1784
CGACCGGCAGGCCGGTGGCGGCGCGCACGGCCGCGGCGACGGCCGCCGGGGCGACCACCGCGGGGACGGCGCCCACCGCCTTGGCGCCGAACGGGGCCACCACGTCGCGCTCCTCCAGCAGCGTGGCGATCCGCACCTCCGGGGTGTCCAGCGCGGTGGGCAGCCGGTAGCCGGTGAGCGAGGGGTTCTGGAGCACCCCGCCCTCCGTCCGCAGGTCCTCCAGCAGCGCCAGGCCCACGCCCTGGGCCACCCCCGCCTCGATCCGGTCCTCGATCTGGCGCGGGTTCAGCGCCCGGCCGACGTCCTGGGCGACCGTCATCTCGACCACCCGCACGGCGCCCAGCTCGATGTCCACGTCCACCACCGCGCGCATGGCGCAGAACGAGATGGAGACGAAGGCGTCGCCCTGCCCGGCCTCGTCCAGCGGCTCGGTGGGGTGCGGGCGGCACTGCGCGGTGGCCCACAGCTCCTTGCCCTCCAGCGCCTCGGCGACCGGCATGCCGAGCACCCCGTCGTACGAGGTGATCTTGCCGTCGGCGATCTGGAGCAGCTCAGCCGACATCCCGAAGTTCGCCGCGATCGGCTGCAGCAGCTGGTGGCGGACCATCAGCGCGGCCCGCTCGACGGCGCCGCCGGAGACCCAGGTGTGCCGGCCGCGGGCGGACGGCCCGGCGATCGACTGGTCGCTGTCGGCCGGCGCGATGTAGACCTCGCTGACGCCCAACACGGTCTGCACGATCTGCCGGGCCAGCGTGGCGAAGCCCTGTCCGGCGTCGACCGCCGCGCAGATCACCGTGGCGTGGTCGCCGCTGACCCGCACGGTCGCCGTGGAGACCTCGTCCTCGCCCTCGGCGCCCAGCATGTGCACCATGCCGACGGCGTAGCCGATGCCGCGCCGCACCGCCGCCGGGTCGCCCGCGCCGCCGGGCCCGCCGGGCAGCAGCCACTCGGCGTCCGGGTCGTCCACCGGCAGGGCCG
>NZ_JAHSQD010001144.1 GCF_020103755.1 Streptomyces sp. LS1784
CTCGGCGGCTGCGGTGGCCTGGCCGGTCGGCTCGGCGGCTGCGGTGGCCTGGCCGGTCGGCTCGGCGCCGGCCGGCGGGATCTCGTCGACCAGCCTGCCCACCGGCTGGACCTTGTCGGCTGCGGCGAAGCCCCAGTCCAGCAGGGCGGCCGTCTCGTCGTACACCTTCTGGTAGCTGACCGGGTGCATCACCGTCACCAGCAGGGTCCGGCCACCGCGCTGGGCGGCGCCGACGAAGGTCGATCCGGCGTTGGTGGTGGTGCCGTTCTTCACACCGATCAGGCCCGGGTACTTGCCCAGCAGCCGGTCGGTGTTGGCGATCCCGAAGCTGCCGCGCTGGCCGGTGTTCTTGTCGATGGCGCCCGGGAACATCGCGTCCCGGGTGGCGCAGTACATCCGGAAGTCCGCGTTGCGCAGGCCGGCCCGGGCGAACAGCGACAGGTCGTAGGCCGAGGAGACCTGGCCGTCCATGTCGTAGCCGTCCGGGGAGATCACCTTGGTGTCCCACGCCTGGAGCGCGTCGGCGCGCGCCTGCATCTCGGCGACGGTCTGCCGGACGCCGCCGTTCATGTGCGCCAGGACGTGCACCGCGTCGTTGCCGGAGCTCAGGAACACCCCGCGCCACAGGTCCTCGACCCGGTAGTCCAGGTTCTCCTTGATGCCGACCAGGCTGCTGCCGGGACCGATCCCCTGGATCTCCTCGTCGGCCACCCGGTGCACCGTGTTGCGGTCGAACTTGGGCAGCACGGTGTCCGCGAAGAGGATCTTCAGGGTGCTCGCCGGGGGCAGCCGCAGGTGCGGATTGCTGGCCGCCAGCACCTCGCCCGACGTCGCGTCGGAGACTATCCAGGACTGGCCCGTGAGGTTGGCGGGCAGTGGCGGGGCGCCCGCCATCGGGGCGACCTGCACCCCGGGGAGCCCGAGCCGCTCGCCGCCGATCGCGGCCGACGGGGGCGGCTGCTGCGGGGCCGCGCCCG
>NZ_JAHSQD010001145.1 GCF_020103755.1 Streptomyces sp. LS1784
CGGGCCCCGCTGCCCGCACGCGTCGTGCCCGCACGCGTCGTGCCCGCACGCGTCGTGACGGGAGCCCACCCCCGGGGAGGGAATCCCACCTCCCCGACGGAGGGGACCTCACATCCCGGCGAAGCCGCTCCCCAACAGCGCGAAGGTCTGATCGATCAGGGAGGCGATGTCCTCCCGCCCCCCGCCCGCGGCCCATTGGAGGAGTGCTTCGGCGGTGGCCGCGGTGATGGCGGCCGCGGTCACCCTCATCTCGTACGTGGGCTCCTCGACGCCGGCCCGCCGGGTGAGCACGGTGAGGAAGAGCTCCTGCGGGTTGTTGTCGCCCCGGTGCAGTGCGGCGCGCAGCGCGGGGACCTCGGTGATCAGCCGCATCCGGGTGAACAGTTCCTCGCGCTCGTGCTGGAGCAGTTCGTGGATCTGGTTGGCCATGGCTTCCCGGCAGGACTCCAGGAAGGGCTCGTCGGCGGGCCGCTCCAGCAGGGCGGCGATCATCGCCGGGTCGTACTCGTCGGAGAGGACCAGGTCCTCCTTGGTGGCGAAGTAGCGGAAGAAGGTGGACGGCGAGACCTCGGCGGCGGCGGCGATCTGCTCGACCGTGGTGCTGTCGTAGCCCTGCTCGGAGATCAGCCGGTACGCCTCGCGGCGGATGGCCTGGCGGGTCTTCAGCTTCTTGCGCTCGCGCAGCGACAGCGGCGCCTCCAGTTTCGCCTGGACCGGGTTGGTCGGGGCGTCCGGGAGGGCCGCGGTCGGCTGCTGGGGAGTCATGCCCCGATTATCCGCGATCTCCGGTGCCGGCCGCGGTGTCCGCGGGCATCCGGGCCGCGACCAGCACCGCCGAGACCACCGCGACCAGCCCGGAGACCAGCAGCACCACCCCCATCCCGTGCACGTACGCGGCGTGCGCGGAGGCGCTGAGCGCCGGCCCGCCGCCGGCCCGGGCGACGGCGTCGGCGGCGACCACCGACTCGCC
>NZ_JAHSQD010001146.1 GCF_020103755.1 Streptomyces sp. LS1784
GGCCCGGCGGCGGACGCTGCGGGCGGCGGCGTGGCCGCCCTCGTGGACCGGCGCGGCGTGCAGCCGTGCGCGTCGGCGGGCGTTGCAGCCCCCGCATATGCAGTCCTCCGCCGGTTCGACCTCGTCGAACTCCATGAGCGGGGACAGGGGATCGGTAAGGGTCATGCTCCGCCTCTTTCCTGCGGTCTTTCCTGGTCGCCGCCTGACGGCGGGACAGGAGTGGCCTTCCCGGGCCCATTCCGCGTGTTATCGGGACCAAAGTCCCAAAACAGGCGGGGTGCGTCACGATGGGTTAGGCCGAACGGGTGACACTCGTTCGGCCCCGGAACGTGGCGTGGGTCAGGTGGGGGCGGCCGGCAGGGGTGAGGCGTGGTCAGCGCGGGATGGCGGGCGAGTACTCGGGGTCGGTCCAGGCCAGCGGGGTGGCGTCGGCCAGCTCGACCACGCCGGTGACGGTCAGTTCGACGATCCGCTCGGCGCCCGGGACGCCCTGCCTGGCCTCCTCGGACCAGTCGGTGCGGGCCTCGCCGGTGACCAGCAGCGACCCACCGGTCTCCCAGTCGGGCAGCAGCAGGCCGGCCCGCGGGTCCAGCTCCAGGTTCCCGAGCGTCAGGAACATGCTGTTGCCGGGGTACTCGGGCCAGCGCAGCCGGTTCGGCGCCACCGGTTCCAGGAAGCCGGGGAAGCCGCCGCGGTGGGAGGCGTCCACGCTGCCGTCCGGGCCGGTGCTGGCGATGAAGAAGGTGTCCGCGGTGGCCGCCGCCAGGAGCTGTGAGGTGGTCAGCACCGCGCCGGCGGCCACCGTGCGGGGCGGGCCGGCGGCCGGGCGGTCCGCCGGGGTGCGGCGCTGGATGTACTTCGGGCAGTTGGCGACCACCTCGTCGGCGTGCACCAGCAGCCCGCCCCGGCCGTCCGGAACGGAGCGGCCGTTGAGCCGCATCCGGCGCCGGCCGGCCGGGTCCAGTGCG
>NZ_JAHSQD010001147.1 GCF_020103755.1 Streptomyces sp. LS1784
CCGCGGACCCGGGCGCGGCCGGCGTGGTCGCCGTGGCGGGCGAGGGCGACGGCGAGGTTGACCAGGGCGACGGCCTGGGCGGTGCCGTCGCCGGCCCGGGCGGCGAGGTCGGGGGCGCGCTCCAGGTGGACGAGGGCCTGTTCGGGGCGGCCCTCCTCCAGCAGGACCCAGCCCAACAGGGCCCGGGCGCGGGACTGGGCGCCGGGGTCGCGGTCGGCCTCGGCGGCGGCCAGGCCGTGTTCGAGCAGCGGCGCCCAGCCGTCCCGGACCTGCCAGACGATCAGCGGCCACTGGAGCAGCACCAGGCGCCAGGCGCGGTCGTGCAGTCCGGCGGCGACCGCCGCCTCGACCGCGCCGCGCAGGGTGTCGCGTTCGGCGGCGTACCAGGCGAGCGCGCTCGCCCGGTCGGGGAAGGGGCGGACGTCGGCGGGGCGGCGGGTGCCGGGCGGCAGGGTGCAGCACGGTTCGCTGCCCGGTTCGGCGGCGGCGCAGGCGGTGAGGAGGGTGTTGAGCAGGTGGTCGAGCAGGCGGGGCAGCACCTGGGTGTCGGTGTCGCCGGGCAGGCTGCGGGCGTAGAGGCGGACCAGGTCGTGCAGGGTGTAGGCGTCCCGGCCGATCTGGACGATCAGGTGGGCGGCGGCCAGTCGGGCCAGCGCGTCGGCGGCCTCGTCGGGGCGACAGCCCGCCAGGGCGGCGGCGGTACGGCTGTCGAGGGTGGCGCCGGTGTGGGCGCCGAGGCGGCGGAACATCCGGTGGGCGGGTTCGCTCAGGTGCTGGACGGTCAGGGCGAGGGCGGCGGCGACGCTGGTGTCCTCGACGTCGAGGAGGTCCAGGCGGTCCTGTTCGTCTGCGAGTTCGTCGGCGAGGGCGGCCAGCGCGCGGGCGGGGCCGGTGGCGAGGCGGGCGGCGGCCAGCCGCAGGGCCAGCGGCAGGCCGTCGCACAGTCGGGCCAGGCGGGCG
>NZ_JAHSQD010001148.1 GCF_020103755.1 Streptomyces sp. LS1784
CGCTGACGGGCGAGCCAGGAGATCAGCTCCGCGTGCTTCGTCCTGTCGGTGGGGTCGAGATGGCCGTGCTGGACGTGGAACACCGCTGCGACCGCGTGCATCCGCTGCCACTCCACGGCCCGCGGGTTGAACGCCCGCAGCTTCACCGGCTGCAGGATCCGCGCCGCGTGCTGCTTGGCGTTGATCCGCAGCCACTCGACCAGCGACTCCACCGCCGCCGGCTACTCGCCCTGCCCCGGCCTCGTCGCTCTCCTCGGAGGCCACGGTCGTGTACTGCTCCGCGCAGGCAAAAGCTCCTGCGTCAGACTCAGTGCTCCGTGGCCGTGTACAGGCCACGGCCGACCCGCTGTGCGCGGGAGGCCTTGACAAGTCGCTCCAGTGCGGTGCGCACGGCGTTGACGGCGTTCGGGGTGTCCTCGCGTCCCAGGGCCAGGGCCACGTCGCGGGCCCGAACCGGCTCACCTGCCGTGGCCAGGAAGTTCACGACGGCGTCCGCCGTACGGGATGCCTGCGGGGCTGCGGCAGCCTGCGGGGCCGGCTTCGCCTTGCCGGTCTTCCTCGCCCGGACGGGCTTGTCCGCCCCGGCTCGTTTCCTGCCGGTGACCGGACGCGCCTTGGCCGCGCCGCCGGTTCGAGCATGCGGCACCTCGGCCTCGAACTGCTCGGCCGGCACGGGGCGCGCCTCCTCGACAGCCTCCGCCAGGACGGCGGGCGCCGGATGGAGCAGGGGCGCCGCCGCCAGCGAGCGCAGACTGTCCAAAGCGGCCCGCACCGCCTCCAGACGTCCGGTGACAGCGCTCAACTCACTCTCCAGACGCTCCTGCTGCTCCTGGAGCGCGGGAAGCTCGCGTTCCAGCAGGGCAATGGTGGACTCGACGCCGTCACGCGTCTCAAATGTGGTGGTCATACCTACCTCGCTCATGGTTTCCGGATCCGACCGCCGCAGATGCGGTGGCACCC
>NZ_JAHSQD010001149.1 GCF_020103755.1 Streptomyces sp. LS1784
CCGACCAGGCGGCGCCCTCCGCGCCCGGGGCGGGTTCGGCACCCGTCTCCGCCCCGGCCCCGGCCGCGGCGGAAGCGCCTCGCGGGGACCTGGAGACGGCGCTGCTGGACGACAAGGTGGTCGGGCAGGTGCTGCCGGACGCCAAGGCGATGGCCGGGTGGGAGGAGGAGAAGCGCAGGGTCGACACCGCCGACCACAAGGTCACCTGCACCGGTGCCGCCGCCGCCTCCTGCGCCGGCAAGCCGTTGAGCGGGTCGGTCCGGTTCTCCTCGGGGGACGTGGTCGTCCGCTTCCTGGTGGACACCCTGCCCAGCCGGGACGCGGCGGCGCAGCGGCTGAAGGAGAACTACGCCTCGTACTCCGCGGGGCCGTTCAAGAAGGTCGACACTCCGGCGCTGGGCAGCGAGAGCCAGGCCTTCCAGGGGCCGCTGGCCGAGGGCGAGGGCGTCGGCATCGTGGTGCGCTCGGGCACCGTGGTGGCGAGCGTGACCAGCGAGGGCGGTCCGGTGGACGTGGCCGCGACGCGGAAGTTCGCGGTGATGCTGGTCAAGCGGATCGAGCAGGCGCAGAGCGGCAAGGCGCCGGACGCCGGGCTCGGCGTGGGCTGAGGGCCCGTCGACTGAGGGCCCGTCGGCCGGGCCGCGGGCCGTGCGGGCCGGTCCTCCTCCCCCCGGGTGTTCGATCCGGGCCGGGCCGTGCCGAGCGGCGGGCGGCCGGTCCACCGCCTCCCTCCGTGCGGCCCGGGGCGCTGGGCTGGGCAAACGGATGTCAGTCGACCGTGATATGTACCTATCTCGTGGCCAGCGTGCGGCCATGCGAAAGATACCGATGACGTTCGAGGGGGCCAGACATGCCGCTGTTCCGACGCCGCTCCGGCGGGGAGGGCGCGCAGGACCGGGCCGTGCGGCGCGGGTTCGGGTTCGGCCGCCGGGGCGCCGGATCGCCCGCCGCCACCGGCA
>NZ_JAHSQD010000115.1 GCF_020103755.1 Streptomyces sp. LS1784
GGAGGCCGGGTCCTCGGCGCCGTTCCAGGCGGGGTCGGTGGTGTGCTGCGGGTCCACGGTGCCGGGGTGCGCGGCGAGCGCCCCCGGGTCGGCCCGGCGGCGCGTTCTTTCGGGGCCGCAGGCGGTCAGCAGGCCGCCGGTGGCGGCGACGGCGGCGAGCCCGGCGGTGGTCCGCAGTACGGTGCGGCGGTCGGCAGTCATCGGCAGCCAGCATAGAGAGGACGGTCCCGGCGGGCGATCCGGTACGACCGGCCGCACCAGCCTTGACGTGCACACAATCCGTCGCCGGGTGTTGCGTAAACCTGAACTCCCGCTGTTTCCGCGGTGTGTCCTTGGATACGATCACCGCGCACCAAGGGTCGACGGGCGGTAGCCGGACTCTTCCGGCATGGCGCATTGGGGGCGGACAGGATGTACGAGGACAGCGCGACGAGCGACCGGACCACGGACGCCGTGTGGGACTGGGCCAGAGCCGACGACTGGCAGCCGCCGAGCGAGCTGGACACCGGCGTCCCGCACACCGCCCGCATGTACGACTACTACCTCGGGGGCAAGGACAACTTCGAGGCCGACCGCAAGGCCGCCCAGGCCGCGATATCCGCCTACCCGGCGCTCCCGCTGCTGGCCCGCACCAACCGGCAGTTCCTCGGCCGCGCCGTCGAGTTCGTGGCGAGCCGGGGCGTGCGTCAGTTCGTCGACATCGGCACCGGCATCCCGACGGTCGGCTCCACCAGCGAGGTCGCTCAGCGGGTCGCCCCGGACGCCAGGGTGGTGTACGTGGACAACGACCCGATCGTCGCCACCCACGCCCGCGCCCTGCTGGCGAGCCACCCCGCCGGGCACACCTCGGTGATCGAGGCCGACCTGCGCGACCCGGCCGCGATCCTCGGCCACCCCTCGCTGGCCGGCGCCGTCGACCTCTCCCAGCCGGTCGCGCTGATGCTGGTCGCCGTCCTGCACTTCATCCGCGACGAGGAGGGCGCGCAGCAGGTCGTCCGCACCCTGCGCGACGCGCTCGCCCCCGGCAGCGCGCTGATCCTCTCCCACGGCAGCCCGGACTTCGCCTCCCGCGAGAGCGCCGCCGAGGGCACCCGCATCTACCGCAGCGCCAGCGCCCCGCTCGTGCTGCGCCCGCGGTCCGGCGTCGAACCGTTCTTCGGCGACTTCGAGTTCGCCGGCCCCGGGCTCGTCCAGCTCCCGCTCTGGCGCCCCGCCGCCGGCCACGTCCCCACCAGCGAACTCCCCGAGGGCTGGCAGGACGTCTCGGCGTACGCCGGCGTCGCCTTCAAGAAGTAGCCACCCGCGCGTCCGGCCCCGGCGCCTCCCTCCTACGCCGGGGCCGGACCGTCGAAGCCTACGGACACCCACTGACAACCCCTCACCGCCGTGGTTACCCTGCGGTGTGACCACCGCTGCCCTGCCGCCGCTGCCCCCCGACGTCGCCGAACTGCTGCGGGCCGTCGACGCCCCGCCCCGCCTGGTCGCCCACCTCGCCCTGGTGCACGAGGTGGCCGAGGAGATCGCCGGGTTCTGCATCCGTGAGGGCCTGGTCTTCGACCGCGAGGCCGTCCGCTACGGTGCCGCCACCCACGACATCGGCAAGACCGTCCACCCCGAAGAGCTCTCCGCACCCGGCTCCCTGCACGAGGCCGCCGGACACGCCCTGCTGCTCGCCCGCGGCGTCCCCGAACACCTCGCCCACTTCGCCCGCAGCCACGCGAGCTGGGACGGACCCGGCGTCACCGTCGAGTCACTGCTGGTCAGCCTCGCCGACAAGGCCTGGAAGAACAAGCGGGTCCAGGACCTGGAGGACCGGGTGGTCGACCGCCTCGCCGCCGCCACCGGACGGGAGCGCTGGGAAGCCTTCCTCGCCCTGGACGACCTGCTCACCCGGATCGGCGAGGACGCCCCGAGGCGGCTCGCCGTCCAGGCCGCCCACCCGGTGCGCACCGGCTGAAATTGGCACGACACGGCGGGCCGGCCGGTGTTAGCTTCCGCGGCATGGAACCCCTGAGTGAGAACGAGATCCGCGCGTCCTTCGTCAACTGCTCCAAGGGCGAGGCCCGTCGGCTCAACCTGCCCCGGGGGCTGGCCGAGCTGCCCTGGGAGCACCTGGACTTCCTCGGCTGGCGGGACCAGGGCGCGCCCGACCGGGCGTACCTGGTGGCGCCGTACGGGGGCGAGCCGGTCGGCGTGACGCTGCGCTCGCCGGTGATCCGGCGCAGCCTGACCAAGACCAACGTGTGCTCGCTGTGCATCACCGCGCACGCCGGGTCGGGGGTCGCGCTGCTCGCCGCCCGCCGGGCCGGGGCGGCCGGGCGCGAGGGCAACACGGTCGGCACCTACATCTGCGCCGACCTCGCCTGCTCGCTCTACGTGCGCGGGCTGAAGAAGTCCACGCTGGTGACCAGGCCCGACGAGTCGCTGCCGCTGGAGCTGCAGATCGACCGTACGGTGGGCAACCTCGGCGGCTTCCTCGCCAAGGTGCTCGCCACCGCGGCCGCGTAACGGCCCCGCTCCGCTCAGTGCCCGCGCAGCTGGTCCAGCTCGCGGCGCTCCCGCTTGGTCGGCCGCCCGGTCCCGCGGTCCCGCGTCCCGGCCGACGCGACGAACTCGCGCGGCGGCCGCGGCGGGCTGGTGTCGACCAGGCACTCCGCCGCGACCGCGGCGCCGACCCGCTTGCGGATCAGCTTCTGCACCACCACGACCCGCTCGTAACCCTCCTCGCGGACCCGGACCTCGTCCCCGGGCTTCAGCGCCTGGGCGGGCTTGGCCCGCTCGCCGTTCACCCGGACGTGTCCGGCCCGGCAGGCGGCCGCCGCCAGCGCACGTGTCCTGACCAGCCGGACCGACCAGATCCAGCTGTCCACCCGCACGCTTCCCTCGTGTTCAGCCATCCTCGGAGCCTACCCAAGGCCTACGCCGCGGGCGGCGTCTCCTGGACCGCCCAGCCGTTGCCGTCCGGGTCGTTGAAGAACACGAAGTTGTTCCACGCCTCGCCGTGCCCGTCCACCCGGTCCCCTGCCACGAAGTGCTGGACCGGGCTGACCTGCACGCCCCGCGCCACCAGTTCGGCGTGCGCCTTCTCGATGTCGGGCACCACCAACTGGAGGCCCTTCACCGATCCGGGCGGCGAGTCGATCACCCCCTTGCCCACCACGATCGAGCAGGGCGAGCCGGGGGGAGTCAGCTGAACCACCCGGGTCCCGTCCCGCAGTACGGTGTCGTGGTCGACGGTGAACCCGGCCTGCTCCTCGTAGAAGAGCTTCGAGCGGTTCACGTCCGACACCGGGATCACCACGACTTCGAGTTTCCAGTCCATCGTCCTCACCTCGCTCGGTCGGACTCTTCCAGTATCCGGCCGCAACTGCTCCCGGAGGCCGTCGGATAGCCTGAGAACACGATGAATCCGCAGACCACGCCCGCCGCGTCCCCGTTCTCCACCCCGTGGGGTGCCTTCGACCTCACCCGCTTCCCGGTGGACCCGCGCGAGCGGCTGCGGGCCTGGGACGCCGCCGACGAGTACCTGCTGCGCCACCTCGCGGGCGAGGCCGACAGCGCGGCCGGCGCGGCGACGGAGCTGGCCGATCGCACGGTCGCCGTCCTCGGTGATCGCTGGGGCGCGCTGACCACCGCGCTCGCCGAGTACCGGCCGGTCCAGATCACCGACTCCCACCTCGGCCGGCAGGCCACCCTGGCCAACCTGGCCCGGGCCGGCGCCGCCGTCGACGAGGCCCGACTGCTCTCCACGCGGGACGCCCCGCCGGAGCGGATCGACGTGCTGCTGGTGCGCGTCCCCAAGAGCCTGGCCCTGCTGGAGGACCAGCTGCACCGGCTCGCCCCCGCCGTCCACGACGGCACCGTGGTGATCGGCACCGGCATGGTCACCGAGATCCACACCTCCACCCTCCAGCTCTTCGAGCGGATCCTCGGCCCGACCCGCACCTCGCTGGCCGTCCGCAAGGCCCGGCTGATCCTCTGCACCCCCGACCCGGCACTCGACCCCGGCCCCAGTCCGTGGCCGCACCGCTACGCGCTGCCGTCGGACATCGGCCCCGCCTCCGGCCGTACCGTCGTCAACCACGCGGGCACCTTCTGCGCCGAGCGGCTCGACATCGGCACCCGCTTCTTCCTCGCCCACCTGCCCGTCCCGGCCCCGGGTGCCCGGGTGGTGGACCTCGGCTGCGGCAACGGCGTGGTCGGTACGGCCGCCGCGCTGGCCGGGCCCGGCGCGGAGCTGGTGTTCGTGGACGAGTCGCACCAGGCGGTGGCCTCCGCCGAGGAGACCTTCCGCACCAACCTGGGCCCGCAGCCCCCGGCCGAGTTCCTGACCGCCGATGCCCTGGCCCCGGACGTGATCGCCACCGGCTCGGTGGACCTGGTGCTCAACAACCCGCCGTTCCACTCCCACCAGGCCACCACCGACGCCACCGCCTGGCGGATGTTCACCGGCGCCAAGCGGGCGCTGCGGCCGGGCGGTGAGCTCTGGGTGGTCGGCAACCGCCACCTCGGGTACCACGTCAAGCTGCGCCGCCTCTTCGGCAACTGCCAACTCGTCGCCGGGAACCCCAAGTTCGTGGTGCTGCGGGCCGTCAAGCGCTGACCTGGGCGCCCTCGCCCCAGCGGGATCCGGCACGGACTCCTTGCATGAATTTTCCGCCGCGCGTATATTCATGCCAAGACGAAGGAGGAACGCCATGGCATTGCGAGTCGCCGTCGCCGGCGCGAGCGGTTACGCGGGCGGCGAGGTGCTGCGCCTGCTGCTCGGCCACCCGGAGGTGGAGATCGGGGCGCTGACCGGAGGCTCGAACGCGGGCACCAGGCTGGGCGCGCTCCAGCCGCACCTCCTCCCGCTCGCCGACCGCGTCCTCGAAGCCACCACCCCCGAGGTGCTGGCAGACCACGACGTGGTGTTCCTGGCGCTGCCGCACGGCCAGTCCGCCGCCGTCGCCGAGGAGCTCGGCCCGAACGTGCTGGTGATCGACTGCGGCGCCGACTTCCGGCTCAAGGCCGCGGCCGACTGGGAGCAGTACTACGGCTCCGCCCACGCCGGCACCTGGCCCTACGGCCTGCCCGAACTCCCCGGCCACCGCGCCGCGTTGAAGGGCAGCAACCGGATCGCCGTGCCCGGCTGCTACCCGACGGCCGTCTCCCTGGCGCTGTTCCCCGCGTACGCCGCGCAACTCGCCGAGCCGGAGGCCGTGGTGGTCGCCGCCTCGGGCACCTCCGGCGCCGGCAAGGCCGCCAAGCCGCACCTGCTGGGCAGCGAGGTGATGGGCAGCGTCAGCCCGTACGGCGTCGGCGGCGTCCACCGGCACACCCCGGAGATGGCGCAGAACCTCACCCCGCTCGCGGGCGAACCGGTCACCGTCTCCTTCACCCCCACCCTCGTCCCGATGCCGCGCGGCATCCTCGCCACCTGCTCGGCCAGGGCCAGGCCCGGGGTGACCGCGCAGAGCCTGCGCGCCGCCTACGCCGAGGCGTTCGCGGACGAGCCCTTCGTCCACCTGCTGCCCGAGGGGCAGTGGCCGCAGACCAGCAGCGTCTACGGCGCCAACACCGCCCTGGTCCAGGTCGCCCTGGACGCCGCCGCCGGGCGGATCATCGCGATCAGCGCGATCGACAACCTGGTCAAGGGCACCGCCGGCGGCGCGGTGCAGAGCATGAACATCGCCCTGGGGCTGCCCGAGGAGCTCGGCCTCCCCGTGAACGGAGTCGCACCGTGAGCAAGAGCACGAACGTCGGCGTGACCGCCGCCAAGGGCTTCCGGGCCGCCGGAGTGACCGCCGGCATCAAGGCCTCCGGCACCCCCGACCTCGCCCTGGTGGTCAACGACGGCCCCTCGCTCGCCGCGGCCGGTGTCTTCACCGCCAACCGGGTCAAGGCCGCACCGGTGCTCTGGTCCGAGCAGGTGCTCAAGGGCGGCCGGGTCTCCGCCGTCGTCCTCAACTCCGGTGGCGCCAACGCCTGCACCGGCCCGCTCGGCTTCCAGGACACCCACGCCACCGCGGAGAAGGCGGCCGCGGAGCTGGGGCTCAACGCGGGCGAGGTCGCCGTCGCCTCCACCGGCCTGATCGGCGTGCGGCTGCCGATGGACCTCCTGCTGCCCGGGGTCGCGCTGGCCGCGGGCGAGCTCGCCGAGGCCGGCGGCGAGGCCGCCGCGATCGCGATCAAGACCACCGACACCGTGCACAAGACCGCCCAGTACACCAGCCCGGCCGGCTGGACGGTCGGCGGCATGGCCAAGGGCGCGGGGATGCTCGCCCCGAGCCTCGCCACCATGCTGGTCGTCCTCACCACCGACGCCGACCTGGACAGTGCCGCCCTGGACGCCGCGCTGCGCGGCGCCACCCGCACCACCTTCGACCGGATCGACTCCGACGGCTGCATGTCGACCAACGACACCGTGCTGCTGCTCGCCTCCGGCGCCTCCGGCATCGCCCCGGAGCAGGCCGAGTTCGCCGAGGCCGTCCGTACGGTCAGCGCCGACCTGGCCCGCCGGCTGATCGGCGACGCGGAGGGCGCGAGCAAGGAGATCCGGATCGACGTCACCGGTGCCGCCACCGAGGACGAGGCGGTCGAGGTCGCCCGGACGATCAGCCGCAACAACCTGCTCAAGTGCGCCATCCACGGCGAGGACCCCAACTGGGGCCGGGTGCTGGCCGCGATCGGCACCACCTCCGCGGCCTTCGACCCGAACGAGCTGGACGTCGCCATCAACGGCGTCTGGGTCTGCAGGGCCGGCGGCGTGGGCGAGGACCGCGACCTGGTGGACATGAAGGGCCGCGAGGTCGTCATCACCGCGAACCTCAACGCCGGTACGGCGAGCGCCTCGCTGTGGACCAACGACCTGACGGCCGACTACGTGCACGAGAACAGCGCCTACTCGACCTGATCCGCGTCACTTCGTCCACGCCCACCCGAGGCGCGACCCCCTGATCCGCGACACCCCGAGCCGCCAGACCCCGAGCCGCGACACCCTGACCCGCGACATCCTCCCCCAGCCTCCGGCCGGAGGGGACCCCCATCGACGAGGGAATCCCGTGCAGATCGCACCCAAGGGCGAACAGGCCCGCAACAACACCGCGTTGCCCAAGGCCATGACGCTGATCGAGGCGCTGCCGTGGCTGGAGCGCTTCCACGGCAAGACCATCGTGATCAAGTTCGGCGGCAACGCGATGGTGGACGACAGCCTCAAGGCGGCCTTCGCCCAGGACGTGGTCTTCCTCCGCTACGCCGGTCTGCACCCCGTCGTGGTGCACGGCGGCGGCCCCCAGATCAGTGCCCAACTCGACCGGCTGGGCCTGGAGTCGAACTTCACCAACGGCCTGCGGGTCACCACCCCGGAGACCATGGACGTGGTCCGGATGGTGCTGGCCGGCCAGGTGCAGCGCGAGCTGGTCGGCCTGCTCAACGAGCACGGCCCGTTCGCGGTCGGCATGACCGGCGAGGACGCCCACACCATGACGGCGGTCAAGCGCTACGCGGTGGTGGACGGCGAGCAGGTCGACATCGGCCTGGTCGGCGACATCGTCAACATCGAGGCCGGCGCGGTGAAGGCGCTGATCGCCGACGGCCGCATCCCGGTCATCTCCTCGATCGCCCGCGGTGCCGACGGCCACGTCTACAACATCAACGCCGACACCGCCGCCTCCGCCCTCGCGGTCGCGCTGGGCGCCGAGATGCTCGTCGTCCTCACCGACGTCGAGGGCCTCTACAAGGACTGGCCGAACTCCGACGACGTGATCAGCCAGCTCACCGCGAGCGAGCTGGACCTGCTGCTGCCCGGCCTGGCCAGCGGCATGCTCCCCAAGATGGAGGGCTGCCTGCGCGCCGTCCGTTCCGGCGTGGGCACCGCCCGCGTGCTGGACGGCCGGGTCCAGCACAGCCTGCTGCTGGAGATCTTCACCGACGAGGGCATCGGCACGATGGTCGTGCCGGACGACGAACCGACCGTGACCGGGGGACTGGCATGACTGGCGCGACGCACAACGAGCAGCTCACCGAGCGGTGGCAGCACTCCTTCACCGACAACTACGGCACCCCCCGCATCCCGCTGGTGCGCGGAGAGGGCAGCAAGCTCTGGGACGCCGACGGCAAGGAGTACACCGACCTGCTCGGCGGCATCGCCGTCAACGCCCTGGGCACCGCTCATCCGGCCGTCGTCGAGGCCGTGAGCAGGCAGATCGCCACCCTCGGCCACGTCTCCAACCTCTTCATGGCCGAGCCCACCATCGCCCTCGCCGAGCGGCTGCTGGAGCTGGACGGGCGGCCGGGCGGCCGGGTGTTCTTCTGCAACTCCGGCGCCGAGGCCAACGAGGCCGCCTTCAAGATCAGCCGGCGGACCGGCCGCACCCACCTGGTCGCCCTCCAGGGCGCCTTCCACGGCCGCACCATGGGAGCCCTCGCGCTCACCGGCCAGCCCGCCAAGCAGGACCCGTTCCGCCCGCTGCCCGGCGATGTCACCCACGTCCCGTTCGGCGACGTCGAGGCGCTGCGCGCAGCCGTCACCACCGAGACCGCCGCGGTGTTCCTGGAGCCCGTCCAGGGCGAGAACGGCGCCGTCCCGCTGCCCGAGGGCTACCTGACGGCGGCCCGCGAGATCACCCGGGCCACCGGCACCCTGCTGGTCCTGGACGAGATCCAGACCGGCGTCGGCCGCACCGGCCACTGGTACGCCCACCAGGCGTACGAGGGCGTGGAGCCGGACGTGGTCACCCTGGCCAAGGCGCTCGGCGGCGGCCTGCCGATGGGCGCAGTACTCGCCTTCGGGCCGGCCGCGGAGCTGCTCACCCCCGGCCAGCACGGCACCACCTTCGGCGGCAACCCGGTGGCCGCCGCGGCCGGGCTCGCGGTGCTGGACACCATCGCGTCCGAGGGCCTGCTGGAGCACGTCCGCAAGCTCGGCGAGCGGCTGCGGCACGGCGTCGAGGCCCTCGGTGACCCGCTGGTCTCGCACGTGCGCGGGGCGGGCCTGCTGCTCGGCATCGTGCTCACCGAGCCGGTCTCGGCCAAGGTCCAGTCCGCCGCGCAGGAGGCGGGCTACCTGGTCAACGCGGCCGTCCCGGACGCCGTCCGACTGGCCCCGCCGCTGGTGCTGACCGAGCAGGAGGCGGACGCGTTCCTGGCCGCGTTGCCGGGCATCCTCCGGACGGTGCGCGAGAGTGCCCCGGCCGATGCGAGTTGACCGTCGTCCGGGAGAATGAACACATGACCGCTTCCCACTCCGGCCCGTCCGCCGCCGGCCCGACGCCGCAGGTCCCGCAGACCCGCACCGCGCGCCACCGGCGGATCGTGGACCTGCTCACCCGCCAGCCCGTGCGTTCGCAGAGCCAGCTCGCCAAGCTGCTCGCCGACGACGGACTCGTGGTCACCCAGGCCACCCTCTCCCGGGACCTGGACGAGCTGGGCGCGGTCAAGATCCGCAACCGGGACGGCGCGCTGATCTACGCCGTCCCGGCCGAGGGCGGCGACCGGACGCCGCGCGCGCCGATGGGGGAGTCGGCCAGCGAGGGCAGGATGGCCCGGCTGGCCGGCGAGCTCATGGTCTCCGCGACGGCCTCCGGCAACCTGGTGGTGCTGCGCACCCCGCCGGGCGCCGCCCAGTTCCTGGCCTCGGCGATCGACCAGGCCGAGGTGTTCGAGATCATCGGCACCATCGCCGGTGACGACACCGTCCTGCTGATCAGCCGGGACGCGGCCGGCGGCCAGGCGCTCGCCGACCACCTCATGCAGCTGGCCCAGGCCAAGGCGCAGTAGCGCCTCGACCCGAGGAGCGCAGTACCGCCCCGCCCCGAGGAACCCCGGCCGACGGAGACCGTCCGGCCGGGGTTGTGTGTTTCATGCACTGTCGTGCATACTTATGCCATCCGCTGCACATGCATGAAGGAGCCACCGCGATGACCGCCGAGCAGTCCTCCGACGTCCGCCTCTGGGGCGCGCGCTTCGCCGACGGCCCGTCCGAGGCGCTGGCCAGGCTCTCGGCCTCGGTCCACTTCGACTGGCGCCTCGCGCCGTACGACATCGCCGGCTCCAAGGCCCACGCCCGGGTCCTGCACAAGGCCGGCCTGCTCTCCGACGAGGAGCTGGCGGGCATGCTGGCCGGCCTCGACCGGCTGCTGGCCGACGTCGAGGCGGGCACCTTCACCGGCACCGTCGCCGACGAGGACGTGCACACCGCCCTGGAGCGCGGCCTGCTGGAGCGCCTCGGCCCCGACCTCGGCGGCAAGCTGCGGGCCGGGCGCTCGCGCAACGACCAGATCGCCACGCTGTTCCGGATGTACCTGCGGGACCACGCGAAGACCATCGGCGGCCTGCTGCTCGACCTCCAGCAGGCCCTGGTCGGGCTCGCCGAGGCGCACCCGGACACCGCGATGCCGGGCCGCACCCACCTCCAGCACGCCCAGCCGGTGCTGTTCGCCCATCACGTCCTCGCGCACGTGCAGGCCCTCGGCCGGGACGCCGAGCGGCTGCGCCAGTGGGACGCGCGCACCGCCGTGTCGCCGTACGGCTCCGGAGCGCTGGCCGGCTCCTCGCTCGGCCTCGACCCGCAGGCCGTCGCCGCCGACCTGGGCTTCGAGGGCGGCTCGGTCGGCAACTCCATCGACGGCACCGCCTCGCGCGACTTCGTCGCCGAGTTCGCCTTCGTGACCGCGATGATCGGCATCAACCTCTCCCGGATCGCGGAGGAGGTGATCATCTGGAACACCAAGGAGTTCGGCTTCATCACGCTGCACGACGCCTTCTCCACCGGTTCCTCGATCATGCCGCAGAAGAAGAACCCGGACATCGCCGAGCTCGCCCGCGGCAAGTCCGGCCGGCTGATCGGCAACCTGACCGGCCTGCTGGCCACCCTCAAGGCGCTGCCGCTCGCCTACAACCGGGACCTCCAGGAGGACAAGGAGCCGGTCTTCGACTCCTGCGACACGCTGGAGGTGCTGCTGCCGGCGTTCACCGGGATGATGGCCACCCTCACCGTGCACCGGGAGCGGCTGGAGGAACTGGCCCCGGCCGGCTTCTCGCTCGCCACCGACATCGCCGAGTGGCTGGTCAAGCAGGGTGTGCCGTTCCGGGGCGCGCACGAGGTGGCCGGCGCCTGCGTCAAGGTCTGCGAGGCCGAGGGCATCGAGCTGTCCGACCTGACGGACGAGCAGTTCGCCGCGATCTCCGGGCACCTGACGCCCGAGGTGCGTTCGGTGCTCAGCGTCCACGGAGCCATCGCCGCCCGCAACGGGCGCGGCGGAACCGCCCCCTCGGCGGTCGCGGTCCAGCTCGCCGAGGTGAAGGCGGACCTGGCGCGGCAGCGGGAGTGGACTCGGATCTGAGCCCTGACGGGGTGGGAGCTGATCTCCCGCAGGGCGCGGGAGGGGCGCGGCGGTCCGACCGGCGCGCCCCTCCGGCGTCCGCGCCCCGGCCCGGGCGTAACCGGCCCCGCCCCGGGCCGTCATGCACGGTGTGTGCACCGCCCTCCCGCCCGTCCCCTCCGCCGAGGACGTCTACCTCGCCGACCGCCGCCGCCGCGTGGTCCGCGAGACCGTCGCCGCCCTGCCCGGCCGCTGCCCGCAACTGATCGCCGCGCTGGCCGAGGACCCGCCGCCCACCTACCGTGAGCTCTCCGAGCGGCTCGGCATGCCCCGCGGTTCGATCGGCCCCACCCGCTCCCGCTGCCTGGCCTGCCTGCGGATGCTGCTCCACTCGGAGCGGTACCCCTGAGCGGAGCCCGTGCGACCGGACGGAACCCGTGCGGCACGGGAGGTGACCCTCCTCACGTCCGCCCCCGCGAAGGTTGAGGGAACCTGACACCCGGGTAGAGCGCTGGCGAACGCAGCTCTTGACGGTGGTGCGATCGCTCGGATACTGAGCGTGAGCGCGCCACCCTCTGCGCGCCGGGCACGACGACTGGGGAGGCCCCTCCACATGGGCATGAGCGTGATCATCTCGGCTGCGGAGGCCGAGGACGCGGAGCAGATCCTCAAGCTCCAGTACCTCGGCTACCAGCCCGAGGCCGAGCTGTACGGCGACTGGGCGATCGAGCCCCTGACGCAGAGCCTGGAGAGCCTGCGCGCCGAACTGTTCGAGCAGCACGTCCTGGTCGCCCGGCTGGGCGACGAGGTGGTCGGTGCCGTCCGCGGCCACGTCGGCGTCGACGGCGTCGGCCGGATAGGGCGCCTGGTCGTCCATCCGCGGATGCAGCGCCACGGCCTCGGCGGCCGGCTGCTGGACGCACTGGAGCGCCGCATGGCCCAGGAAGGCCCGGTGAGCGCGTACCGGCTGTTCACCGGCCACCGCAGCCTCGGCAACCTGCGGCTGTACGCCCGCCAGGGGTACCGTCAGACCCGGGTCGAGCAGGTCAACAGCCGGCTGAGCTTCGTCCACCTGGAGAAGCCCGCCCCGACGCCGCTCGCCGCGACGGCCTGAGCCCGCCCCCCCCGCACGGTTCCCGGCGCCGTCACCATCCGGACCACCGGTGGCGGCGCCGAGCCGTATCCGCGCTGGTAGCAGCGCTGTGTGTCCGCATTGCGGACAGCTCCGCGAAATAATTGGGCGGAAAACGACCCATCTGTTTTACTGGCTCACATGACTGCGACGACGAACTGGACCCCCACCGGCACCCTGCCGGCAGGTGAGCGTGCCATGTGTCGTCGAATGTGTCACTGCTGAGGGCCACCGCCCCCGGCACCCTGAGGTGCCTCCCCCTCGCGCCCCGAAGCGAGACTCCGGCGCCGCTCCCGCCCGTGTGAGCGCGCCCCTCCTCCCGGACCCCTCCCTCCGCCGTGCCCGCCCACCCGCGGGCCCGGGTGACTCGTCAGGGCCACGCCGTCGTGCGCCCGGCCGTCCATGGCCACGAGCAGGGGATGGTACGTCCGGACCCTCCCGGCGCAGCGCCGTGACGACGCCGCCGACCGCAGAACCGGTCGGGTGGTCGCCCCACGCCGCCCGCCCCCGACCCACGGAAAGCCGCTGTGATCACCACCACGGACCTGACCAAGGTCTACCGTTCCCGAGGCCGCGAGGTGGCCGCCCTCGCCGGCGTCGACCTGCACGTCCGCCCGGGCGAGGTCTACGGAGTCGTCGGCACCAGCGGTGCCGGCAAGTCCACCCTCATCCGCTGCGTGAACATGCTGGAGCGCCCGACCTCCGGCACGGTCACCGTGGACGGGGTCGAGCTCACCGCGCTGTCCGGCGGAGAGAACCGGGCCGGCCGCGAGCTGCGCGAGGCCCGCCGCCGGATCGGCATGGTCTTCCAGCACTTCAACCTGCTCTCCTCGCGGACGGTGCAGCAGAACGTCGAGCTCCCGCTGGAGATCATCGGGCTGGACCGCACCGAGCGCCGCCGCAAGGCCGCCGAGCTGCTCGACCTGGTCGGCCTCGGCGACAAGGCCCGCAGCTACCCCAACCAGCTCTCCGGCGGGCAGAAGCAGCGCGTCGGCATCGCCCGGGCGCTGGCCGGCGACCCCAAGGTGCTGCTCTCCGACGAGGCCACCTCGGCGCTCGACCCGGAGACCACCCGCTCGATCCTCAAGCTGCTGCGCGACCTCAACCAGCAGCTGGGCCTCACCGTCCTGCTGATCACCCACGAGATGGACGTCATCAAGTCCGTCTGCGACTCCGCCGCCCTGATGCGCGGCGGCCGGGTGGTCGAGTCCGGCGAACTCACCGACCTGCTGGCCAAGCCCGGCTCGGAGCTGTCCCGCGAACTGTTCCCGCTCAGCGAGTTCGGCACCGGCCACCCCGGTTCCACGGTGCTGGAGATCACCTTCCAGGGCGACAGCTCGGCCCAGCCGTTCGTCTCCCAGCTCGCCCGCACGTACCAGATCGACATCAACATCCTCGGTGCCGCGGTGGAGACCATCGCCGGCCGGATGGTCGGCCGGATGCGGGTCGAGCTGTCCGGCAGCCACCAGGACAACGTGGTGCCGATCGGCTACCTGCGCGAGCAGGGCCTGCAGGTGGACGTGATAGGTGCGGCGAACGGAGCGGTGGCATGACCTGGGACCAGATGCAGGAACTGATGTGGCCCGCCACCCAGGAGACCTTCCGGATGGTCGGGGTGTCCGCGCTCGTCACCGTGCTGCTCGGCCTGCCGCTGGGCGTGCTGCTGGTGCTCACCGACAAGGGCGGCCTGCTGGCCAACCGGGCCGTCAACAAGGCCATCGGCTCCGTCGTGAACATCGCCCGTGCGGTGCCGTTCATCATTCTGATGATCGCGCTGATCTCCTTCACCCGCTGGCTGGTCGGCACCTCCATCGGCTGGCAGGCGGCGACCGTGCCGCTGACCATCGGCGCCATCCCGTTCTTCGCCCGCCTGGTCGAGACCTCCGTCCGTGAGGTCGACCGGGGCCTGGTCGAGGCGGTCCAGTCGATGGGCGGCAGCACCTGGACGATCGTCCGCAAGACCCTGCTGCCCGAGGCCCTGCCCGGCATCGTGGCCTCGGTCACCACCACGGTCATCACCCTGATCGGCTACTCCGCGATGGCCGGCACGGTCGGCGGCGGCGGCCTCGGCACCCTCGCCGTCAACTACGGCTACCAGCGCTTCGAGACCGCCTTCATGTGGGTCATCGTGGCCGAGCTGGTGATCATCGTCACCGCCGTCCAGCTGATCGGCGACTTCGCCGTCCAGCGGCTCTCCCACCGCGGCCGCACCGGCGGCCGGACCAGGCTGCTCGGCCGCGCGACGGCTCCCGACAAGGACCTCGTCGCCTCCTAGACCTCCCCCGTCCGACCCCGGACGCGGCTCCCCGTTCCACGCAGAAAGGCACTTTTCGTGCGCAACGCCCTGAAGTTCACCAGCATCCTCGCCACCGCCGGCGTCGCCCTCTCGCTCGCCGCCTGCGGCAGCTCCGGGTCCTCCTCCTCGGACGCGAACGCTCCGCTCAAGGTCGTGGCCAGCCCCACCCCGCACGGCCAGATCCTGAAGTACGTCAAGGACAACCTCGCGGAGAAGGCGGGCCTCAAGCTCGACATCAAGGAGGTCACCGACTACGTGACCCCCAACACGGCGGTGCAGGACGGGTCGGCCGACGCCAACTTCTTCCAGCACGTCCCGTACCTGGAGGACTTCAACAAGAAGCACGGCACGAACATCGTGTCGGTCGAGCCCGTGCACCTGGAGCCGCTGGGCGTCTACTCCAAGAAGGTCAAGGCGATCACCGACCTGCCGGACGGCGCCACCATCGGTCTGCCGAACGACGCCACCAACGAGGGCCGCGCGCTCAAGCTGCTCGCCGACAACAAGCTGATCACCCTCAAGGACGGCGTCACCACCGCCGCCACGCCGGCGGACGTGACCGGCAACCCGAAGAACTTCAAGTGGAAGGAGCTGGAGGCCGCCCAGCTGCCCCGCTCCGTCGCCGACCTCGACGCCGCCGTCATCAACGGCAACTACGCGATCGACTCCGGTCTGAAGCCGGCCACCGACGCCCTGGTGCTGGAGAAGGCCGACGGCAACCCGTACGCCAACATCCTCGCGGTCAAGAAGGGCAAGGAGAACGACCCGCGGGTCAAGAAGCTGGCCGAGCTGCTGCACTCCGACGAGGTCAAGAAGTACATCGACGACACCTTCCAGGGCTCGGTCATCCCGGCCTTCTGAGCCGTGGTCCGCTCGACGTCCTGATCCCGACCGGGCCCCCGCCGCACCTCGGCGGGGGCCCGGTCGGGCAGTATGCGCAGGGACACTCCGGCCGACCGCGTTCTGACGTACCGTCGTGCGGGCAGCGCACCGCGTGGCACCCGGGGCACGACGGAGGCGTACGGTGTTGTGTTCACGACCCGGCGAGGAGAGACGGCATGGCAGCGAGCTTCCCCGAGACCGCCATCAGCACCGAACGGCTGCTGCTGAGGCCCCTGGCGGAGGACGACGCCCCCGGCCTGGCCACGATGATGGCCGACGACCTCGTGCTCGCCTGGACGGACCTGCCGCACCCCTTCACCGAGGAGTACGCGGCCGAGCTCGCCCGCACCCTCGCCCCCGCCCACCGGACCGCCGGCCGCGGCATCGTCTTCGCCGTCACCGAGCACCTGACCCAGCGCCTGGTCGGCCTGGTCGAACTGCGCAACACCGACTGGCGCCTGCGCAGCACCGAGATCTCCTACGTCACCGCCGTCTGGGCGCGCGGCGAGGGCTACGCCCCGGAGGCCGTCCTCGGCGTCGCCCAGTGGCTGTTCGAGGACCGCGGCTTCCTGCGCCTGGAGCTGCGCACCGCCGCCGGGAACACCGCCGCCCAGCAGGTCGCCCAGAAGATCGGCGGCATCAGCGAGGGCGTGCTGCGCAGCGCCTGGATAGTCCGCGGGGAGTCCGGCGAGGTGGCCGTGGGGGAACCTCCCAGCCGCCGGGCCGGGGGAGAGAGCCGCAGCGACCTCATCCTGTGGAGCCTGCTGCCGGAGGACCTGGAGTCGCCCGAGGTGCAGCGCGACGGCTGGCACGGCAACCACCGCTACGTGCTGCGCGACTGAGCGCCGCCGCCCCCGCCCGTCTGCTGTTCACCCGGCGCGGACATGTGTGCGAGATGTCGGCTTCCGGGGGATCGCACCCGGTAGCCTCTGCACCGGCGCCGCACGACGGCGGATCGAGTGGTGCACCGAGTCGAGGGAGAACGGCCGCAGATGGCTGACCGGATCACGGTCATCGGGTGGGACGGCACCCCGCTGACCGAGGCCGCCGGCGCGGCCCTGGCCGCGGCGACCCTGGTGGCCGGCGCCCCCTACCAACTGACCGCACTCCCGGTGCCGGAGTCCGCCGAGCGGATCACTCTCGGCAACATCCAGCAGGCCGCCCGCAGGATCGCCGAGCACCGCGGCGCCGCCGTCGTGGTCGCCGAGGGCGACCCGGGCTTCTTCGGGGTGGTGCGCACCCTGCGCCGCCCCGAGTACGGCCTCGAACTGGAGGTGCTGCCCGCCGTCTCCTCGGTGGCCGCCGCCTTCGCCCGGGCCGGCATGCCCTGGGAGGACGCCCAGGTGGTCAGCGCGCACGGCGGACGGCTGCGCCGCGCGGCCAACATCTGCCGGGCCCACCCCAAGGTCGCGGTGCTCACCGCGCCGGGCGCCGGGCCCGCCGAACTCGCCCTGATGCTGCGCGGGGTGCACCGGACCTTCGTGGTCTGCGAGGCCCTCGGCACCCCCGACGAGGACGTCACCGTCCTCACCTCCGACCGGATCGCCGACCACGTGTGGCGCGACCCCAACGTGGTGCTGGTGATCGGCGGCGGCGCCCAGGCCGGGGCGGTGGACGAGGCGGCCGGCTGGCTCGCCGGGCGCCCGGTGGGCTACCCCGGCGCGGAACGCGGCTGGGCGCTCCCGGGTGACGCCTACGCGGGCGCCGGGCGCGCGGAGGGCGAATCGGGCGCGCCGGAAGCACTGCCCGCCCATGTGCGCGCCCTGGTCCTGGCCCGTCTGGGTGCACGCCCCGGGGACCTGGTCTGGTCGGTCGGCGCCGGCAGCGGAGCCCTCGCGGTGGAGGCGGCCCGGTTCGGTGCCGCCGTGGTCGCGGTCGAGGGCTCCCGCTCCGCCTGCGCCCGGCTGACCGTCAACGCCCGCCGCTACGGTGTCGAGGTGGAGGCGGTGTACGGGAGCGGCCCCGAGGTGCTGGGCGGCCTGCCGGAGCCGGACGCGGCGGTGGTGGAGTCCGGCGGCCTCGACGTGGTGCGCGCGGTGCTGGCCCGCCGGCCGGAGCGGTTCGTCGCGTTGCCCCGGACCCTCACCGAGGCGCAGGAGGTCCGCCGGGCGATCGCCGGGGCCGGCTACCGGGCGGACGGCGCGCTGCTCCAGGCGACCCCGTTGCGGCCGGTGGGGGAGGGTGACGGGCTGACGCTGGGGGCGGGCGGAACCGGCGCGCTGGTGCTCTGGGGTGAGCAGATCGTGTGAAGGCCGTGGGCGTGCACCGGGGCCGTCCGGTGGCGTCGACGGTGATCCAGGTCGCATCCGGACACCGATTCGAGAGGTGACCGCGCCGGGCCGGTAGTGTGACGTCCTGGTCGGCTGATCGGTCGGCGACCCACCCGATTCGGTCGGTTTGTCACCTTTTTGACGTGGTGCAATCCGATTCCGCTCGGAGTGTGGGCAATTCGACGGGCCGCGTGTCGGACCTGGAGAATGCCGTAGGGTCCGGTGCGGTCGTGCCGGTTGCTCCGGCCTGTCGTTGTTTCAGACGATGTGCCGCCCCGTACGGGCGGTGCGCCGGGCCGGGGTGCCGCAGTGCGCCGGATGGACTTGGGCCGCAGCGCCACGGCGCGGCGGCCGCGTGTGGTTAGGGGCGGGCCGGTGCTGGTTCGGCCCGTGCGGATGGGCGCTGCGATCGGTGATCGTGTCGCCGAGGGCGCGGCAGCGGCCTGGAAGGAGCTTTGACAATGACCGATGGCGGCCACGTCCCGGGCGAGGGACTGCCCGAGCACCTGCACGCCGGGCCGGACCCGCTCGGCGGACCGGAGGGCGTCGCGGGCGTTGCACCCGTCCAGGGCGTCGCGACGGACGGCGGTGCGATCCCCAACCCGGCGGCCCCGATCAGCGGGGTCCCCGGTGCGATGCCCCCGGGTGCGGGCGTCGTCCCGCCGCAGGGCCAGCACGGCTACGGCGTTCCCGGTGTGCCCCAGCCCGGCCACCCCGGCGAGGGCTGGGCCGTCGACCAGGGCGCCCCGCGTCCGGCCTTCCACTTCCTCGACCAGCCCGACACGCCGGACGGCCTGGACGACGATGACGACGTGCTGCTGATGCCCGGCCCGCAGGGCTCCTGGGGCGAGCCGGCGGCGGCCGTCCCGGCCGAGCAGGTGCCGCTCGTGCCGCAGCAGGACGGCACACCCGTCGAACCCTCCTGGCCGCCGGTGGACCCGCCGGTGCTCGGTGCCGAGCACGCCGTCCAGCAGCAGCCCGTCCAGATGCAGCCGCAGCAGCCGATGACGCAGGCTCAGCAGCCGCGCCGGCCGCTGCACGCCGGTCCGCCGATTCCGGACCCCTCGCTGATGACCGGCCAGGTGCCGGTCCGCTCGCTGGCCGATCGCGGCCCCTCGCAGGGCGGCACGCCCGCGCACGGCATCCCGGTGGTCGGCCGCCCGCCGATGGCCGAGGCCGCCGCCCC
>NZ_JAHSQD010001150.1 GCF_020103755.1 Streptomyces sp. LS1784
GGTGCTGGCCGCACCCGCCGCGCCGGCCGGCACCCGGGGCCCCGGACTGGTCATGCTCCCCGGGGCCGGCCCGGGCCCGCTGGCCGAGCTGCGGGCCGCCGCCGAGTCCTACGCGCGGCACGGCGTCACCACGCTGATCTTCGACAAGCGCACCGACGGCTACTCGATGACCCACCGGGACTACGGGCAGCTGGCCGACGACGCCCTGGCCGCCGTCCGGCTGCTGCGCACCCGGCCCGAAGTCGCGCCGGACCGGGTCGGCCTGTGGGGCCTGTCCGAGGGCGCCTGGGCGGCCTCGCTCGCCGCCAGCCGCTCCGCCGAGGTGACGTACCTGGTCACCGCCGGCGCGGTCGGCCTCACCCCGGCCCGCCAGCAGGCCTGGGCGTACCGGGGCTACCTGCGCCACGCCGGTGTCTCCGGCTCGCTGCTCACCGCGCTCTCGGACACCTCCGTCCGGCAGCTCAGGGCCGCCGGGCTGTTCCCGGAGGCCGACTACGACCCGGTGCCGGCGTGGGAGCGGGTCCGGCAGCCGGTCCTGGCCGAGTGGGGCACGCTCGACCGCGAGGCCGCCCCCGAGGAGAGCGCGACGATCATCCGCCAGGCCCTCGACCGCGGCGGCAACACCCACTACACACTGCGCACCGTCCCCGGCGTCCGGCACAACCTGCACCTGACCCGGGACGACGGCTACGACCGGCCCGACCGGCTCCCGGCGGACTACGCCGCCGCCGAGTCCGCCTGGATCCAACGGCTCGCCACCGGCCTCCCCGAGGCCTCCGCCGACCCTGCCCCGCCCCAGGACGCCCGCAGCCGCGCGCTCGACCCGCTCCCCTGGTACGAGTCCACCTGGTTCGAGGCCGTCGCCACCCTGCTCTGCCTGACCGGCTTCGCGGGCTACGCGCTGACCGGCGCCGTCCGCCGCCTGCGCCGCCGGCCGCGCCCCGCCGCCCTGCCCC
>NZ_JAHSQD010001151.1 GCF_020103755.1 Streptomyces sp. LS1784
GCAGGCCGCCGAACGGCCCGCCCGGGTGCCGGAGTTCGTCCTGGTCGAGCTGCACCGGGCGTACCAGCCGGAGACGCTGCGCGCCGCGCTGCGGACCGTCGTCCCCGAGGCCGCCGGCCGCCTCCCGGCGGACCTGCTCTGGCAGCGGACGGTGGACGGCCCGGACGGGCTCGACCGGGTGCTGGTGGAGCTGGGACGCAGCCTGGCCGCCGGCCCCCGGCTGCGGGCGGTACTGGTCGAGGACGGGCGTGACGGCGCCCCGGACGGCGGGCGGCGGCTGTTCGTCGGTATCGCCCCCGGCTCGCTCTCCCGCGCCGTCGGAGTGCTGGACGAGCTGCGCGAGGCGCTCGCGCACCCGCCGGCGCCGGTCACCGTGCCCACCAGCGCGCTCCAGCGGGAGCTGCTGAGCCAGGTGATCGGAAAAGGCGAACCCGGCGGGCGGCACGTCGAGCAGCTGTCCTGGAACTGGCACGGGCCGCTGGACACCGAGCGCTTCACCGCGGCCTGGCAGTCCGTCTTCGACCACGAGACGGTGCTGCGCGCGGCCTTCGACTGGGACGAGGACGGCACCGACGACCCCTGGATGGTGCTGCACGAGCACGCCGTCCCCGAGGTGACCCGGCACCGGCACGGCACCGCCGACTGGGAGGACCTGCTCGCCGCCGACCGTCGGCGCGGCTTCGACCTGCGCCGCCCCGCCCTGCTGCGCACCACCCTCGTCGACGCCCCGCCGGACGCAGAGGAGGGGCCCGGCACGCGGGTCCTGCTCACCTACCACCACGCGATGCTGGACGGCTGGAGCGTGCGGCTGCTGCTCCAGTCCTTCTACCGCGCCTACCTGACCGGCGGTGTGCTGCCCGGCGGCGAGCGCCGCCCCGACCTGCGCGACCACGCCCGCTGGCTGGCCGGGCGCAGCGCGGACGCGGCGCGGCAGTTCTGGTCCACCCGGCCC
>NZ_JAHSQD010001152.1 GCF_020103755.1 Streptomyces sp. LS1784
CGGCGGGCTTCGGCGCGGCGTCGGCCCAGGCCTGCCCGCCGGTGACGGTGGCCAGCAGTGCGGCGCCGGTCAGGGCGCAGGCCGCCAGGACGCGGCGGGCGGGCGAGTGGTGGGTGCGGCTCCTGCTCATACGGGGTGTCTCCCTCTGCATCGGTCGGTGCGTGGTGGCCGCCGGTCCGCGGTGCGGTTCGCGGGACCCGGCGTGCTGGTGTCGCGGGACGTCCGTCGTCGGCGCCGGACGCGTACGTCCTCGTCGCGGACGCCCTCCGGCCGGTTCGGCCGGGGCGTCGTGGATGACGGTAGGAGCGCCGTGTCGCGGTCCTCGGCCGGTCATGTCACGGCCGCCCATCGGCTGCGTAACGGTGCGTCGGAGCCCTTCGCAGCTCGGCCGGAGGCCACTGCTCGACGCCTTCCCGGCCCGTCTTCCGGCTCGACGCCCTCCCGCCCCGACTTCCCGGCCCCGCCTTCCCGCTCGACGCCTTTCCGTTCCGTCCTACCGCCCCGCCCGCAGTCGGCGGAGCGTCCAGCCCGGGCCGAGCGGCCGGGTGTGGGCCGTGAAGAGTTCGGCGGCGCGGCGGTAGGAGAGGCGGGCGTGGCCGGTGTACGGGCAGCGGTCGCGGGCGGGGGCGCCGGCGGGGGCGCGGCGGTCGGTGAGGAAGAGCGGGCCGGTGGCGCGGCCGGCCACCAGGAGGGGGAGCAGCCGGGCGGTGCCGGACTGCCAGTGCACGGGGGTGCGGTCCGGGTGGGGGAGGGTGCGGCGGCGGGGCAGGTCGAGGTGGTCGGTGTCCAGGGCGAGGACGGTCTCGATCGCGGCGCCGGACTCGTGCAGCAGGTGCCAGAGCGCCTGCTCGCGCAGCGGCGCGCGGAGGGCGAACAGGGCGCGCAGCTCCTCGGGGGTCAGGAGGCCCGGTGCCGCGGCCGGGTCGGGCAGCGGGCGGGGACGCAGGCCGG
>NZ_JAHSQD010001153.1 GCF_020103755.1 Streptomyces sp. LS1784
ACGGCTCGATGAACGTCCACTGCTCGTCGGTGAGTTGCCTACGTGTCACACGCAACGTCCTACCGGATCCCGCTTTCGAGCAAGCACGAAACCGCAATATTGATCACGACATCACACAGGCCCTAGCTCGACCGCTGGCTTGAGCGATGCGACGTCCAGAACGAACACGGCCGACCGGTCCATCTGACGCCCCATCAATGGCGCCACACACTTTTGGAACTAGGCTGATCAGCCGGGACGCCCCGCAGGAAGTCGTACGCGTCCTTCTCGATCACTCTTCGGGCGAGATGACTGCCCACTACTGAAATTGAAGTCGTGATGTCGGTCTGAAGGTGGTCAACCGTCCATGATCAGGCCGGTGGTGGCGAGGCATCCGTCGATGAGGTGGGGGCGGTACTGGATCTGCTTCAGGCTGCGCCTGACGGCTCGGGCGAGCTGGTCGAGGTTGGCGGCGGCGAGGTTGCCGATGGTGCGCTTGACCAGCGACCAGATCCCCTCTTGCGGGTTGAGGTCCGGTGCATACGACGGGAGTTGGAAGACAGTCAGCCAGCCCTTGTTCGCCTCGATGAACTCCTGCATCGGCGGCATCAGGTGGGCGCGCAGGTTGTCCCACACGAGCACGATCGGGCCGCCCAGCTGAATGTGTGCGCGGATGAGCAGGTCCCGGTAGTCCTGCCAGGTCAAGCCCTTCTTCTCGCCCTTGCGGCCGCGGTGGACATGGAAGCTGTAGAACATCCGGGACCGTTGACCGGGTTTGTAGCAGCTCAGTCCCGCCATGGAGACCCGGCCGCCTCCCCGGCCGCGCACCCGCACGACCGAGGTGCAGCCGAGCCTGCCCCAGGTCCTGGCACGCGGCGGCCTCATCGACTGCCCGGCTTCGTCCTCAAAGACGAGCCAGGCCCCGCGGGCCGCCGCGGTGCTTTTACCCGCGGCCACGTCTCCTTCTTCCA
>NZ_JAHSQD010001154.1 GCF_020103755.1 Streptomyces sp. LS1784
GGGACGGCCGCGACGGTGGGCGCCGGGGCCGGGCCGGCGCCGCCGCGCAGCGGCAGCGGGGTGAGCACCGACAGCGGCCGCTCGTCGTCCACCACGGTCACCAGCGCGGCCGGGATGCGCAGGATGGTCCGCATGCCGCCGTACGGCGAGGGCTCGATGTGGCAGGAGAAGCCGTACTGGCGGGCCAGCTTGCCGATCACCGCGAAGCCGGTCTTGGGCGGGTTGCCGAGCTCGGTGAGCAGCATGTCCGGCGGGCCGGCCAGCAGCCGGCGGGCGCGGCGCAGCTGGTCCTCGTCCATGCCGATGCCACTGTCGTCGATGATCACCAGCGCGCCGCGGCCGCCCTGCTGGACGGTGACCGGGACGTCCGTCTCCGGGTGGGAGTAGGCGGTGGCGTTGGCGAGCAGTTCGGCGAGGGTGACGGCGATCGGCTCGGCGGCCCGGGCGACCACGGCGAGGTGCTGCTCGCGCAGGTGGTTGGCGACCTTGATCCGGGCGTAGCCGGGCACCCGGGAGAGCGCGCCGACGACCACCTCGGCGAGCGGCGAGTCGGTGCGGGCCAGGCCCGGCCAGGCCTCGCAGAGCACCGCGACGGTCTGGATCCGGCGCAGCGCGACCTCGTTGCGGAAGTCGACCTCCAGCAGCCGGGGGTCGTCGTTCTCGTGCTGGAGCTGCTGGACCAGGCTCTGGATCTGGTACAGCAGGGTCTGGATCCGGGAGGTGGCGCCGCGCATGGCGGCGCGGGCGGCGGCGTCCACCCGCTCGCGTTCGTCGGCGAGGGCGGCCTGGGCGGCGTCCAGGACGGCCTGAAGTGCCCGGACCGCCTCGGGGCCGACGGCCTGCGGGTCCAGCGGGCCGACCAGTGGGGCGTTGCTGTGGGTGAGCCGCACGGCGGTGGCGGCGACCCGCTCCTGGGCGAGGTGGCCGATCTCGGCGAGCAGC
>NZ_JAHSQD010001155.1 GCF_020103755.1 Streptomyces sp. LS1784
CGGCGACCCCCGGCCGGTCCGCGACCGCCGCCCCGCCCGCGCAGGCCGGCCCGAGCCCCACCGGGGCGGGACGGTAGGCCCGGTGGGGCCGGTGCGGCCGGTACCTGTGTGCGCGCTGTGGACGCTGAGTCAAGTTTCGATAACCGCGCGTTTCCGTGGAACGCTGTGCCTCGGAAATGACGTTTCTTCCGGTGGCCTCCCATCAGCTTCCCGCACGGGACGGCCCCCGGCCATGACGATCAGATGCAGCGGACCAGAAGGAGGTGCGGCGTGTCGACGCCGCTTGCCGACACGACCAACCCCGACCTCGACCTGCTCTACGCCGTCAACGGCCTGGCCAAGCGCTCCCCGCAGTGGCTGGACCACCTGGTCTCGTGGATCGGCGAGTACGGCATCCTGATCGGCCTGGCGATGCTCGGCCTGGTGGCCTGGCTCCAGGCCCGACGTCGTCCGGACGCGCCGGTGGCGATGGCCGGGCTGCTCTGGGTGCCGCTCTCGGTGGCCGTCGCCGAGCTGGCCAACCTGCCGATCGCCGCGATCGTGAACCGCCCGCGCCCCTTCGTCGACCATCCCGGGCTGCTGGTGCTGGTGGACGGCAAGGCCGGCACCCATTCCTTCGTCAGCGACCACTCGACCATGACCATGGGCGTCGCGGTGGCGCTGTTCCTGGTGAACCGCAGGCTGGGCTGGATCGCCGGCGGGCTGGCGCTCCTCCAGGGCTTCTGCCGGATGTTCATGGGCGTCCACTACCCGACCGACGTGATCGGCGGATTCGCGCTCGCCGTCGCCGTGGTGCTGCTGCTGGCGCCGATCGCGATGGCCGTGCTGGTGCCGTTCTGCCATGCACTGAGCCGGACGGCGGTCGCTCCGCTGATCCGGGCGTCCGAACGCGGCGGCGCGGCGCGCGCCGGGGCCGGGGCCGGTCCGCGCGGCCGTC
>NZ_JAHSQD010001156.1 GCF_020103755.1 Streptomyces sp. LS1784
CGACCTCCGCCCCCGGCGCGACGGCGCGCTCGTGCACCCGGGCGCCGCGCGCGGCCCCGAGCACGGCGTGGCCGTCCCGCCAGCTCAGGCCGGTGGAGATCCAGCCGCCGGGGCGGGCCTGCTGCTCCGGGTGCTGCGGGGGGATCGTCACGTTTCTCCTTGCCGTCCGTAGCCGTCGAGACTACCCGGCCCCACCGACAGGGCGGGCCGGTCCGCCGGAGGCCGGGCGGCCGGACCTTCCGCGGGCTCCGGCCCCGGGGCCTTGCTACCGTCCCGGCATGATCGATTCACCCACCCCGGACGACCTCGCCCTCGCCCTGCGCCTCGCCGTCGACACCCTGCGCGCCGCCCCGGCGGACGCGGACTGGTCACGGACCGCCGGCCCGGTCGACTGGACCTGCCGGGAAACGGTCGAGCACCTCGCCGACGACCTGCTCGCCTACGCCGCCCAGCTCGGCCCGGCCCGGCCGCCGCAAGACCGGTACGTGCCCTTCGCGGCGACCCGCCGCTCGCCCGGGGCGCCGCACAACTTCGTGCGCGCCGAGCCGGCCGCCGGCCCCGACGGACTACTCGAAGTCCTGGAGGCGAGCGGCGGGTTGATGGTCGCCGTGGCCCGCGTCACCCCGCCGGAGGCCCGGGCGTACCACCCGTGGGGGCTCGCCGACCCGACCGGCTTCGTGGCCATGAGCCTGGTCGAGACGCTGGTCCACCTCCACGACGTCACCCAGGGCCTCGGCCTGCCCTGGAGCCCGCCCGCCCACCTGTGCGAGCGCGCCCTCACCCGGCTCTTCCCCGACGTCCCGATCGCCGACCCCTGGCCCACCCTCCTCTGGGCCACCGGCCGCGCCCCGCTGCCCGGCCACCCGCCGCGCACCGACTGGCGCTGGTACGCCGCCCCGGCGGCGTGAACGTCCCCCGCGCACCGCGGCCGA
>NZ_JAHSQD010001157.1 GCF_020103755.1 Streptomyces sp. LS1784
CGGCCCGGCGAGCGGCGGCTCGGCCCCGGGCGTGCGGACGACCACCTCGGGCGGCGCGACCTGGACCGCCACCTCGTCCGGGACGGCCGCCCCGGCCCGGACGACGACCACGGCCGGCTCCTGGAACGGCTGACCGGGCCGGTCACGGCCTCAGGCGCGCCGGTCTGGCCCGCGCCAGCTCCACCTGACGGGTCATCCGCCACCGCTCGGGGGCGGTTCCAGGGCCCGCTCCCAGTGCCGGAGCGCCTCGGCCCGGCCGGAAGAGCGTGTGGGCCAGGTTGTTGAGCGCCGGGACAGCAGCCGCGGATCGCCCCGCGTGGTGGGCGCCGGGAGCCGGGCCGGGCGGGTGGCGGCAGGGGTAGCCCGGGTCGGTCATCGCGGTGACGGTGAACGGCGCGGTGAACGCCGTGTCGTTGCCGGTTCGATCCTCTGACCACGTGGGGGCGGGCGCAGGGGAGGCCCAGGGGGCGGGCGCAGGAGGGACGAGCGCGTGGGAGCTTCGGGGGGAGGGACGAGCGCGTCGGAGTTTCGGGGAGGGGCGCCGCGCGAACTCAGGTGGCCACCGGGGACGCGGAGTTCAGGATCGCGACCCGACGGGGGCGCGTCAGCAGCCATGGTCAGGGAGGCTTCCCAAGTGCTCCGCGGGCCATCGCGGGTTGCCACTGGAGCACCATTGGGAAACTCTCCTAACGTCAATCATTGACCCCGGAGTCCGGTGCCCCGATTCTGTGAGACACCGCCGGTGGACCGCCGCCGTCCGTACGGGTGCTCCGCCTCCTTCTCCCTGATCTGCCGTCACCGCTCCCCTGGATCGATGAAAGTGAGTTGGCATGCGCAAGACCATCGGGGTCCGTCTCGCCGCCCCGCTGCTGGCCGCCGCCCTCGGCCCGGCCGCCCTCCTGTCGGCCCCCGCGACCTCCGCGGCGGC
>NZ_JAHSQD010001158.1 GCF_020103755.1 Streptomyces sp. LS1784
GGCGGCCGGCTCGGTGCCGAGCCGGGCTGACGCCCGAGGACCGGGTGGCGCTGCGCCCGGCCCGGGGTGCGCGGGCCCGCTCCGCAAGGCGCCGCAGTGGCGTAGGTGGTGGCTGGTCTTGGCCGGGGAGGTGATCAGCGGCGGGGCGACGGGGCGTCATGCTGGGGGCCCGTACCACCCGCTGAGTGATGGAGACCGAGATGAACGACATCCCCACGGCCCGCTGGAGCGTCGGCGCGCCCGAAGCCGGTGACTACACAGCCTGGCGTGAACTCTTCCGCGGGTACTGCGAGTTCTACCGCGTGCCGATTCCGGAGGAGAAGGCCGAGCTGGTGTGGTCCTGGCTGACGGACCCGGGGCACGAACTGGCGGGACTGCTGGTGCGGGACGAGACCGGCCGGCCGGTCGGGCTCGCGCACTACCGGCCGTTCTCGCGGCCGTTGCACGGGGCCGTCGGGTGCTTCCTGGACGACCTGTTCGTCGCGCCGGAGGTCCGGGGCGGCGGAGCGGTGGACGCGCTGTTGGGCCGGCTGCGGGAAATCGCGGCGGAACGCGGGTGGAACACCGTCCGCTGGATCACCTCCGAGGACAATTACCGGGCCCGCGGAAAGTATGACCAGGTCGCCACCCGGACCAGGTTCCTCACCTACGACATGGCTCCGGAGGCCCCGGCCGGCTGAGTCCGCGGCCCGACCGCCGGACATTCGTTCGGAGTTTCTGTTATCGGCGCCCCGCCGGGAGGTCTCCCAAGTGTCGGCACCCGACCAGTCGACCGGAACAGAAAGCGTGGCCACGTGAACAGCGACGACAGGACGACCATCCTCCCGGCGAGCGGAGGCGGCGCCGGCAGCGGGAGCGGGAGTGGAGTCCACGGCCGCTCCGGCGGCCGGGCGGCGCGGCGGGCTGCCGAGCGGCACACCGGCC
>NZ_JAHSQD010001159.1 GCF_020103755.1 Streptomyces sp. LS1784
ATCGGTGCCGACGGCGCCAACGCCCGGGTGGCCGGGATCGCCTTCGGCTGGCGCCAGCCGGTGGCCGCCCTGGTGGTGGCCGCGGCCGTGCTGGCTCCGCTGGGCACCGGACTGTGGTGGGCGCTGACCGGCGCCGGCGGTCCGCTGCACCGCGGCCAGGCCGACCAGGTCCCCGCGTTCATCGCGGAGGAGGCCGGCACCACCGACCGGGCCCGCACCCTGGTCGTCACCGGGGAGAAGAACGGCGCCGCGGTCCGCTACACCGTGCTGCGCGGCGCGGGTCTGACGCTCGGCCAGGCCGAGTCCACCGTCGACCCGGCGACCGGTACCCAGGACGGCCTGAACAAGGTGGTCGGCAGCCTGCTGGCCGGCTCCGGTGCCGACCAGGCGAGTGCCCTGGCCGGCTACGGCATCGCCTACGTGCTGGTCCAGCAGCCGGTGATCGACGTCTTCAAGGACGTCCTGGACACCACCCCCGGCCTGGTCAAGGCCAACCAGGACGGCGCCGCCGCGCTCTGGCAGGTCAACGGCACCCCCGCGGTCCGCGCGGTGATCACCGCCCCGGGCGCCAACCCGGTGGTCGTCCCGTCCGGGGCCCGCGACCTGTCCGCCACCGTCCCGGCCGGCCCGGACGGCCGGGTGCTGCGGCTCGCCGAGTCCGCCGCCCCGGAGTGGAAGGCCACCGTGGACGGCACCGCACTGGAGTCCACCACGGTCGACGGCTGGGCCCAGGGCTTCAAGCTCCCGGCCGCCGGCGGCAAGCTGACCGTCACCCGGGAGGGCGGCGCCGCCCACACCGGCTGGATCTGGGCCCAGGTGCTGCTCGGCCTCACCGTCCTGGTGCTGGCCCTGCCCGGCCGCCGCAGCCACAAGGACGACGACCTGCCCGAGGAGGTGGTGGCCGCCGCCGCGCTGGC
>NZ_JAHSQD010000116.1 GCF_020103755.1 Streptomyces sp. LS1784
CCGGCCGCCGGGCGCTGCCGGGAGCCCGGGGCTCCGGCGCTCTCGGGAGGCCGGCCTGGACCGGGGACGGTGGCTGCGGCCGCGCCGGTCGGCGGACGGCGTCTGGGCCCTGGCGGCTGGGTACGGATGCTCTGCTCCACCCGCCCAACGTACGGTCCGATCATCGCCACACTGTGTAATGGACCGTTCAGGTCTTGCCCCGTGTCTTCGGACGGAGTGGTGATGTGATCGTCACTCAGGTGCGCTGACCTGCCCGGCCGAGTCGACGCACGACGATCACCGGATCTGTTTGCGGGTCTCTTCACGGGGGAACAGCATGACCGATTTCACGTCCGAACGCTTCGACCACGTCCGGCTCGACATCCCGGCCGGTCCCGAGGACGGGTGCCGCGCGTTCCGCTCCGGCGTGCTCGGCACGGCCGAGCCGCCGAAGCCGCCGGTGCCGTGAGGCAGGGCGGGGGCTGCCCGTAGACTTGGGGGTCGGCCCGTACGGTGCCGACCCAACTCCTCCAAGCCCACGGGACTGCGCTTCATGTCGCTCACGATCGGAATCGTCGGCCTGCCGAACGTCGGCAAGTCGACCCTGTTCAACGCCCTGACCAAGAACGACGTGCTGGCGGCCAACTACCCGTTCGCCACCATCGAGCCGAACGTCGGCGTGGTCGGCGTCCCGGACGAGCGGCTGGCCAAGCTCGCCGAGATCTTCGGCTCCCAGCGCATCCTCCCGGCCACCGTCGACTTCGTCGACATCGCCGGCATCGTGCGCGGCGCCAGCGAGGGCGAGGGTCTGGGCAACAAGTTCCTCGCCAACATCCGCGAGTCGGACGCGATCTGCCAGGTCGTGCGCGCCTTCACCGACCCGGACGTGGTGCACGTGGACGGCAAGGTGTCGCCCAAGGACGACATCGAGACCATCCACACCGAGCTGATCCTGGCCGACCTCCAGACCATCGAGAAGGTCCTGCCGCGGCTCCAGAAGGAGGCGCGCCTCAAGAAGGACACCGCCCCCGTGCTGGCCGCCGCCGAGGCCGCGCAGGCGATCCTGGAGACCGGCAAGACCCTCTTCGAGGCCGGCTTCGACACCACCCCGATCCGCGACCTCCACCTGCTGACCGCCAAGCCCTTCCTCTACGTCTTCAACGTGGACGAGGCCGAGCTGGCCGACGAGGACTTCAAGAACGCCCAGCGCGAGCTGGTCGCCCCGGCCGAGGCGATCTTCCTGAACGCCAAGATCGAGTCCGAGCTGATCGAGCTGGACGACGCCGAGGCCCTGGAGCTCCTCCAGTCCATGGGCCAGGAGGAGCCCGGCCTCGCCACCCTCGCCCGGGTCGGCTTCGACACCCTCGGCCTCCAGACCTACCTGACGGCCGGCCCCAAGGAAGCCCGCGCCTGGACCATCAAGAAGGGCGCCACCGCCCCCGAGGCGGCCGGAGTCATCCACACCGACTTCCAGAAGGGCTTCATCAAGGCCGAGGTGATCTCCTTCGCCGACCTGGTCGAGACCGGCTCCATCGCCGACGCCCGCTCCAAGGGCAAGGCCCGCATCGAGGGCAAGGAGTACGTCATGCAGGACGGCGACGTGGTGGAGTTCCGCTTCAACGTCTGACCGGAACCGCGAACCGCCCCGTTCCTGTGAGGCGGACTGCGCGGAAGGGGCGACCGGGTACCGGCGGCCCCTTCCGCGCGCCCGCGCGTCGTGCCGGTGGAACCACGCGAAGCGACGTTTTCACCGGCACGGTCAAGTCGCGGCCACTAGCCTTCTCCTGGTGACGAGGCAGACGCGTGATGACGGTCGGCAGTGGGCGTGGTTACGCGGGGTCCTGTGCGTGGTGCTCGTCGCCGCGACGGTGACCATCGCCCTGCTCACCACCCGCTCCGTCGGGCCGCTCATCAGCGTGTCCGGTGCGGCCGGCATCGTCTCGGCCCTGGCCCTGGTCGTATGGGGCCCCCACCAGCCGGCGTCCTTGCTCGCCATGGCGCCCGCCGCGGGTGCGGTGTCGCTGCTCGTCACGTTCACCTATCAGGGCCCGGCCCGGTCCGCCGCGGCGAACTGGTGGACGGCGGAGACGCTGGCCCTGATGATTCTCGTGGTCGTGGGGGTGCGTCGGCAGCCCGCGGCGATCGCCACCGCCCTGGCCGCGTTCCTCGCGGCGGCGATCACGCTGTCGCCGCTGCGCATCGCTCTGAACACCGTGCCACCGTCCAGCCGTGGTGAGAGCCTGCAGCTCTGCCTCATCTGGGCGATCCTGGCCATCGTCGCGGTGGGAATCGGCTTGTACCTGAGAGGGCTCGACGCCCGTAACCGGGCGGCCCTCGCCGCCGAGCGGCGAACCGAACGCATGAATCTGGCACGGGACCTGCACGACTACGCGGCCCACGACGTCACCGCGGTCGTCGTCCTGGTGGAAGCCGCGCAGGTGCTGGCCAAGGAGGACCCCCAGCAGGCGCTGGAGCTTCTGTCCGAGATCGGTGCTGCCGGTGCCCAGGCACTCAAGGCGATGGACCACACGGTCCAGCTGCTCGCCGAGGTCCCGGCGGCCGAGGAGCGCAGGCGCGCCCTTGAGGCTGTCCGGCGGCCGGAGCTGACCGCCGGGAACGATGCCGCGCAGGAGTCGGGCGCGGTCCCGCGGCAGTCCGACGCGCCCAGGCGGGACCTGAGCGAACTGGCCTCCCTGGTGGCGAGGTTCAACCGTACGGGCGCGCCCAAGGCCGTACTGGACGTGCCGGAGGAGGCCGCGGCGCGCATTCCGCACGAGGCCAGCAGGCTGGGGTACCGGGTGATCGTGGAGGCGCTCACCAACGTGCGGCGGCACGCGGCCACCGCGTCCCGGGTGGTGATCGGGATACGCTGCGCGACCTCCGCGGGCTCGCCGGAGCTGCATGTCACCGTCGTCGACGACGCACCCGGCCCCGGCGCCGGGCTCGCGGTGGAACGCCCGACCGGGACCGGTGGAACCGGCATCAGCAGTCTCTCCGAGCGCGCAGGGGAACTGGGGGGAGCGCTCACCGCCGGCCCGCACCACCCGTGCGGGTGGCGGGTCGCGCTGGTGTTGCCGCTGGACAGTACAAGCGAGGAATCGGGACCGCACAATCTGCCGAACGGCTGATACCGCTGGGAGCGCTCGCTTGAAACGCTGGTGAGCATGTCTGAGCGAACGGGGGGACGAATCGTTTTGGCGTTGCTGGTCACGGGTGCCGTGGTAGCGCTTCTGAGCGTACGTGTGCTGGATGACCTTGATGCCTCGCCCCGGAACGATCACCGCCTGTTCGCGTTCACGGGCACACGCCTTGCCGTCGTGCTGAGTGGAGACGGCCGCGTGCGGTTGCAGCACGGGCCCGGAGACTCCCTCGCGGTCTCCAGGGAGCTGGCCGGCTCGGCCGCCAAGGCCGGGCACTCCTCCTGGGAGCTGACGGGCAGCACGCTCCGCCTTGCCGCCGAGTGCACCGGCATCCCCGTCAACTGCCGTGTGGACTACGTGGTCCAGATCCCCGCCGGGACCGAGGTGACCGTGACGTCTCCGGGATCCGTGACCGCGGTGGGCATGTGCTGTCCGGCCTGGATCTCCACTCGGACGGGAGACATCACGGTCGAGGGATCGCTCGGACCGCTCCGTCTCAGTTCGGAGAGCGGACGGATCGGCGTGCGTGAAGCCCGATCCGCCGACGTCGTGGCCTCCACGCGAAGAGCGCCGGTCTCCCTTTCCTTCGCCGCCGTGCCGAGTCAGGTCGTCGTCGACTCCGACGTCGGGGACATTTCGGTGGAGCTGCCGGACCCGCCTGCGCCCTACCACGTATCAGCCTCAGGGAAGGACGGAGGCGACGTGCAGGTGGAGCTCCGGGACGTGCCATCGGCCGAGCGCTCGATCAGAGCCCGGACGCGCGAAGGCGCCGTCCGGATCCTCAAGCGCAAGTAGGCCGCTGGAGAACCGACGGTTGATCGGCGCAAGTGCGACCTGCCCACCCCGCCACGTGCGCTTCTCGACGAAGAGCACTTTTCCTCCCCCCATAGGAGTGCTTTCCTCATGTTCCGCATCGTTCTGACCACGGCCGATCTGGCGCGAATCAGAATCGGCGAGTCGGAGACCCCGGCCATCGAGAACGTCTTCGCCTTCGAGGCGTTCCGGGAAGAACAGGAAGAAGGGTTTCACCCATGGCGTCGAAGCGTGCACCGACATCTCGCCCAGCGCGACCCTCGAACAGGGCGCGTCGGGCAGCTGATGCGATACGAGGCCGACTCCGAGCAGCTGATTGAGCTCTGTAGCGGCACGGAGCGCTCAGGGACGGCGTTCCGTGCGGAAATGAGTACGTCCCAGCTGCAGGTCCTGGCGGCCATGCGTGACTTCTTCCGCCTGGCCGTCGCGCCCCACTGGAGTTCGGTCCGGACGCACCTGGACGCGGCCCGCGACACCATGCGCGACATCATGTGCCGCGATGGTGTGGAGGTGCTGCTGGACAGTCTCGGGCCCGGCATCCGGTGGAGCGCGCCCGCTCTGGAGATCTCGGGATTCAAGTCCGGCGAACTGCACCTGTGCGGGGAGGGGCTCGTCCTGTCACCCTCCCTGTTCCTTGCGCGACCCGGCCATGTCGTGGTGCCCGGTTCACGGTCGAACGGCAAGGAGGCGCCGCAGCTGTTCTTCCCGGACCGGCCGCACAGCGACGAACTCGTCCATCTGCTGGGAGGGACTGCCGACGGACGGGTCGACAGGCAGCCCGGACAGCTGGAGAGCCTGGCAGCACTGATGGGCCGGACTCGGGCCGCCGCGCTGCAGGCGCTCAAGGAGGGCTGCACGAACACCGAGCTGGCGGAACGGCTGGGTGTGTCGAGTGCCGCGGTCAGCCAGCACACTGCCGTTCTGCGCGCCGCCGGCCTGATCTCCACCAGGCGGAACCGCAGCCATGCCATCCATACGGTCACCCGGCTCGGCCACCAACTGCTGCGCGGGCACGGGCCGGGGGCGCAGTGGGTGGTCCCCGCCGCACTGGCGATGGCGTAGCCGACTCCGGTGTGACGGGAGCCGGGCGAGGACTCGTCGGGGTCGGCCACGGGCGGTGACAGCATGGTGCCATGCTGTCGGATCCCGGGTTCCGCCGGTATCGGCCATTCGGCAGATCGTGTCCCGGATCGTCCGAGCCGGCCCGCCACGGCCGGGGCGCGTTCCACGCGCGCCCCGGCCGTGGCGGCCGCTCCGGCCATGTGCGGCGCCCCGGCGGTCGGACTACGGTTCCGCCAACAGCCCGGACTCCCAGACCCAGGCGGCGATCCCCACCCGGTTCTGGACTCCCAACTTCTTCTGCAGCCGGGCCAGATGGGTCTTGACCGTGCCCATCGAGATGAAGAGCTCCGCACCGATGTCGGAGTTGGTGAGCCCTTCCGCGACGAGGCGGGCGACCTCCTCCTCGCGCACGGTCAGCGGTTCGCTGGGCTGCCGGACGGTGCGGCGCTCGTGGCGCAGACGGCTCAGCAGTCGCGTGGTGATCTCCGGGCTGATCATGGAATCGCCCGACGCCGCCGCCCGGACCGCCTCCACGAGCACGGCGGAGCGGGACCGCTTGAGGAGGAACCCGCAGGCTCCTTCCCGCAGGGCCGTGTGGACGTACTCGTCGAGGTCGAACGTGGTCACGACGACGACGCGGACCTCGGGGACGGTCCGGACGACCTCCCGCGTGAGCTCCAGGCCGTCCATCTCCGGCATGCGAATGTCCGCGAGCAGCACGTTCGGAACGAGGGATCGTACGACCTCCAGTGCGGCCACGCCGTTCCCCGCCTCGCCGACGACCTGCATGTCGGGCTGGGCTTCGAGGATCCGGCGGAAGCCCATTCGTATGCTGGCTTGGTCATCGGCCAGCACAATGCGCGTTCTCATGCCGTTCATCGTGCCATGCCGAATATGGATGAGCGGGGGCTGTTTTCCGGTCACCCGGGGATCCATTTCGGTCAGGGCCGCATCGGCGGAACCCGGCGTTCGACTTGTGCGAACGAGGTGCCGAGTGCGGTGCCCGCGGCCCGCTGGAGTGTCGCGTTCGGCAGCGTGCGGACGGCGCCTTCCGGAGGGTTGTTGTCCGCTTAAGTTCTGGCTTTGCCGCATTGCCAACGGGTGGGGCTCGGGAGAGGATCGCTCGTGTCGACAGGGCAGCGGCCGCGAATCGGGAAACTCGTTTCGATTACTCGGCTGTTCTTTCGACTCGCATTGTCGAAGCGTATCCGGAGCACCCTCCATGAAAGGGGAAGGCGAATGGACCCGAGGTATGAGGCGTTCACCATCGCCGACCCCGTCTGGTACGAACCGTTGGACCGTTGCGCGGACTCCAGGTCCCGTTTCTCCCTGTCCGACGGCGATGTCCCCGAGGGCTGGCGACGGATCGAGGAAGGCGTCTGGGAGTTCCTGGTTCCGGCCGACGCCGGCAAACTGCCCGAGCAGGGCTGGAAGATCCACGTCAGCGCCACCCCGGAGGCCGCGGAGCGGACCATCGAGTCGGCTTGGGAGGTGTGCCGCCGGCTCCGGCTCCCCTGGAAGTTCCTGCGCAGCCGGCACATCGTCACCGCGATGAACACCAAGTACGCGCACCGGGCCAGCAGCGGCAAGACCGTGACCGTGTACCCGCGTACCGAGGGCGAGCTGCGCGAGGCCCTTGAGGAGCTCGACAAGGTCCTGCGCGGGCGTCCCGGGCCGTACGTGCTGTCCGACCACCGGTGGAACGAGGGGCCGGTCTCCGTGCGCTACGGAGCCTTCGCCCTGATGTGGTGCGAACTCGCGGACGGCACCAGGGTGCCGGCGCTGCGCGACCCCGACCGGCGTCTCGTGCCGGACCACCGGCGCCCGGCGTTCAGCCTGCCCGACTGGGCTCCGGTGCCGGACTTCCTGGCCGAGCACCTGGCCGCCGACAACGGCATGGCCGGGGACGGAACGCTCGGTGGATACCGGGTCCTCAAGGCGCTGCACTTCTCCAACGGAGGAGGCGTCTACCTCGCCGAGGCCGGCGACGGCCGGCAGGTCGTCCTCAAGGAGGCCCGGCCGCACGCAGGGCTCGACGGAAGCGGCGCCGATGCCGTGGACCGGCTGCGCACCGAGGAATCGGTCCTCGCGAAACTGAGTCATCTCCCGTTCGTCCCCCGGCAGTACGAGTCCTTCACCGTGTGGGAGCACCGCTACCTGGCGATGGAGTACGTCGAGGGCGAGGCGTTCAACACCTGGCTGGGCCGGGACTACCCGCTCACCCGCTACCGGCCGTCGGACCGGGCCCGCGAGGACTTCGCCGCGCTCGCCGTCGACCGGCTCCGACAGGTCGAGTCGCACGTGACGGCGATGCACGAAGCCGGCCTCGCCTTCGGCGACCTGCACCACCGCAACATCCTGATCCGGCCCGACGGAACCGTCGCACTGGTGGACTTCGAACTGGCCATGCCGGTCGACTCCGTGCGCACGCTCACCCTCGGAGCCCCCGGATTCACCGACCCCACGATCACCGACCCGCGAGAGGCCGACCTGTTCGCCCTGGGCTGCTGCCAGCTGGCGGCCTTCGCTCCGCTCACCGTGCTGACCCTGCGCAACCCGGCCGTGGTCGCGCCGCTGATCGAGCTGGCCACCACCTCGTTCCCGACGCTGCCACCGGAGTTCGTGCGGCAGATGCTGGAACGGCTCGCGCTGTCGCCCGCCCTGCGGCCGCATCTGCCGGCTGCCGGGTCGGCTCCGGTCGGGGTGGCGGCGTCGACCGCGCCGTCCACGGCCGCGTTGCTCCGCGGCATTTCCGACGCGGCCGATCCCGGCCGTACCGACCGGCTCTTTCCCGGTGACGTCGCCGGACACCGCCCGGGTGCCCCGCTCGGTCTCGCGTACGGCGCACCGGGAGTCCTCCTGGCCCAACTGGCCGCCGGCGCCGAGCCGTCCGCCGAGCACGTGGAGTGGCTGGCGAGGAGCGCGAGCCGTGCTCCGTCCGACGGCGCCCGAGGGCTCTACGACGGACTCGCCGGTTCCGCGTGGCTCCTGCACAGGCAGGGCCACGCGCAGGCGGCGAACCTCATCGACCGGCTCCTGGACGGACCGCTCCCGGCGTCACCCGGGCTGTTCGGCGGGCTGACGGGCATCGCGCACCTGTTCCTGGACGCGGACCTGAAGGACGAAGGCATCCGCCTGGCCGAGCGTGTCCGTGAACTGGTGGGCAGGCCGGGGTTGTTGGACCGCCCCGGACTGATGAACGGCTGGTCGGGCCCCGCCGTGCTCTTCGCGCGCTGCGCCCGGGCCACCGGTGACGTCGAATGGGCGCAGGCCGCCGAACGGGCGGTGCGATGCGATCTGCGCTTCGCACGCGACCTGGACGGCATGCTCCAGATGCACAGCTCCAACCGCCTGCTGCCCTACCTGGCCGAGGGCTCCGGCGGTGTCGCCCTGGCGGCGCTGGCGCTGCCCGCGGCGCAGGCCGAAGCGGTGAACGCCGACGCGATCGTGGCGGGCGCCGTGAGCGCCGGTGCGGTTCGACTCGTTGTCCAGGGAGGGTTGTTCAGTGGTCGCGCCGGACTCGCATACGTGCTCTCCCATGCCCTCCTGCGTCTACCCGACCGGCGAGGCGAGCTCGACGACCACCTCCGGGCCCTGGCTCTCCACGTCGCGCCGCACGACGGCGCCCAGGTGCTGCACGGAGATCAACTGGTCCGTCTTTCGACGGACCTGGCGACCGGCTCCGCCGGCGCGATCATCGCGCTGAAAGCCGCCCAGACTCCCGGTAGCTGCCTGCTCCCCGGCGGCCACTCCACCCAGGAGTGGCCCCCGGCCGGAAGGACCGCCACCGGTGACCCGACCGGACTCGACAGGGAAGGAGGTGACTTCGCATGCTGAACGTTCTCGCTCTGCAGGAGCTCGACGAGGAGATCGTCGTCGACGCCCCGATCAGCACCATCAGCCTGGGTGGCTGCCACTGATCCGACGTCGCGTCGGAACTGTGCGGCTCGGTCCGGACAAGGGGAGGAGGTGACTTCACATGCTGAACGTTCTCGCTCTGCAGGAGCTGGACGAGGAGATCGTGGTCGAGGCCCCGATCAGCACCGCGAGCTTCGTCGTGTGCCACTGAGGCACCGGTGACGTCCGCCGTGAACCCCGGAAGACATCGAGGAGGTGACTTCGCATGCTGAACGTTCTCGCTCTGCAGGAGCTCGACGAGGAGATCGTCGTCGACGCCCCGATCAGCACCATCAGCCTGGGTGGCTGCCACTGATCCGACGTCGCGTCGGAACTGTGCGGCTCGGTCCGGACAAGGGGAGGAGGTGACTTCACATGCTGAACGTTCTCGCTCTGCAGGAGCTGGACGAGGAGATCGTGGTCGAGGCCCCGATCAGCACCGCGAGCATCATCGTGTGCCACTGAGGCACTGATAATTGAGCAAGACCCGCTCCAAAGAAGCGAGTTCGGGGAGGCCGCGGTCAGTGCGGCCTCCCCGGCTCCTTCCAGCTTACGCTCCGATGGAGGACAGCAAACGTGTCCGCGCCTTCCAGCCCTCTCGCCGGTTCGACGAGCATGCGCCGACTGTTCGCCGCCGAGGTCCGGGCCTATCCCGGCAGAGTGGCGGGCGCGGCCCTGGCATGCGCCGTGACGGCCGCCGGACTGGGCGCCAGCGCACTGCTCTTCATCGGGGCCAGCCTCCCGGAGTACCCGAAGGACTCCGCGGCCTGGGCCGCCGCACAGGATGCGCGGAACCTCCTGTCACTCCTGATGTCCATGCTGCTGATGTGCGCGGTGATGGTCATCGGATCCACCGTCTCCCTGTGGACGGGGCAACGGCTCTCCCAGTTCGCCGTGCTGCGCGCCCTGGGAGTCAGCGCGAACCGGTTGCGTGGTCTCGTCGCCTTCGACGTCGCGCGGCTCGGCCTGGTGTCGGCGGCGGTGGGCGCGGCCGTGGGCATGGTTCCGCTGGCGGAACTCGGCCGGAGCATTCTCCTCGACCGCCGGCTGTTCCCGACCGAGGCCTCGCTTCCCGCCGCGGACCAGACGGTGTGGACGGCGGTGGCCGTCTGCCTCACCACGGCGGGGGTGGGGGTGCTCGCAGCTCTGGCGAGCGTGCTCGCCGCGGGACGAGTCAGCCCCGGCACCCTGCTGCGGGACGCGGAGCTGTCCGTGGCCTCCTCCCGGAGCACGGCGCGCCTGGTGACCGGCCTCGTGCTGCTGGTGACCATGTGTGCCCCGCTGCTGTTCGTCATGGCGTTCATGGACCTGCCGGCGACGCTTCGCGCCGCGATGGCCCCCGGCGTCGCGCTCGTGGTGATCCCCGTACTGGCCGTGCTGGCCCCCTGGATCGTGCCGCCGCTCGTCCGTCCGGCCACCGTGGTGATGCGCCTGCTCGACCGTCGGGTGGGCCGCATCGCGGCCGTGGGCCTGCGGGCCACACCCGCGCGGACGACGGCGATGGCGGTGCCGGTGCTCCTGTCGGTGGGCATCGCGGTGTCGCTGCTCGGGGCCGGGGCCACCATGGGGCAGGCGAAGCACCGGCAGGCCGAGGAGGGCCTGCGCGCGGTGGCGGTCGTCACGGCCGAACCCGGGGCCCGGCTCCCGGTCGCGGCGCCCGCGGTCTCCGACGGGAGGGCGGTCCCGCTGGTGGCGACCGAGGTCACGGCTCCGCCCACCTGGTACGACAACCAGCCGGTGGCCACCGGCGCGTGGGGGGTCGACGGCGGCCCCCTGGCCGAGGTCCTGGACCTCAAGGTGCGGGAAGGCCGCATCTCCGACGTGCGGCAGGGCACCTTCGCCGCCGGTGCCATGCAGACCGACGGGCACCACTGGCGCCTGGGCCAGGAGGTGAGGTTCGCCATGGCGGACGGCTCCTCGCAGACGCTGACCCTGGCTGCCGTCTACGAACGGGACCTGGCCTTCCCGGAGTTGGTGATCCCGCGGTCGACGGCACTGGAACACACGCCGTCCGCCTACGCCGACCGGATCCTGCTCACCGGCGCGGCGGACAGCTGGCCGCGCGCGCAGGGCCAGAAGGTCGCCTCCCGCGCCGACCACCTCGCCGAACTCAGCCCGCGCAACGCCGCCGACGACCTGGCCTCCCGGCTCATCGTGGCCATCGTCGCGGGCTATGCGCTGCTGGCCGCCGCCAACACCAGCTCCCTCGCCCAGCGCGACCGGCGGGCGCAACGAGCGCACCTGCGGGCCCTGGGCCTCGGTCGGTTCCAGATGCTGCGCTGCGTGGTGTACGAGGCCGCGGGGGCGACGGTCGTCGGTGTGGCCCTTGCCGCCGTCACGGCGATCGCCTGCCTGGTCCCCCTGGCCCTGGTCCTGGGCACCGGTGCGATGCCGGCCTTCGACGTCCCCTGGACCCTGGGCGTGACCGTTGCCGCGGCGCTGGCGGTGGCCGTCCCCTCGACCATGACGGCGCATCCGATGTCCGACGTCCAACGGCAGTTCGCGAGGAGGATGACATGAGCGGGGCGTCGACAGCACGGGCGCACGACCCGAAGCGAGGCCTGGGCTGGAAGTTCTGGCTGCTGTTCTTCGGTGAGTCGTCCTCCGCCGTGGGCACGGCGGCCTCGGTCATCGCCCTCCCCGTGATCTCCTTCCAGCACAGCGGAGACGTCCGGCAGGCCGGGTTCATCAGTACCGCGATGTCCCTGGGCATCGTGCTCGCCCGACTGCCGGCCGGCGTGCTCGCCGACCGCTATGAGCGCAGAACCCTGTTGCTCGGCTGCAACGCGGCGGGCGCTCTGGTGCTCGGAGCCCTCGCCGTCCTCGAAACATCGGATGCGGCCCCGCTGGGGGTGCTCGTCCTGGCCGCGTTCCTGCTCGGCACCGTGGGCAGCACGCTGGCGCCCGCGGAGAACGTCGCCGTACGGAACTTCGTGGACGCCGACCTGCTGCCCCGCGCCCTGGCGCTGATCCAGAGCCGGATGGCCGTCGCGATGATCGCCGGGCCCCTGGTGGGCGGGGCCCTGCTCAAGGTCGACGCGGCCTGGGTGTTCGCCGCCGACTCCGCGACGTACCTGGCAGCCGCGGGCTGTGCCCTCCTGCTGCCGTCGGGCGCGGGGCCCACGGTCACCGCCGACCAGACCCCGCTGGAGGCGACCCTCACCGGGCTGCGCTTCCTGTGGCGGTCCCCGTTCCTGCGGTACGCGGCACTCAACGCGACCGTCCTCAACCTCGTCTTCAACGGCCTCCTGATCGTCATCATCGCGTCCGCCGAAGGATCCGGGGCCGGTGAGCTGGGCGTCGGGGTGCAGACCGCCGCCATGGGGGCGGGCGCACTGATCGGGTCCCTGGCCGCCGCGCCCGTGGCCCGGCGGCTTCCTCCCGGGCCCGGCGTCGCCGGTGCCACCGGCGTGGTCGCCGCGGCACTCCTGGGCTTCGCCACGGTGCACAGCACCTGGGGGGCCGCCCTGCTGCTCGCGGTCGCCACGGCGGCGGGCCCGGTGATCACCGTGGTCATCGCCGCCACTCAGGTGCGCATCACCCCGCCCGAACTCCAGGGCCGGGTGTACAGCGGCAGCGGCTTCCTCTCCCAGGCCGTCGCCCCGCTCGGCCCGATCCTCGCGGGAGCGTGCTCCCACGCCTTCGGCCTGACCGCCACGCTGACCGGCGCCGCGGTCGTCGTGCTGCTCCTCGCGGTGACCGGCGCTTCCATCGCGGCGCGCCCCGCCCGGACCGTCGACACCCGGGTTCCGTCCGAGGAGGAGTTCGTGGAGGTGCCGCGTGGCTGATCCGTACCGCTGGCTGGAGGACACCGAGTCCGTACGTGCGCGGACCTGGCTGGCCGGCCAGCGCGCCCTGCTGGAACGGCACACGGATCACCACCGGGACGCCGTGGCCGCCTGGGAGCGGTCGCTCGGTGCGATCGAGGCGGCCGCGACCGGTCGTCCGCTCAGCCCGAACGCCGAGGCCGGAGGCGCGCTCTTCAGCCATGAACTCACCGAGCAGGGAAGTGAGTTACTGCGCGTGACGGAGCCGGGCGGGCGGCATCGGGTGCTCCTCGAAATCGGTGACCGCACATCGGTGGGCCGGCTGGCCGGGTGGCAGCCCGACCCCGGCGGGCGGATGGTCGTGGCACAGCTCCACCGTGACGGCCATGAGAACGGCGGACTCCACCTCGTGTCCGTCGCGCCGGGGACGGAGGCGCGCCACCTGCCCGATGCCGCACCGCACCCGGCCGTCGCGTTCACCGGCTCCTTCCTGCTGTACAGCGCCGGCTCCCGCACCGAGCACACGCTGCGGGTCCACGGCATCGAGGACGGCACCACCCGCTCCGTATCCAGCCCCGTGCCCGGTCCGGTGCGGATGTCCCTGCACACGGGCCCCGGAGGGCACGTGCTCCTGCGCACGCGGACACCCGACGGGGCGCCCGCCCGCTGGTGGTGCACGAACTGGGACGGCCGGTCCGCGCCGGACTGGCACCCGCTGCCGCTGGAGGGCCTGGACATCAGCGCGTACGCCCTGGGCACGGACGCCCTGTACGTCGCCGTGCGGGGGAAGACCGTGGCCGTCCTGGACCTCGCTGCCGTCGCCCGGGGGGCCGCGGCCCCTCCCCGTCCGCTCGCGGACACCTCGGGCAGCAGCGTCCGGGCCCTGCGCGTGCTGGGGCCGGGGCGCTCCCCGCACCTGGCGGTCCTGCGCCGGACCGGCACCACTCGCCGACTCGACATCCTGCGAGCGGATCGGGCCGTCACGGGCGGGGAGGCGGACGAACACGGCTTCAGGTGGCCTGCGCGACTGAGCCTCGGCCCCGCCGGCTACGACGGCGACGGCCGGCTCACCGGTGCGGTCTGGCTGCTCGCCGACGACCCCCGCCACGGCGCCCTGAGCCACCGCGTCACCCCGGGCGCCGCGGCCCCCGCCACGGACCGCCGCTCCGCACTGCGCACCGTCATCGCCGCCGGCCACGACGGCACCGACGTCCCGGTGACCGTCTGCGACCCTTCGCCGGACGCCGTCGGCAGCCCGCTGCCCACGCTGGTCACGGTCTACGGGGGTTTCGGCGTCCCGCTGGAACCGTCCTGGGACCCGCTCTTCGCCGGGTGGCTCTCCGCCGGTGGACGCGTCGCCTGGGTGCACGCCCGGGGCGGCGGGGAGTTCGGAGCGCAGTGGGCGGCGGCCGGGCGCGGGCCGGGCAAGTCCGACACCGTGGACGACCTGCGCGCGGGGGTCCTGGCCCTCGTCACGTCCGGCGAGGCGCAACCCGACACGATCGCCGGGCTCGCCGCCAGCAACGGAGGCCTGGTCCTGGCCGCCGCGATGACCCGTTCCCCCGACCTCTTCGCCGCGGTCGCCTGCGCCGCCCCGCTGACCGACATGGCGCGCTACGACCAGGGCGGCCTCGGCAAGCTCTGGCGCGAGGAGTACGGAGACCCGGCCGACCCCGGTGCCCGGGAAGCCCTGCTGTCCTACTCCCCGTACCACCACGTACGAGACGGCGTCCGCTACCCGGCCGCGCTCCTCATCAGCGGGGGGAACGACGCCCGGGTCCGGCCCTGGCACGCGTGGAAACTCTGCGCGGCCCTGCAGAGCGCCACCACGGCGGACGCCCCGGTCCTCCTCGACCACCAGGAGGACACCGGGCACTACGGACGGGCGGCCGACGCCGCGAGGACCCTGTGCGCCCGGGTCCTGTGCCTGCTCGCCTCCCGCACCGGACTGCACGTTCCCGGAGGTCTTCGGCCTCCGGCACCTGAACCACCCTTGAGGAGCCCCGCATGACCTCGGCCCAGTTGCCCCACCACGCGGTCCGACAGCCGCACGGCCTGCCGCCCGCCGCCTCCACCGTGGAGCTGACCAAGGTGCACGGCACCGGCGCACGCCGGGTCACCGCTCTCGACCGGGTCTCCGTCGAGTTCCGGCAGGGCCAGTTCACCGCCATCATGGGGCCGTCCGGATCAGGCAAGTCCACGTTGATGCAGTGCCTGGCCGGCCTGGACTCGCCCACCTCGGGCTCGGCCAGGATCGGCACGATGGAGCTGTCACGCCTCTCGGACCGGCACCTGACCCGGCTGCGCCGCGAGCGGATCGGCTTCATCTTCCAGGCGTTCCACCTCCTGCCCACCCTCACGGTGGCGGAGAACATCACGCTGCCTCTGGGCATCGCGGGACGCCGCCCCGACCGGCAGTGGCTCGAAGAGGTCGTCACCGTCCTCGGCCTCTCGGACCGGCTCGGCCACCGGCCGGGAGAACTCTCCGGCGGGCAACAGCAACGCGTCGCGTGCGCACGGGCGTTGGCGGGGCGCCCGGAGATCGTCTTCGCCGACGAGCCGACCGGCAATCTCGACACCCGTACGGGCGCCGAAGTCCTCTCCCTGCTCGGCCAGTTGGTCCGGGAGATGGGCCAGACGATCGTGATGGTCACGCACGACCCGGCCGCCGCGGCGTACGCGGACCGTGTGGTCTTCCTCGCCGACGGCCGCATCGTCGACGACCTCTGGCAGCCCGGAACGGGGAAACTCCTGGAGCGCATGAACCGGTTCGACGGCCCGCGGGGACCTCGGGGCCGCTGAGCCCACTGCCGGAGCATGCCGCCGCGCCCGGCCGCTGCGGGGCCCGGCCGGGTGCGCCCGGACGCTGCGGACGGACTCGACTTGCCGGGCGTCTGCACGGACCGCCCGGGCCCGTGCCTGGCGCGGGCCCGGGCGGTCCGGTGTTCCGGGGGTCAGCCCATGGTGACGGTGAGCAGGCCGTCGGGGGCGGCGGTGACGGTGACGGCGGTGAGGGTGTCGGCGTGGGCGTCCGGCTGGTGGGGGAGGGCGCGCGGGCCGATGCCGATGACGCGGGTGCCGGCGGCCCTGGCGGCGGCGATGCCGGCGCCGGAGTCCTCGAAGGCGAGGCAGTCGGTGGGGGCGAAGCCGAGGGTGGCGGCGCCCTTGAGGAAGCCCTCGGGGTCGGGCTTGCTGGCGCCCACGGACTCGGCGGTGACCAGGACGGGCGGCAGCGGGAGGTCGGCGGCGGCCATCCGGACCCGGGCGAGCGCCTGGTCGGCGGAGGTGACCAGGGCGTGCGGGACGCCGGCCAGCGAGGCGAGGAAGGCGGCGGCTCCGGGCACCGGGACGACGCCCTCGGTGTCGGCGCGCTCCTTGTCGAGCATCCGCGCGTTGTCGGCCAGGTTGAGCTCGACCGGGCGCTCGGGCAGCAGGGCGGCCATGGTGGCGTGGCCCTGGCGGCCGTGCGCGACGGCGAGCACCTCGGCGGGGTCGAGGCCGTGCTGCTCGGCCCAGTGGCTCCACCAGCGCTCGATCACGGCGTCGGAGTTGACCAGGGTGCCGTCCATGTCCAGGAGGACGGCGCGGGCGGTCAGCCGGACGGGGGTGGCGGGCATGGGACGGCTCCTCGGTGGGTGCGGCGGCGGGCGGGCCGGAGAACGCGAGCTCTTTGTTTCTGGATGATACAAAAGATCAGTCGAGCAGGTGGGCGTTGACCGCGCGGGCCTCCTCGGCCAGCTCCGGCAGCTCCACCACCTCGACCCCGGCCGCCGCCAGCAGTGCGGTGCCCTGGCAGTCGGAGACGAACAGGTCCGGCTCGCGCCAGGCGACCACCACCCGCGGCACGCCCGCCGCGACGAGCAGCCGGGCGCACGGCACCGGCCGTGAGGCGCGCTGCCCGCAGGGCTCCAGCGAGCTGTAGACGGTCGCCCCGCGCAGCCGCGGGTCGCCCGCCGGGAGCTTGGCCAGGGCCGCCTCCTCGGCGTGGTCGTGCGGGTCCGCCTCCCGGCTGTAGCCCTCCGCCAGCACCGCGCCGTCGGCGCCGACGATCACCGCGCCGACCGAGAAGGCCGTCTCGGAGGGCGGGCAGCAGCGGGAGAGTTCGACGGCCCGGCGCAGGTGGTCGAGGTCGGTGGACGCGGACTGGGTCACGGCGCGGGCTCCTTCGGGGCGTACCTGAGCAGGACGACGTCGCCCACGGTACGTGCCCCCAGCAGCCGCATCCGCCGGGCCGGGCCGCCCGGGAACGCGGCCGGGCGGACGAACCGGGGCGCCTCGGCCTGGCCGACCAGCAGTGGGGCGACGGCCAGTTGGAGCTCGTCCGCCAGGCCTCCGGCCAGGAACTGGGTGTGCACGCCCCCGCCGCCCTCGACCATCAGCCGGCGCACCCCGCGGGCGCCCAGGTCGTCCAGCACCGCCCCGAGGTCCACCGCGCCGCCCAGCGCGACCACCTCGGCCAGCCCGTCCAGCCGGGGGCGCAGCACCGCCGCTCCGGCGTCCGTGGTGTAGGCGAGCCTGTCGCCGCCGGTGTGCCAGAACCGCAGGCCGGCGTCGAGCTCGCCGCTCGCGCTGAGCGTCACCTTCAGCGGGTACTCGGGCCGGCCGGCCGCCAACCGGGCGGTGCGGCGTCCGGGGTCGTTGACCAGCAGTCGGGGGTTGTCGGCACGCAGCGTGTTGCCGCCGACCAGGATCGCGTCGGCGGCGGCGCGCTCCTCGTCGACCCGGTCGAAGTCGGCGGCGTTGGAGAGCAGCAGCCGGTCGGGGGAGGCGTCGTCGAGGTGGCCGTCGAGCGAGACGGCGGCGCTCAGCAGGACGTAGGGGCGCGGGCCGGGCATGGGCGGGGACCGTTCTGTCGGGGGCGCCTCCACGGTACGGCGGCCGGGTGCGCCCCGGGCCCGCCATGGTCGGAATGTGAGACGCATCTTCTCGGGATTCGGGACGGCGAGTAGCGTCGGGGCGTCGCGGAGCACCGCGCCGACCACACCCAGGGGGACCTCATGACCGGACCGCAGCCCGCCGCCGTCTACACCCACGGCCACCAGGAGGCCGTGCTGCGCTCGCACCGCTCCCGCACGGCCGCCGACTCGGCCGGCTACCTGCTGCCCGAACTGCGGCCCGGGCAGGCCCTGCTGGACGTCGGCTGCGGGCCCGGCACGATCACCGCGGACCTGGCCGGGCTGGTCGGCCCGCAGGGGCGGGTGGTCGCGGTGGACACCTCCGCCGAGGTGCTGGAACAGGCCGCCGGGTACGTCGCCGGGCGGGGCCTGTCCCATGTCGTGTTCGAGCGCGCCGACGTGCACCGACTGCCCTACCGGGACGGCGAGTTCGACGTGGTGCACGCCCACCAGGTGCTCCAGCACGTGGCCGACCCGGTGGCCGCGCTGCGCGAGCTGCGGCGGGTGACGGCGCCGGGCGGCGTGGTCGCGGTCCGGGACGTGGACTACGCCTCGATGACCTGGTTCCCGCAGGTGCCCGCGCTGGACCGGTGGCTGGAGCTGTACCGGCGGACCGCCCGCGCCAACGGCGGCGAGCCGGACTCCGGGCGGCGACTGCTGTCCTGGGCCCGCGCGGCCGGCTTCACCGAGGTCACCGCGAGCGCCACCACCTGGACGTACGCGACGCCCGAGCGGCGCGCCTGGTGGGGCGGGATGTGGGCGGACCGGGTCACGGGCACCGCGCTGGGCCGGACGGCGGTCGAGCTGGGCTTCGCGGACCGGGACGAGCTGGGGCGGATCGCGGACGGCTGGCGGGAGTGGAGCGCTGCCGGGGACGGCTGGTTCTCGATGCTGCACGGCGAGGTCCTGGCCCGCGGCTGAGCCGGCGGAGGGCGGGTCGGGCAGGGCGGGCAGGCGTTCGGAAAGATCGGGTAAAGTCGCGCGACCGTTCAGATCGGGTCCGTTCGGGTCCGAGCCATGGTGCCGAGCGCCGAGCCGATGCCCGTTCCGGCGGGTTGGGGGAGTCCACGTGTCCAAGCCTGAGTCCGAGCTGCCCGCCTCGCGGCCGCAGTCGCCCGCGGCTGCGGGGGCCGGCGCGGACGCGGGGACGGAGACGGACACGGGTGCGGACCCGGCGCAGACGCCGACGGTCGGCCAGGACCCCCGGGTGGGCTTCCGCAAGGACACCGCCGAGCCCGCGCGGCCCGCCGCAGCCGGCTCGGAGCCGACCGGCTCGGAG
>NZ_JAHSQD010001160.1 GCF_020103755.1 Streptomyces sp. LS1784
CGCCGCCGGGCGCCGCGCCGCCGCCCGGCAGGTCGAGCCCGGCCGGCATCCGGCCGCCGCCGCCCACACTGCCGCGCTCGTTGCCGTCCACCCGGCCGAGGCCGTTGTAGCCGAAGGTGAGCGAGAGGAAGCTGTTGTCCTGCGAGCCGCCGATGTACGGGCGGGCCGAGGCCGGCATCAGCTCGACGATCGCCACCCACCAGCCGCCCGAGACCAGCAGCGCCACGCCCGCGAGCAGGGTCTGCCGTACCCGCCGCCAGAACCCGGTGGGTGCCGCGACCAGGTAGATCACCGCGAAGGCGGGCAGGATCAGGAAGGCCGCCAGGGTCTTGGTGAGGAAGGCGAGGCCGAACATCACCCCGGTGAACAGCAGCCACCGGGTGCCCGCCGCCTCGACCGCCCGCACCAGCCCGTACGCGGCCAGCGTCAGCAGCAGCACCAGCAGTGCGTCCGGGTTGTTGAAGCGGAACATCAGCGCCGCGACGGGGGTGAGCGCCAGCGCGGCGCCCGCCAGCAGGCCGCCGAGCGGGGAGAAGCGGCGGCGCACCGTCGCGTACAGCACGCCGACGGTGGCCGCGCCCATCAGTGCCTGCGGGGCCAGCACCGACCAGGAGGAGAGGCCGAAGATCCGCGCCGAGAGCGCCATCGGCCACAGCGCGGCCGGGGGCTTGTCGACGGTGATGAAGTTCGCGGCGTCCGAGGAGCCGAAGAAGAAGGCCTTCCAGCTCTGGGAGCCGGCCTGCACGGCGGCCGAGTAGAAGGAGTTGGCCCAACCGGAGGCGCTCAGGCCCCACAGGTAGAGGACGGCGGTCGCGGCCAGCAGCGCCAGCAGGGCCGGGCGCACCCAGGCCGGGTCGTCCGCGCGCCCGCGCCAGGCGCGGGCGGGGAGGGTCCGCAGCCGGCCGGACCAGGAG
>NZ_JAHSQD010001161.1 GCF_020103755.1 Streptomyces sp. LS1784
GAGGCCACGGTGCCGCAGGGCCTGGCCGACCTCGACCGGCTGGCCGGGGCGACCACCGCCGCGGGGGTGCGGGTGGAGGTCCGGCGGCACGGCGAGCCGGGGCCGCTGCCGCCGGAGGTCGACCTCGCGGCCTTCCGGATCGTCCAGGAGTCGGTCACCAACGTGGTGCGGCACGCGGACATCGGTGCCTGCGTGGTCGTGGTGGACCACCGGACGCCGGAGGAGCTGTCCGTCGAGGTCACCGACCGGGGGCGGGGCCGGGGCCAGGGGCCCGGCGGTGGGTTCGGACTGGCCGGGCTGCGGGAGCGGGTCGCCCTGCTGAGCGGCGAGTTCGAGGCCGGGCCGCTGCCCGGGGGTGGTTTCCGGGTGGCCGCCCGGCTGCCGGTGCCGGTGGACGGTGCCGGCTCGGCGCCGGGGCCGTCGGGTACGGAGGCGGGCGCGTGATCCGGGTGCTGTTGGTGGACGACCAGCCGCTGGTGCGCGCCGCGCTGGAGATGGTGATCGCGGAGACGGCGGACGTCGAGGTGGTCGGCGAGGCGGGCACCGGGGCGGAGGCCGTCCGGCTGGCCGCCGAACTGCGGCCGGACGTCGTGGTGATGGACATCCGGATGCGCCCCCAGCCTGGCGGCCGGGAGGTGCCCCCAGTCATGGACGGCATCGAGGCCACCCGGCTGGTGACCGCCGACGGCGGGCCGACCAGGGTGGTGGTGCTCACCACCTTCGACGAGGACGAGCACGTGTACGCGGCGCTGCACGCGGGGGCGTCGGGCTTCCTGGTCAAGGACATGGCGCTGGACGACATCCTCGGCGCGGTGCGGGTGGTCGCCGCCGGCGACGCGCTGATCGCGCCGAGCGTCACCCGGCGGCTGATCGGGGCGTTCGCCGGAGGCCGCCCGCCGCGGCCGGCGCTC
>NZ_JAHSQD010001162.1 GCF_020103755.1 Streptomyces sp. LS1784
GGCCCCGGTCAGACCGCCCGGCCGGCCGGGCGGGCGAGCGCGAGGCGGCTGGGGAGGACGCTCGCCGCGACGGCGAGCAGCAGGCACAGGGCGGTGCTCGCGCCGAGGGGCGCCCAGGGCAGCCGCAGGGCGACGGTGGTCTGGCCGGCCAGGATGCGGTGGTTGAGCAGTGCGGTGGTGCCGTACTGGGTGAGCGCGGTGACGGCGAGGGCGAGCAGGGCGGCGGTGGCGACGACCAGGACGGCCTCCAGCGCGACCATCCACGTCACCTGGCGGCGCACCGTCCCGGCCAGTCGCAGCACGTCGAAGTCGCCTCGGCGGTCGGCGGTGCTCATCACCATGGTGTTGACGATGGCGATCAGCGCGTAGAGCAGCGCGGGCCCGAGGATCGTGGTGGTGGCGATCCAGGCGTAGTGGGCGCCGGGGTCCGGCCCGGGGTCGCGGGCGTCGGTGAGGGTGCCGCCGAGCCGGTCGGCCGGTTCGGCGTCGAGGTGGACGGCGGCGGGGCGGGCGTCTGCCAGGTGGCCGGCGGTGGCCTCGCCGCTGAGCAGGACCTCGTCCAGGCCGAGCTGGGTGCGGTAGACCAGGACGAGCCGCAGGCTGGTGACGGTGCCGTCGGCGAGGCGCAGGTTGACCTGGTCGCCGAGCTTCCAGCCGTGGCCGCGGACCTGGTCGGTGGAGGCGGCGAGGGTGGCGCCGCGCAGGTCGGCGGCACTGCCGCCGACGGTGGGCAGGGTCCAGGCGGTGGCGGGGTCGCCGTCGACGACGGTGGCGGCGGACGGCACGCTCGCGGGCGAGTCCTCGCCGTGGTCGTCGAAGGCGGGGGCGGCGGCGCCGAGGCCGGTGACCACGGTGGCGGTGGTGGCGGTGGCGTGCAGGCCGGGCCGGGTGGCGGTGAGCCGGTGGGCG
>NZ_JAHSQD010001163.1 GCF_020103755.1 Streptomyces sp. LS1784
ACAGGCCGGCCCGTCAGCGGGCGGCCGAGGCCGCCCCGTGCTCCGCCGGTGCGTACCCGTGCTCCGCCGCCAGCACCGGGCGCAGCGCCCGGATCGCGTAGAAGTTGCGGGACTTGACCGTCCCCGGCGGCACCCCCAGCCGGGCCGAGGCCTCCAGCACCGAGCGGTCCTTGAGGTGCAGCTCGACCAGCACCTCGCGGTGGTGCTTCTGCACCCGGCGCAGCGCCAGCGCGATGTCCCGGGCCACCACCACCTGCTCGTACGGGTCGTCGGCGACCGGCCGGTCCTCCGTCGGCTCGCCGATCACCTCCTTGGCGCGGGCGGCGGCCATCCGGTAGTGGTCGATCGCGATCCGCCGGGCGACGGTGAACAGCCAGGGCCGGCTCGCCTCCGGCCCGGCCGCCAGGGCCTCCGGGTGCTGCCAGGCACGCAGCAGGGTCTCCTGGAGGATGTCCTCGGCCTTGCCGCGGTCCCCGCCGGTGGCCCGCAGCAGCGCACGCAGCAGGTACCCGCCGTGCAGCCGGTGGATCTCGGCGAGCGTGTCGGGGTCGAGGGTCGGACGGGCCTGGACGGTGGCGCCTTCCGGTGCGTCCACCGGACCCTCGGACGGCGGGGTGACGGACGTGGGCTGGGCGACGGACGGCTTCGACACGCGCTACCTCTCAGGTCGGGCGGGGGGCGCAGCACGGGCAGGGCATGCTGGGCACCGGCCGGACGTGCCCGGCGGTGGCTGCGACAGCACACTGCCGGAGGCCGCCAAGTCCGCACCAAGGATCCGCCAACGCCCCCGTCCGCGACACCCGGCCCGACCCCGAGTGCCGTCGTTGGCGGGCGCCGGCCGCTGTTGGCCGGTCGTTAGCGGCCGTGAGCCGCGGCGGTTCCGCCGCCGCCCCGTTCGGCGCCCGGC
>NZ_JAHSQD010001164.1 GCF_020103755.1 Streptomyces sp. LS1784
CGGCCGGTCCCGCGGAGCCCGCCGCGGGACCCGGCGAGGTGGTCGTGGGCGTGCAGGGCGACCGGCCGTGCGACGTCGTGCTCGCCTTCGCCTTCCGGCACGCGGCGGCCGCCGGCGTCCCGCTGCGGGTGTTGGAGAGCCGCGACACCTTCCACGGGCCGTACACCACCGAGGCCCCGGTGGACCAGCGGGAGATCGGGGAGTCGCTGGCGGCCGCCGAGCAGGTACGGCTCCAGGACGCGCTGTCGCGCTGGCAGGACAAGTTCCCCGGGGTCCGCACCGAGGTGGAGGTGTGTGCCTGGAGCCCGAGCCGGCTGCTCGTGGAGGCCTCCCGCACCGCCTCGCTGGTCGTGCTCGGACGGCGCACGCCTTCCCACCCGCCGGCCGGGCCCCGGCTGGGCGCGGTCGCCCAGTCGGTGCTCCACCACGCCCACGGCCCGGTCGCCGTCGTGCCGCACGCCTGACCCGGCCGCCCCGCCCCCGGGCCCCGGACGCGCTCGGACGCACCCCCGAGGAACGGGTGCGCAGCCTGGTCGGCGTGCTGGACGGCTCCGTCACCTGCCACGGCTTCCACAGGTACGTCAACGTCCTCGACCGGGACACCCTGCCGGACGCCACGGACCACCCGGAGAAGTACCGCAGCTCACCATCCGGGTCAGCGACTGCGCGGTCGACCTCGTCCGGCTCTGAGCCACGCCGGATAGGTCGCTCCGGGCGGGAGTCAGCGCCGTACCGGCGGCTGCTCGGCAAGCCCGTAGGCGCGCAGCTGGTACGGGAGCGCGGGCGGCCGTCGCCACTGGAGGTCGAGGCCGCAGGCGCCGAGGACGGCGCCGAAGGCGTGGCGCATCGCGTCCTGGACGGCGGTGCGGGCGTGCGCGGCCCGCTCGGCGGCGGGGGTGTCCCCGCC
>NZ_JAHSQD010001165.1 GCF_020103755.1 Streptomyces sp. LS1784
GGGTGCCGTCGGGGTGGCGGGGCAGCCGGTCCACGAGGGTGACCGCGAGCGGCAGTTCGGTGGCCGGGAGGCGCCCGCGCAGGGCGGCCCGCAGGGCGGTGCCGCTCGGGACGACCGCGCCACGGACCACCGCGTAGGCGAGCGGCGGGCCGTCGGGGTTCTCGACCACGGCCGCCTCGACCACCGCGGGGTCGGCCGACAGGGCTTCCACGACCGGGTGTTCGGCGGCCGCCAACCGCTCTCCGGGCAGTTCGGACAGCCGCCGTTCCGGGTCGCCGGCCACGGCGGTGAGCAGTTCGGCGAAGGCGCCGAGCAGCCGGGCGGCGGTGGTCTCGTCCAGCGCGTCCCGGTCGTGCTGCAGCAGGCAGCGGGGCGCCGGGCTGTCCTCCACCAGCATGGTGAGGCCGAACTTGGCCAGCCCCAGGTCGAGTTCCACGTTCTCGGTGTCGAGGCCCGGCAGCACCAGCGGGTCGACGGTCTGGACCAGGTCGCAGCTGACCGAGAGCAGCGGGGTGCCGTCCGCGCCGCGGGCGGCCGCACCGAGCTGCTCGACCACCAGGTCGAGCGGCACCTCGTGGTGCTGCTGCGCGTCGAGCAGGGCGGTGCGGACCAGGCCGAGCAGTTCGACGAACGACGGGTCTCCGGACGGGTTCGCCCGCACGGCGAGGGTGTTGACCGCGAGTCCGACGGTCCGGCGGAACTCGGGCCGCGCCCGGTGACCGCTGGCGCAGCCGAGGACGAGGTCGTCCTGCCCGGAGGCGATGCCCAGCGCGGCGAACGCGGCGGCCAGCACGACGGTGTACAGCGTCGCGCCGTGCCGCGCACCGAGGACGCGCAGCTGTTCCACCACGGCCGGCTCCAGCGGGGCGGCGTGCAGCGCGGCGCGGCGCTCCCGGGCGCCGGGC
>NZ_JAHSQD010001166.1 GCF_020103755.1 Streptomyces sp. LS1784
GGCCCGCCGCGGCCGCGCCGGCCGCGGCCTCGGCCACCAGGCGGGACTTGCCGAGGCCGGCCTCGCCCTCGACCAGCACCACGGCGGGCGGGCGGAGCATCGCCCCGGTCAGACGGTCCAGTTCCGGCCGACGTCCCACGAACGCGAATCCGGCGCCGGGCGATCCCGGCTCGACGGGCCGACTCACGGCCGTCCGGTTGGTTCGGGTGCGCGGCGCTCGCCGAGGAGGGGTGCGAAGGCCATGGGCACATCATGCCGTGACGGCTCCCGGCGGTACCCGTCGGGTCGCCGCCTGCGCACCAGGACCCGGGACGGGCGGGGCTGGGCGTTCAGGCGATACGTGCGGTACGGGCGGGGACCGGCAGCCGGTGCGGCAGAACGCCCCGGCCGGGCAGTTCGAGCACCGTGCAGCCCAGCGCCTCCAGCCGGCGCACGGTCGCCCGGGCGCTGTGGTCGTCCAGCGAGAAGACGAACGGCCCGGGCACCAGCACCACGTTCACCCAGCCCTGCCCGGCCCGCTCCAGCAGCCGCTCCAGGGCGGGGCGCCGGTCGCCGGAGCGCACCCCGTCGTCCAGGAACGCGCCGGGCACCGGCAGGCCGCGCTGCCGGGCCAGGCGCTCCAGTGCCGCGCGCTGGTACTCCAGCCCCGCCGGGTCGGCGGGGTAGCAGCGCAGGTACAGCGCGGCCCGGGCCGGGCGGCGGGTCGGCGGGAGGGGGCGGTCGGCCATGTCGTTCACCTGACCTGTTCGGCGAGGAGTGCGACGGGGTGGGGGAGAACCCGTCCACTCCAGCAGGCCCCGGTGAACAGTGCGGGATCAATAGCGGTCGCCACCCAATCGCGCGGCCGCCGGGCAGGCGGCGCCAGGCCCCGCAGGCCCCGGGCGCCGCCCGCGTCCCGGCCGTC
>NZ_JAHSQD010001167.1 GCF_020103755.1 Streptomyces sp. LS1784
GGGCTCGGCGCCCACCGAGACGTACGCGGCCACGGTGGCGCCCGCGGCGGCCAGTTCCCCGGCGTGCCCGGCCAGCGCCTCGGCCGCCGCGGCGCGCTCCTCGGCGGCCAGTTCACGCCGTTGCGTCAACAGCCGTGTCCTCAGGCCGTTCTTCTCGTTGTGCATCCGATCCTCCTGGTCTCCGCACCGTCGACGCGCAGAGCCTGACACGCGAAAGGGCGTCCCCCATTGACCACCCCGCTGCTGGTCCAGGCCCTGGCCGCACTGAGCGTCCCGGCGCTGGCCGGCGCCACCGCCCTCGGACTGCGCGGACGGCGGGAGCGGGCCGTGGCCGCCGCCGGGGAGGAGCGGCTGCGCGGACGGATCGCCGAACTGGAGGAGCGCTGCGCCGAACTGGAGCGCACCGCCTCCTGCGACCCGCTCACCGGCGTGTGGAACTACCGTCACCTCCAGCTCACCCTGGACCGGGAGATCGAGCGGGCCCGCCGCGCCGAGCACGCCGAGCAGGCTGACGGCCCGCGCCCGCTCGCCGTGCTGATGCTGGCCATCACGGGTTTCGACGCGGTCGTTGCCGAGCACGGCCGGGGCCGGGCGGGCGCGGTCCTGCGTGACCTCGCCCAGCGGCTCGCGATGGAGATCCGCCGGGCCGACACCCTCGGCCGCTACGGCGGCGAGGAGTTCCTGGTGGTGCTGCCGGACACCGGCGCCGAGGGCGCCGTGCAGGTCGCCGAGCGCCTGGTCTGGTCGGTCCGCCGGCACCTGCTGCTGGACTGGTCCTCCGGCCCGCGCGAGCCCCGCCCGGCCACCGGCAACGGCCTGACCGCCGCCGCCGGCATCGCCGTGCTGCCCGACGACGGCACCCACGCGGCAGTCCTGCTGCGCGCCGCCGACGCGG
>NZ_JAHSQD010001168.1 GCF_020103755.1 Streptomyces sp. LS1784
GGTCCCCCGACCGCCACCCTCCGCCCCTGGTCGGCCGGTTCGACGGTGCGGCTATCGTGCACAGGTGCACGAGGCGGCCCGGGACCCCGGGCAGGGCACGTGAGGGGAGCTCCAGGTGATCGGACGGGCGCTGAACGGGCGTTACGAACTCGTCGACATGCTCGGCGTCGGCGGCATGGCCACCGTCTGGCGCGGCGTGGACCGCGTGCTGGGCCGTCAGGTGGCCGTCAAGGTCCTCAACGGGGGCCTCGCCGACGACCCCCGCTTCGCCGAGCGCTTCAGCCGCGAGGCCCAGCACGCGGCCATGCTGGTGCACCCGGGGATCGTCATGGTCTTCGACTCGGGCGTGGACCAGGGCACCCCGTTCATCGTCATGGAGCTGGTCAACGGCCGTTCGCTGGCCGCCCTGCTGGCCGAGCAGCGGACCCTGCCGGTGGAGCGCGCCGTCGGCATCGCGGCGGCGGTCTGCGAGGCGCTGTCCGTCGCGCACGCGGCCGGGCTGGTGCACCGGGACATCAAGCCCGGGAACATCATGATCACCGATGCCGGCGGGGTGAAGGTCGTCGACTTCGGCATCGCCCGGGCCGGCTCCTCCAGCAACCTGACCCAGACCGCGAGCGTGCTCGGCACGGCCGCCTACCTCTCGCCCGAGCAGGCCACCGCCTCGGCGCTGGACGGGCGGACCGACCTGTACGCGGTCGGCTGCGTGCTCACCGAGATGCTCACCGGCGCGACTCCCTTCACCGCCGAGACCCCGGTGGCGATCGCCTTCAAGCACGTCAGCGAGCAGCCGCCGGCGCCGTCCACCCGCCGCCCGGGCCTGCCGCCCGCACTGGACGCGGCGGTGCTGCGGCTGCTGGCCAAGAACCCGGCCGACCGCCCGGCCGACG
>NZ_JAHSQD010001169.1 GCF_020103755.1 Streptomyces sp. LS1784
CCCCGGAGGCGGCGGGCGCCGAGGCGGCCAAGCCGGCCGGCGCCTGAGCCCTGTCCGGGTGAGCCCCGTCCCGGGCGCGCCGCGCTTGGTGCGCTTCGTGCGCTCGGTGCGCTTCGTGCGCGCCCGGGACTGCCGCGCCGGCTCTACCGGAAGGCCGGCAGGTTGCGCTCGACCCAGGCCCGGAAGGGTGCGGCCGGGCGGTGCAGCACCGTCGCCACGTCCGGGCTGACCGCCTGCTCGGCCGGGAGCGGGGCGCCGAGCACGTCCAGGGTCCCGGCGATCACCTGCTCCGGCATGAACTGCGCCAGGTGGGCGTGGGCCTGCTCCCGGGACAGCTCCACGAAGGCCACCTCCTCGCCCAGTGCCTCGGCGATGACCTCGGCCTGTCGACGCGGCCCGATCGCCTCGGGGCCGGTCAGCTCGTAGATGCGGCCGCCGTGTCCGTCCTCGCGCAGTACGGCCGCGGCGACCGCCGCGATGTCCGCCGGGTCGACGACGGGCAGCGCCACCTCGCCGAACGGCGCGAAGACCGTCCGCTTCGTACGGACCGTCTCGGCCCAGGCGAAGGCGTTGGAGGCGAAGCCGCCGGGGCGCAGGACGGTGAAGTCCCGTCCGGAGGTGCGGACGGCGGACTCGAACTCCCGCAGCCGGGCGTGCGAGGGCGCGTCCGGCCGGGTGGCGCCGACCTGCGAGGAGACCAGGACGATCCGCTCCACCCCGGCGTCCGCGACCGTCCTCAGCAGGGCCTCCGGGCTCTCGCCGTGGCTGTTGAGCTCGCCGCCCAGCAGGACGAACAGCGCGCGAGACCCTTCGAGGGCCGGGCGCAGGCCGGCGGCGTCGCCGAGGCCGCCCCGGGCCCAGCGGACCCCGGCCGCCG
>NZ_JAHSQD010000117.1 GCF_020103755.1 Streptomyces sp. LS1784
GTTTCGGTGGTCATAGCGTGAGGGAAACGCCCGGTTACATTCCGAACCCGGAAGCTAAGCCTTACAGCGCCGATGGTACTGCAGGGGGGACCCTGTGGGAGAGTAGGACGCCGCCGAACAATTCTTCCGAAAAGCCCCTTCCCGTCCGGGAAGGGGCTTTTTGCGTTACCCTCTGCCAATGCAGAACCTGACCCTGACCTGGCAGTCCGCCGGGGCCGCCGCGATCGGCCTCCACGCGGGTGCGTACGCGGCGGTGAAGGGCCGGAAGCCTGCGCTGTCCGCGCTGTTGCGGGAGGCCGGCACGTTGTTGGCGCTGTTCGCGCTCTGGCAGCTGGTCGGGCACCTCTCGGTGATGAGTACGGACCACGCGCTGGACCGCGCGAGCTGGATCCACCACACCGAGCAGGTGATCGGACTGCCGGACGAGGCCTCCTGGCAGCAGGCGGTCACGCCGTACCCGGTGCTGGCGAGGCTGGCGAACTACTACTACGCGGTCATGCACTTCGCCGTCATGCTCGGTGTCCTGCTCTGGGTGTTCGTGCGGCACCGGAACCGCTACGCGTGGGTGCGCAACACGGTGGTGATCACGACGGCGGTCTGCCTGCTGGTGCAGTTCATCCCGGTGGCGCCGCCGCGGATGCTGCCGGAGAGCGGCTTCGTGGACCTGGCCGCCCAGTACGGGCAGTCGGTGTACGGCGGCGCGGTCGGCGGTGTGGTGGTGGCCGACCAGTTGTCGGCGATGCCCTCGGTGCACGTCGCCTGGTGCGTGCTGGCGGCGGTAGCGGTGATCCGGGTGTCACGCAGTTCGCTGCGATGGGTGATGGTGCTGCATCCGGTGCTGACGGTGGCCGTGGTGGTGGTGACGGCCAACCACTTCTGGTTGGACGGCATCGTGGCCGTGGTGATCCTGCTTCTCGCCTACGCCGTGCTGGCGTTGGTGGCACGCCGACGGGGCCGGGCCTCCGCCGGGACGGAGATCCGGCCCCGCACCACCGCCGAGGAGCGGCTGGAGCAGGTCGGTTGAACCGAGGCTGAACTCAGGTCGAGCCGGATCGGAACCCAGGTCGGGCCGAAGCGGAGCCCAGCTCCAGTCGAGCTCGGACCGAGGTCGTTCCGGACCGGTCACTTGACCGGCAGGGAGACCTTCCCCCAGGACCCGTTGCTCAGCGCGGAGGTGGCCCAGTACCAGGCGGCGAGCCCGGAGGCGGCCGCGATCCAGCCGGCGGTCTTGGCCAGGCCGCCGTAGCCGCCGAAGGTGGCGATGGCGGAGAGCAGCAGGGAGAGCGTCAACAGGCCGTAGACGGCGCGGCTGAGCAGGCCCGCGCCCCAGCTCGCGGCGGTGAGGGTGAGGGCGAGCAGGGCCCACAGCAGCAGGAAGAGGCCTGCGGCGTTCTTGCTCGCCCCGCCGGCCGCGGACCAGGTCGCCCAGAAGGCGCCGAGGCTGGTGAAGGCGGTTCCGGTGAAGCCCTCGCCGCCGCGGAGCTGCCAGAGGCCCGCGATGAAGAGGGTGACGCCGCCGAGCAGGTGGGTGAGGTGGGCCGCGTCCCCGAGCCCGGCGCCGTGCAGGATGCCGGTGGAGAGCAGACCGTAGGCGAGCAGTGTGAGTCCGAGCGCGAGGTAGCCGAGGTTACCTGCGTCGGCTCCGGTGGAGCGGGCGTTCGTTGCCCCGGAAGCGTCGTTGCTCACCGGAGGCTCCTTTCACTCTGGGCGCGCGCAGGGCGCAGTGACGCTGTGGGTGTCGTCTCGATGAGTGGATGCGCGCGACCGCACCGAAGGCGCACGGCTGTGAGCGTGCGCGGGCTGCGGTCGGAAGTGATGGGCCATCGGAAGTGATGGGCCAGCGGAGAGCCGCTGGTCACGTCCCCGCCGGAGGGATTCCCCGGTGAGATCGGTTTACCCGGACCGGCTCGCTTGTACCCTTGTGAATATAACAATTTGTGACTGCGTCAGCACGGCGCGGCTTGCGGACCGCTCACGCCTGGCGCTGGGTGGGCACCCGCAGGGTCAGGATCGCCATGTCGTCGGACGGCGGCTCCGGCGCGAAGCGCTCGACCGCGCGCTGCACCCGCGCCGCGACCGCGCCCGCGGTCAGGCCGGTGCAGCCGGTGAGCACCTCGGCGAGGCCGTCGTCGCCCAGCATCCGCCGGCCCTCGCGGCGTTCGGTGACTCCGTCGGTGACGCAGAGCAGGACCTCGCCAGGGGCGAGCACCAGGTGTTCGGCGGTGAGGTCGAGGTCGTCCATGACGCCGAGCAGTGGCTGCGGGGTGGCGGCGCGGTCGACCTGGCCGTCGGTGCGCAGCCGCAGCGGCAGCGGGTGGCCGGCGCAGACCAGGGAGAGCTCGGTGCTGCCGTCCGGTCGGGGCGTCAGTTCGCCGTAGAGCAGGGTGAGGAAGCGGCTGCGTGAACCCTCGTCCAGGATGGCCGCGTTGAGCCGGCGCAGCACCTGCGGGGCGTCGAGGCCCTCGCGGGCGAGCAGCCGCAGGGAGTGCCGGGCCAGGCCGGTGACCGAGGCGGCCTCGGGGCCGGTGCCGCAGACGTCGCCGATGGCGAAGCCGTAGGTGCCCTCGCGGATGGTGAACAGGTCGTAGAAGTCGCCGCCGACCTCGTTGCCCTCGCCGGCCGCCTGGTAGTAGACGTCCACCTCGACGCCGGGGATCTCCGGCAGGTCCGGTGGGAGCAGGCTGCGCTGGAGGGCCTGGCTGGTGGCGGTGCGTTCGGAGTAGAGGCGGGAGTTGTCCAGGGCGAGGGCGGCCCGGCGGGAGAGGTCCTCGGCGAGTTCGAGGATCTCCTGACGGAACCGGACGCCGGCCGGGACGCCGAGCACCAGCAGGCCGATGACGCGGTTGCGGGCGGTCAGTGCGAGGACGACGGTCTCGCCGAGCAGTCCGGCGAGTTCCGGGCCGTCGGTGAGGCCGCCGGCCTCGGCGGTCTCGGTGGGGGCCGTCCAGAACCGGACGCCGTGGGTGGGGCCGGCCTCCGGGGCGGGGGTCTTGCCGAGCAGGTCGCGCAGCGGGTCGATGCGGTCCTCGTCCTCGTGCAGGACGAAGGCGAGCCGGGCCGGGGAGGCGTGGTCGGGGGTGGTGTAGACGGCGCACCAGGAGGCGAGGGTGGGGACGGCCATCTGGGCCATCAGCGCGAGGGTCTGCTCGTGTTCGAGGGTGCCGGCCAGCAGGTCGGAGGCCTCGACCAGGAAGGAGAGCGAGCCGCGGCGGAGCTGTTCGAGCTCGGTCAGCCGGGTGCTCTCAACGGCGAGGGCGACCCGGTCGGCGGCGAACTGGAGGCGGAGCGCGTCCTCGTTGTCGTAGCGGCCGGGTACGGCGGCGGCGATGCCGAGGGAGCCGATCAGCCGGCCCTCGACCTTGAGCGGGACGGTGACCAGCGAGCGCATGCCGCTGCCGGAGAGCAGTGGCAGGCCGGTGGGCCGGGTGGAGAGGTCCTCGTGGACGGAGGGCAGCCGGGCGGAGTCGTAGCGGTTGCCGGTCCCGACCGGGAAGCGGGAGTGCCGGCGGTGTCCGGCGGTGAGGCCGGTGGCGGCCCGGACCTCGAACTCGGCCTCGTCCTCGGTGGTGAGCAGCAGGTACGCAGCGTCGCCGTCGAGCAGGTCGCGGGCGCGTTCGACGGTGCGCTGGAGCAGGGTGTCGAGGTCGTCGGTGGCGACCGGGCCGGCCAGCAGGTCAAGCCGGGGACCGGCCGGGTCGGGGCGGTCGCCGGGCAGGGCGCGGGCGGGGGAGCGCAGCACCGCGCGGTCTGGTTCGAGGACGAGCAGACAGAGGGTGGAGGGGACGCCCTCGGTGTCGCGCAGCCGGACCTGGACGCCGTACACCTCGACCTCGCGGCCGTCCTGGAGGCGGATGCCGTAGCCGCCCTCCCAGCGGGCCATCCGCAGGGTGTCGGTCAGGCCGAGGCCTCGGTCGGGGGACTGCGGCCAGACCGCGAGGTCGGCCCAGGGGCGGCCGAGGACGGCGGCGGCGGGGTACTGGAAGAGCGCCTCGGCGTCCGGGTTCCAGGCCAGCACCCGGCCGTCCTCGTCGAGTTGGACGACGGCGACGTGCACCGGGCCGGGGCCGCTGGGCAGATCGCTGCCGGGGGTCGCGGGAACGGCATAGCGGGTGCCGAGCACGTGTGCGGGCAGCTGGAGGCGGAACCAGACGGTCTTGCGGCCGGCCGCGTACTCGACGCCCCACCGTTCGGCGAGGGCGGAGCACATCAGCAGGCCGCGGCCGCCCTCGCCGTCCGGGTCGGCGTAGCGGTCGGAGGCGGTGACCGGACCGTCACCGAGCGAGGGCAGGCCGCGCTCGGGGTGGTGGTCGGTGACCTCGATCCGGACGCTCTCCTCCTCGCGCAGGCAGCAGACCTCCGCGGCGGTGCCGGCGTGCACGACGGCGTTGGTGACGAGCTCGCTGACCAGCACGACCGCGTCGTCGACGACCTCGGGCAGGCCCCAGCCGAGCAGAGCGTCCCGGACGAAACCCCGCGCGGCGGCCGCGGACCGGCCGTCGGGGTCGAAGGTGGCGGCTGCGCGCGCGGTGACCACGTTGCCACTTCTCCTCTGCTGCTCATGCCCTGGCTGTCCGGGGTGCGGCGCCGACTCCCCGTGCGCGCCGTCGGGGTGAGCGGCGGCGCTGGGTCGGGTCGTGGCCCGGTGCAGCGCTCCACCCTACTTTCCGCTTGGTTCCCCGTGGGGGCGGGGAGTCGAAACAGGCACCAGAGGGTGATTCTGCCCACCTGTTTCGGACGGTGCGGTACGAACCGAGCACAACCGGCCGTGCACCCGCTGCCGGTGCTGCCAGACTGGGGGGTCCGCGACGGCCGGTGGGAGCAGTACGGTCGTGTGGGTGCCGGCGCCTCTCGGGCCGCCGGTACGCAGCCCAGCCGGGCCGGTGCCCGGGTGCGTGCCGCACCGGCACGGTCGGTCACCGGACAGTTCACGATGTGGGAGGGGCCCGTTGAGTTCGGCCACCAAGGACGCAACCGGAACGACGCCGCCCGCCCCGCGCGGTGGGCGCCCCGGGGCCGTGCCGCGGAACGCGGCCGGCCGGCGGGCGAGCCACAACCGTGGCGCGGAGCCCGCCGAGCTGCGCAAGCTGCTGTCGGCGCTGACCGCGATGCGGGACGGAAACTTCCGCCGCCGGCTGACCGTCCCCGGGGACGGTCCGCTGGCCGAGATCGCCGCGGTGTTCAACGAGGTCGCCGAGCGCAACCAGCACCTGACCGGCGAACTGGCACGGGTGCGACGGGCGGTGGGCCGCGAGGGCCGGCTGAACGAGCGGCTGGAGACCGGCGCGGGCGAGGGCGCCTGGATGGCGGCGGTCGACAACTGCAACGCGCTGATCGACGACCTGGCCCGCCCGATGGCCGAGGTGGGCCGGGTGCTGACCTCGATCGCCGAGGGTGACCTGGACCAGAAGATGGAGCTGCGCTCGCTGCACAGCAACGGGGTGAGCCACCCGCTGCGCGGCGAGTACCTGAAGATCGGGCGGACCGTCAACGGGCTGGTGGACCAGCTCTCCGAGTTCACCGACGAGGTGACCCGGGTGGCCCGCGAGGTCGGCACCGAGGGCAAGCTCGGCGGCCAGGCCAAGGTCCGCAGTGTCTCGGGCAGTTGGAAGGACCTGGCGGACTCGGTCAACACCATGGCGGGCCGGCTGACCGCGCAGGTGCGCAACATCGCCCAGGTGACCACGGCGGTGGCCAAGGGCGACCTGTCCCGCAAGGTCACCGTCGAGGTGGCCGGCGAGATGCTGGAGCTGAAGAACACCGTCAACACGATGGTGGACCAGTTGAACGGATTCGCCGCCCAGGTCACCGCGGTGGCCCGGGACGTGGGGACGGAGGGCCGGCTCGGCGGGCAGGCCCAGGTGCCGGGTGTGGCCGGGGTCTGGCGGGACCTGACCGACTCGGTGAACTTCATGGCCGACAATCTGACCGGTCAGGTGCGCAACATCGCCCAGGTGACCACGGCGGTGGCGCGCGGGGACCTCTCGCAGAAGATCGAGGTGGACGCGCGCGGGGAGATGCTGGAGCTGAAGAACACCATCAACACGATGGTGGACCAGCTCTCCGGCTTCGCCGAGCAGGTGACCCGGGTGGCCCGCCAGGTGGGCACCGAGGGGCGGCTCGGCGGTCAGGCCCAGGTGCCCTGGGCGGCCGGGGTCTGGCGGGACCTGACCGACAACGTCAACTTCATGGCGAACAACCTCACCGATCAGGTCCGCAACATCGCCCAGGTGACGACAGCGGTGGCCAAGGGCGACCTGTCGCAGAAGATCCAGGTGGACGCGCGCGGGGAGATCCTGGAGCTGAAGAACACCATCAACACGATGGTGGACCAGCTGGGCGCCTTCGCGGACGAGGTGACCCGGGTCGCCCGGGACGTCGGCACCGAGGGCATCCTCGGCGGGCAGGCCAGCGTGCCCGGTGTGGCCGGGATCTGGAAGGACCTGACCAACTCCGTCAACCTGATGGCCAACAACCTGACCAGCCAGGTCCGGAACATCGCCGAGGTGACCACGGCGGTGGCGCGCGGCGACGTCTCCAAGAAGATCACCGTCGACGCCCGGGGCGAGATCCTGGAGCTGGTGACGACCGTCAACACCATGGTCGACCAGCTGTCGGCCTTCGCCGACGAGGTGACCCGGGTGGCCCGCGAGGTGGGCACCGAGGGCATCCTGGGCGGCCAGGCCCGGGTGCGCGGGGTGTCGGGCATCTGGAAGGACCTGACCGACAACGTCAACTTCATGGCATCCAACCTGACCGGCCAGGTGCGCAACATCGCCGAGGTCGCCGGCGCGGTGGCCCGCGGCGACCTCTCCAAGAAGATCTCCATCGACGCGCAGGGCGAGGTGGCGGCCCTCGCCGCGACGCTCAACACCATGGTCGACCAGCTCTCCTCCTTTGCGGTGGAGGTCACCAGGGTGGCCCGCGAGGTGGGCACCGACGGCACCCTGGGCGGTCAGGCGAGCGTGCCGGGCGTCGCCGGGATCTGGAAGGACCTGACCGACAACGTCAACCTGATGGCCAACAACCTCACCGGCCAGGTGCGGAACATCGCGCTGGTGATCACCGCGGTCGCCCGCGGCGACCTCTCGCAGAAGATCGACGTCGACGCCCGCGGCGAGATCCTCCAGCTCAAGACCAGCATCAACACCATGGTCGACCAGCTCTCCGCGTTCGCCGACGAGGTCACCCGGGTGGCCCGCGAGGTGGGCACCGACGGACGGCTCGGCGGCCAGGCCCGGGTGCCCGGCGTGGACGGCACCTGGCAGGACCTCACCGAGTCGGTGAACGAGCTGGCCAACAACCTGACCCGGCAGGTGCGCGCGATCGCCCAGGTCGCCACCGCGGTCACCAGGGGCGACCTGAGCCTGCGGATCGACGTGGACGCCGCGGGCGAGCTCGACGAGCTCAAGGACAACATCAACCAGATGATCGCCAACCTGCGCGAGACCACCCGCACCAACCAGGAGCAGGACTGGCTCAAGACCAACCTGGCCCGGATCTCCGGCCTGCTCCAGGGCCGCCGGGACCTGGAGGCGGTGGCCTCGCTGATCATGACCGAGCTGACCCCGGTGGTCTCCGCCCAGCACGGCGCCTTCTTCCTCGCCCAGCCGGCCGGCCGCACCGCCGAGCTGATCACCGAGGACGACGACGAGAACGACACCGTGCTGCGCCTGATCGGCAGCTACGGCTACCAGCGGCGGGCGATGCCGACCACCTTCCGCCCCGGAGAGTCGCTGATCGGCCAGGCCGCGGTGGAGAAGCGGGCGATCATCCTCAAGGAGGCGCCGCCCGGGTACCTGAAGATCGCCTCCGGGCTCGGCGAGGCCTCCCCGGCCCACATCGTGGTGCTGCCGGTGCTGTTCGAGGGCCGGCTGCTGGGCGTGATCGAGCTGGCCACCTTCAGCTCCTTCACCACCGTCGCGCTGGACTTCCTGAACCAGATCGCCGACCTGATCGGCGTCACCGTCAACACCATCAGCGTCAACACCAAGACCGAGGGCCTGCTGCTGGAGTCCCAGCGGCTGACCGCCGAACTCTCGATGCGGTCGGCCGAGTTGGAAGCCCGCCAGGAGGAACTGGAGCGCACCAACGAGGAGTTGCAGGAGAAGGCCGAGCAACTCGCCCAGCAGAACCGCGACATCGAGATCAAGAACGGCGAGATCGAGGAGGCCCGGCAGGTCCTGGAGGAACGCGCCGAGCAGCTCGCCCTGGCCTCCCGGTACAAGAGCGAGTTCCTCGCCAACATGTCGCACGAGCTGCGCACCCCGCTCAACTCGCTGCTGATCCTGGCCAAGCTGCTCTCCGACAACAACGAGGGCAACCTCTCGCCCAAGCAGGTCGAGTTCGCCGACACCATCCACGGCGCGGGCTCCGACCTGCTCCAGCTGATCAACGACATCCTCGACCTGTCCAAGGTCGAGGCCGGCAAGATGGACGTCCGCCCGGCCCGGATCGCCCTGGTCCAGCTGGTCGACTACGTCGAGGCCACCTTCCAGCCGGTCGCGCTGGACAAGAACCTGGACTTCGCCGTCCGGGTCTCGCCCGCCCTGCCGGTCACCCTCCACACCGACGAGCAGCGGCTCCAGCAGGTCCTGCGCAACCTGATCTCCAACGCGGTGAAGTTCACCGACGCCGGGGCCGTCGACTTCTCGATCCGCCCGGCCGGCCGGGAGGCCCCGCAGCACGTGCGCGAGCGGCTGCTGGAGTCCGGCTCGATCCAGGACCCGGACGACGAGCTGATCGCCTTCTCGGTCTCCGACACCGGCATCGGCATCCCCGGCAACAAGCTGCGGGAGATCTTCGAGGCGTTCAAGCAGGCCGACGGCACCACCAGCCGCAAGTACGGCGGCACCGGCCTCGGCCTGTCCATCAGCCGAGAGATCGCCCGGCTGCTCGGCGGGGAGATCCACGCCGAGAGCGAGCTGGGCAAGGGCTCCACCTTCACGCTCTACCTGCCGCTGCGCACCGAGGCCCCGGAGCCCGTCGGCGAGCCGCGCCCGGCCGTTCCGAACGGCCTGGCGCCGCGCGCCTCGGTCGGGGTGACCCCGGTGGGCCTGCCGGTGCCGGTCGGTGAGAACCCGGCCGACCACTGGGCCCAGGAGGTCCGCGAGCTGGCCGAGGAGCGCCGCCGCGGTGCCGTGGAGCGCCGGCGCAGTGCCGCCCTGGAGAGCGTCGCCGGGCCGCGGGCGGCGGAGCCCGTGCAGCCCCGCCCGGTCAACGGGGACCGGCGTTTCGACGGCCAGCAGGTCCTGATCGTGGACGACGACGTCCGCAACGTGTTCGCCCTCACCAGCGTGCTGGAGCAGCACGGCCTGACCGTCCTGTACGCGGAGAACGGCCGGGAGGGCATCGAGATGCTGGAGCAGCACGAGAGCGTGGCGCTGGTCCTGATGGACATCATGATGCCGGAGATGGACGGCTACGCGACCACCGAGGCGATCCGCCGGATGCCCCAGTTCGCAGGCCTGCCGATCATCGCGCTGACGGCCAAGGCGATGAAGGGCGACCGGGAGAAGTCACTGGAGGCGGGCGCCACCGACCACATCACCAAGCCGGTGGAGACCGACCACCTGCTGTCGGTGATGCACGAATGGTTGAACGGGGACCGCGCGTGACCGCGCGGGGAGGCGTGAACCCCGGACCGGGCCCCGGGGTTCACGCCAGCCGGTCGATCGGTTTGCTGGCGGCCGGGCCCGGGAACCGGGTAGGGTCACCGATCGTTGCGAACAGTGACCGGGCGGCGACACGCTGGTGAGCGTGCGCCGGAGCACTGGCTGCGCGCCGCTCCGGATCGGGTGACGACGGGGCGATGTGCCGGACGAGGGGGTGCGGCTAGCATGACCGGGGTAGCGGTGGGCAGCACGCGGGTGCCTGCACCGGGCGGCAGGCAGGCGACAGGAGGGCGAGCCCTGATGCAGAAGGCCAAGATCCTCCTGGTCGACGACCGACCGGAGAACCTGCTGGCGCTGGAGGCGATCCTCTCGGCCCTGGACCAGACGCTGGTGCGCGCGGCCTCCGGTGAGGAGGCGCTCAAGGCGCTGCTCACCGACGACTTCGCGGTGATCCTGCTGGACGTCCAGATGCCGGGGATGGACGGCTTCGAGACCGCCGCCCACATCAAGCGCCGCGAGCGCACCCGGGACATCCCGATCATCTTCCTGACCGCGATCAACCACGGCCCGCACCACACCTTCCGCGGTTACGCGGCCGGCGCGGTGGACTACATCTCCAAGCCCTTCGACCCGTGGGTGCTGCGCGCCAAGGTCTCCGTCTTCGTCGACCTGTACGCGAAGAACTGCCAGCTGAAGGAACAGGCGGCGCTGCTGCGCCTGCGGCTGGAGGAGGGCGGCGGCGAGCAGGCTCTCGGCGGGGCGCTGCTGGGCGAGCTGTCCGCGCGGCTGGCGGCGGTCGAGGAGCAGGCGGAGGCGCTCGGCAAGCAGCTGGACGGGGCCGAGGACGCCGGGGTGGCCGCCACCGCCGCGCACCTGGAGCGCAAGCTCGTGGGGCTGCGCCGGGCGCTGGACGCGATGCGCCCGGGCAGCTCCTGACCCGCCGTCGGCGGTTCACCCGTACGGGTGGTCCGGTGGGTGCGAACGGGTGAAACCCGGTCAGGGTGACGGGGTGTCTGCGACACGTCCGGGCACCCGGGCTCGGGCACGTGTGCAGTGGTCGCCCGCCCCGGTAGGCTGCTGACCCATGGCCACTCGCACGCCCGGGAACGCAGCACGTAAGACGAGTCCGGGACCGTCCAAGAAGGCCGCGGCGAAGGCCTCGGGCAAGCCGCCCGCGAAGAAGGCGGCGGCGAAGAAGGCGGCTCCCGCGAAGAGGACGGCGGCCAAGCCGGCCCCGCCCCCGCCGAAACCGTCCAGGTCGGTGCTGATGGGCGCGCTCAACGCCCTGGCGAGCCCGATCGCCGCGATCTTCCGGGGTGCCAGGAACCTCCACCCCGACCATCGCAAGGACGGGGTGGGCCTGCTGCTGTTCGGGCTCGCGCTGATGGTCGCCGCCGGCACCTGGTTCAGCTCCGCCGGCTGGCTGACCGAGGCGGCCACCGCCGTGGTGTCCGGGCTGTTCGGCCGGCTCGACGTGCTGGTGCCCTTCCTGCTGGCCGGGATCGCGATCCGGCTCTGGCGCCACCCGGAGCTGCCGGAGGCCAACGGCCGGATCATGATCGGGCTGAGCGCGCTGCTGGTCGGCGTCCTCGGCCTGGTCCACATCGGCTGCGGCGCGCCCATGATGGGCAGCGGCGCCTCCCGGATAAGGGCGGCCGGCGGGATCATCGGCTGGGCCGTGTCCACCCCGATGATGGCCGCCGCCGGGCCGGCGCTCGCCGTGCCGCTGCTCCTGCTGCTGTCCTTCTTCGGCCTGTTGGTGGTCACCGCCACTCCGATCAACCGGATCGGCGACCGGGTGCGGGGGATCGGCATACGGCTCGGGGTGGTCGAGCCCGGGCCGGAGGACGAGCAGCACTGGGGGCGCACGCCGGAGCGCGAGCTGTCCACCGACCCGCCGGAGGACGCCGACCCCGACGCGCTGCCGTTCACCGTGGACACCGACGGTGACGACCCCTCGGACGAGGTGGCCGCCCGCCGGCGCCGCCGCCGGCGCAAGCAGACCGAGGAGCCGGAGGACGCCGGGCGGATCTCCCTGGACAAGGAGCCACTGGACCCGTACGCCACCCGCGACCTCGCCGCCGGCGCGGCCGCCGACCTGGACGGCGCGCTGGTCTACGGCGTGCCCGCCTCCTCCGCGGTGGCGGACATGATGCACCAGGTCCAGGACCGCACCGCCCCGCCGGAGGAGCCCGCCGTCCCGGCCGCCCGCAGCGGTGGCCCGGGCGCGCCCGAGGAGCACGGCGCGGCGCCGGTGCGGATGGAGCAGCTCCAGCTCGGCGAGGGCGTCACCTACGCGCTGCCCTCGCTCGACCTGCTGGAGCGCGGCGGCCCGGCCAAGGCCCGCAGTGCCCTCAACGACGAGGTGGTCGCCCAGCTCACCGGCACCTTCACCGAGTTCAAGGTGGACGCCAAGGTCACCGGCTTCACCCGGGGTCCGACGGTCACCCGCTACGAGGTCGAGCTCGGACCGGCCGTCAAGGTGGAGCGGATCACCGCGCTCGCCAAGAACATCGCGTACGCGGTGGCCAGCCCGGACGTGCGGATCATCAGCCCGATCCCGGGCAAGTCCGCGGTCGGCATCGAGATCCCCAACCGGGACCGCGAGATGGTCAACCTCGGCGACCTGCTGCGCTCGCGCACGGCCGCCGAGGACTCGCACCCGATGGTCGTCGGCATGGGCAAGGACGTCGAGGGCCACACCGTGATGGCCAACCTCGCCAAGATGCCGCACATCCTGGTGGCCGGCGCGACCGGCGCGGGAAAGTCGTCCTGCATCAACTGCCTGATCACCTCGATCCTCGCCCGGGCCACCCCGGACGAGGTGCGGATGGTGCTGGTCGACCCCAAGCGGGTCGAGCTGACCGCGTACGAGGGCATCCCGCACCTGATCACGCCGATCATCACCAACCCCAAGAAGGCCGCCGAGGCCCTCCAGTGGGTGGTGCGCGAGATGGACATGCGCTACGACGACCTCGCGGCGTTCGGCTTCCGGCACGTGGACGACTTCAACGCGGCGGTGCGGGCCGGCAAGGTCACCCCGCCACTGGGCAGCGAGCGCGAGCTGAGGCCGTACCCGTACCTGCTGGTGATCGTCGACGAGCTGGCCGACCTGATGATGGTCGCGCCGCGCGACGTCGAGGACTCGGTGGTCCGGATCACCCAGTTGGCCCGCGCGGCCGGCATCCACCTGGTGCTCGCCACCCAGCGGCCCTCGGTGGACGTGGTCACCGGCCTGATCAAGGCCAACGTGCCGTCCCGGCTGGCCTTCGCGACCTCCGCGATGGCCGACTCCCGGGTCATCCTGGACCAGCCCGGCGCGGAGAAGCTGATCGGCAAGGGCGACGCGCTCTTCCTGCCGATGGGCGCGAGCAAGCCGATCCGCATGCAGGGCGCGTTCGTCACCGAGGCGGAGATCGCCAGGGTGGTGCAGCACTGCAAGGACCAGCTGACCGCCGTCTACCGGGACGACGTGATGGCCGGAGCCGGGCCGAAGAAGGAGATCGACGAGGAGATCGGCGACGACCTGGACCTGCTGATCCAGGCGGCCGAGCTGGTGGTCTCCACCCAGTTCGGCTCGACCTCGATGCTCCAGCGCAAGCTCCGGGTCGGTTTCGCCAAGGCGGGCCGGCTGATGGACCTGATGGAGTCGCGTGGGATCGTCGGCCCGAGCGAGGGCTCCAAGGCCCGCGACGTGCTGGTGAAGCCGGACGAGCTGGACGGGGTGCTGATCACCCTTCGGGGCTGACGGTCCGGGCCCTGCGGGGCCCGGACCGTGTCCTGGGCGAGGTGTCACTCGTTCGGAGGAGGGTAGGCGCCGCGCGGGGAACCGAACGTCCGTACGTCGCGTCACACGGCGGAAAGCGGACCCCGGGCTGCCCGCGCGGCTCCGCTGGCGGGTCGTCAGCGGGGTGTCGGACCCGTTCCGCTTGAGAAACGATCCGCCCACGCCCCTAGACTGTTCTCCAGCAGGTGGCCATCCGCTCGAAAGGCGCGCCCAGTGACCATCCGCAAGTCCTCCGACCGCGAGAACGTCAACTCGTCCGCCGAGCCGACCGACGACGTGATGCAGGCGGCCGATGCCCCGAGCATCGGCCGGGTGCTGTCCACCGCCCGGATCGACGCGGGACTCACGGTGGACCAGGTGAGCACCGCCACCCGGGTGCGGGTACCGATCGTCCATGCCATCGAGGAGGACGACTTCGCCCGCTGCGGCGGCGACTTCTACGCCCGCGGGCACATCCGCCTGATCGCCCGGGTGGTCGGCCTGGACGGCGAGGCGCTGGTCGCCCGGTACGACGCCGCGCACGGCGGCTCGCCCGCAGGCAAGCGCGCGGCGACCCAGCTGATCGACCGCGGCCCGATCAAGGTGCCCCGCCGCGGCCGGCCGAACTGGGCGGCCGCCATGGTCGCCGCGATCGTCGCCGTGGTCGTGCTGATCGGCTTCAACCTGGTCGGCGGCAAGGGCTGGCACGGCACCACCGGCTCGGCCAGCTCGCCGCTGCCCAGCGGCGCCGGGACCGGCTCGGTGGCCCCGGTGGACACGCCCACCGTCCAGCCGCAGGCGCCCGCGCCGAGCGCCGCCGCGATCGCCGCCGTCCCGGCCGACAAGGTCACCGTGAAGCTGGTCGCCGAGGGCACCAGCTGGATCTCGGCGACGGACGGCACCGGCAAGTCGCTGTTCCAGAACAACATCAGCAACGGCCAGGACCAGACCTTCACCGACCCCAAGCAGATCAAGCTGGTGCTGGGCAACGGCGGGGCCGTGCACGCGTACGTCAACGGAAAGGACCTCGGTCTCCTCGGCAAGGACGGCCAGGTGGTGCACGTCACGTACACCCCCGGAGACCCGCAGGCGGGCTGACCACAGGGGCCGGAGGGCCCGCTGATGATCAGCTGATCCGAGGCTCGCGGCCTCCGGGGCGAACGGCACCGGAGCCCGCGCGTTAATCTTGGCCCTATGCCTGAACGCCGCACTGTCGCCCTTGTCACGCTCGGATGCGCCCGCAACGAGGTGGACTCCGAGGAACTCGCCGGGCGACTGGAAGCCGACGGCTGGTTGCTCGTCGACGACGCCGCCGAGGCGGACGTCGCCGTGGTCAACACCTGCGGCTTCGTCGAGGCCGCCAAGAAGGACTCGGTGGACGCCCTGCTGGAGGCCAACGACCTCAAGGGGCACGGCCGCACCCAGGCCGTCGTCGCGGTCGGCTGCATGGCCGAGCGGTACGGCAAGGAGCTCGCCGACGCCCTCCCCGAGGCGGACGGCGTGCTCGGCTTCGACGACTACGCGGACATCTCCGACCGCCTCCAGACCATCCTCTCCGGCGGCCACCACGCCCCGCACATCCCGCGCGACCGCCGCAAGCTGCTGCCGATCAGCCCGGCCGAGCGGCAGACCGCCGCCGAGGCCGTCGCCCTGCCCGGCCACGGCGCCGAGGCCGCTGCCGAGCCGATCGCCGACCTGCCCGACGGCCTCGCCCCGGCCTCCGGCCCGCGCACCCTGCGCAAGCGGCTGGACGACAGCCCGGTCGCCTCGGTCAAGCTCGCCTCCGGCTGCGACCGGCGCTGCTCCTTCTGCGCCATCCCGGCCTTCCGCGGCTCCTTCATCTCCCGCCGCCCCTCCGACGTGCTGCACGAGGCCCAGTGGCTGGCCGGGCAGGGCGTGCGCGAGATCGTCCTGGTGAGCGAGAACAACACCTCGTACGGCAAGGACCTCGGCGACATCCGGCTGCTGGAGACGCTGCTCGGCGAGATCGCCGCGATCGAGGGCGTCGAGCGGGTCCGGGTCTCCTACCTCCAGCCGGCCGAGATGCGCCCCGGCCTGATCGACTCGATGACCGGGACCGCCGACGTGGTGCCGTACTTCGACCTGTCCTTCCAGCACTCGGCGCCCGCCGTGCTGCGACGGATGCGCCGCTTCGGCTCCACCGACCAGTTCCTGGAACTGCTGGGGACCATCCGCGGCAAGGCCCCGCAGGCCGGCGCCCGGTCCAACTTCATCGTCGGCTTCCCCGGTGAGACCGAGGAGGACTTCGCCGAGCTGGAGCGGTTCGTCACGCACGCCGGGCTGGACGCGATCGGCGTCTTCGGCTACTCGGACGAGGACGGCACCGAGGCCGCGACCTACGACGGCAAGCTCGCCGAGGACGTGGTCGCCGACCGGCTGGACCGGCTGAGCCGGCTGGCCGAGGAGATGACCGCCCAGCGGGCCGAGCAGCGGATCGGCACCGAGGTCGAGGTGCTGATCGAGTCGATCGAGGACGGCGTGGTCGAGGGCCGCTCCGCCCACCAGGCCCCGGAGACCGACGGCCTGACCACCCTCAACGGTGTCGAGGCCCCCGAGGTCGGCCAGTTCTGGCGGGCCAAGGTGGTCGCCAGTGAGGGCGTCGACCTGATCGCCGAGGCGCTGGAGCAGGTGCGACTGCCCAAGTCTTCGGGAGCCGGGGAATGACCAAGGGGCCCGGCGCCCCGGCCGCGGCCCACCCGGGCAGACCGGCGGCCGCGGCGCCGTCCACCCCGGGGGTCTGGAACATCGCCAACGTGCTCACGATGGTCCGGGTGCTGCTGGTGCCGGTCTTCGTGGCGCTGCTGTTCGCCGACGGCGGGCACAACCCCAAGTGGCGCTCGGTCGCCTGGGCCGCGTTCGCGATCGCGATGATCACCGACCTGTTCGACGGTGAGCTGGCCCGGCGCAAGGGCCTGGTCACCGACTTCGGGAAGATCGCCGACCCGATCGCCGACAAGGCGATCATGGGTTCGGCGCTGATCGGCCTCTCGCTGCTCGGCGACCTGCCCTGGTGGGTCACCGTGGTGATCCTGGCCCGCGAGCTCGGCATCACGCTTATGCGGTTCTGGGTGATCCGCTACGGGGTCATCCCGGCCAGCCGCGGCGGCAAGCTCAAGACGCTGACCCAGGGCACCGCGGTCGGCATGTACGTACTGGACCTGACCGGCTGGCTGGCCACCGGGCGGGCCGTGCTGATGGGGCTGGCGGTGCTGCTGACCGTCGGCACCGCGCTGGACTACATCGGACAGGCGCTGCGACTGCGCCGCGAGGGACAGGCCGCGGCGCGCGCGGCCCACTGAGCGACGGGGGAACCGGGTGGCGGAGCGGGACTACGAGCTGGCCGAGCGGGCGCACGCCGCGCTGCGGGCCGAGGGCGGCACGCTGGCCGTCGCCGAGTCGCTGACCGGGGGCCTGCTGGCCGCCGCGCTGGTGGACGTCCCCGGGGCGTCCGAGACCTTCCGGGGCTCGGTCACCGCGTACGCGACCGAGCTGAAGGCCTCGGTGCTCGGGGTGGACGAGGGCCTGCTGGACGTGTACGGGCCGGTCCACCCGGTGGTGGCCCGGCAGATGGCCGAGGGCGTGCGCGGGCTGCTGGGGGCCACGTACGGGCTCGCGACGACCGGGGTGGCCGGCCCGGACCCGCAGGACGGGCAGCCGGTGGGCACGGTACACCTGGCGGTCGCAGGCCCGGGGGGAACTCTGGTCAGTTCGCCCCTGCTGTCGGGCAGTCGTGCCACAATCCGTCACGGGGCGGTGACCGCGGCGCTGGAGCTGCTCGTCGGTCGGTTCGTACGGTAGGGGCCCGCCGGGAGGGATCTCCACCGAACCGAGATCTGCCGATCCGGTGCGCGGGTATGGGACAGCTGGAGGATCGTGTTACATCCAACACCCTGGTTGGGCAGAAACCAGGTGGCGAACGAGTTGCGTGACGGTGGCCGGGTGGGCCGCAACGGGTACCACGACGGGCCCGCGAACCCGGGTCTGACACCGGAACAAGGAGGGGGACGGCCTTGCAGCCCAGAGTGAACACGACCAGGGTCCCCGCACGCGAAGCGGGCAAGGCGGTACGGTGGGGACGTGACATCTCGATCCGCAGTCCGAGGAGGGAGGCACCGATGATCCTGCTCCGTCGCCTACTGGGCGATGTACTGCGTCGGCAGCGCCAGCGCCAGGGCCGCACACTCCGCGAGGTGTCGGCGGCCGCCAGGGTTTCGCTCGGATACCTCTCCGAGGTCGAGCGGGGACAGAAGGAGGCCTCCTCGGAGCTGCTCTCCGCCATCTGCGACGCACTCGACGTCCGGATGTCCGAGGTCATGCGCGAGGTCAGCGACGAACTGTCGCTCGCCGAACTTGCGGCGATGGCCACCCTCTCCGAAGGTGATCTGCTGAGGCCGGTACTCGAACCGGTTCCGCTGCCCGCCCCCGGCACCGACCGGGCGAACATGTCGCCCAAGGCCGCCGCGATGGACGTGGTCGCCGCCTGATCCCGGCCTCGGCTCCCGGGCGCCCCTGCCCGGGGCGAGCGAAGGGATGGCGGTCGTGCGAACAGACGCGCAGACGCGCCCGATGGCCCGAATACGGGCCCGGGCGCGGCCGTTCCTCCGGGTGCGGTGGGCGGTGGCGGTCTCCGTGGCCGGGCTCGCCTGGTGGCTCCTGGTGGCCCGGGGTCAGTCGGCCGACGGTGCGGCGCTGGGGCTGCTCGCGGCCGGCGGCTGGGGACTCGGTCTCATTCCGGTCCACGCCGACTGGAACGCGACCGGACCGGCCCGGCGCCCGCGCCCGGAGCAGGTGGGACCGGTGGAGGCGCAGCCGCCGCCGATCGGGTGATTCGACGTGGCAGGAGGCCGCGGGGTTCTCGACCCCGCGGCCTCCGGCGTTCCCCCGCCGCTGTCCGCCGGTTCCCGCGTCCGGTTCAGCGGCGCACGGTTCACGGGCGCAGGCGCAGGCCGCGCGGGGTGGCGTGGAAACCGGCCTCCTCCAGGGCGTGGCCGAGGGCCGAGCCGAGCGCGGGCTCGCCGTTGGCCCGCTCGACCGTGACGCTGCCGAGCGCGCCCTCCCGGACGGCGGCCGCGAGCGCCCCGGCCGCCAGCGCCCGGGTGGTCTCGTCCTCCGGCCAGGCCAGCAGGGACTTGCCGCCGCGTTCGACGTACAGCGCCAGCTCGCCGTCCACCAGGACCACCAGGGCGCCCGCCTTGCGGCCCGGGCGGTGGGCG
>NZ_JAHSQD010001170.1 GCF_020103755.1 Streptomyces sp. LS1784
CGGCGGCCGCGCGGGTGCGCAGCACGTCGGTGCGGGTGTCCAGCAGGCCGAGTTCGAGCCGGTAGCGGTGGGCGCGCTCCAGGTGGCCGCCGACGGCGGCGTCCCCGGTGGAGCGGACGGCCGGCAGGCCGGCGGCGCGTTCGTGGCGTTCGGCGCGGGCCCGCTTGGACATCGACTGGTAGACCGACTCCTGGACCAGACCGCTGCTGAACCGGTAGCCGGTGCCGGTCGGTTCGACCAGCCGCAGCTCGGCCAGCCGGGCCAGCGCGGCGTGCAGCCGCGGCGGGGTGTCGTCGCCCCCGGCGGACGGGTCGGCCGGCAGGCCGTCGATCGGGCCGGTGAAGACGTCGTCCTCCGGGTCCGCGAAGGCGTCCTGGTCGCTGCCGCCGTGGGCGAGTTCGGCGAGTTCGGCGGCGGTGAAGGCGCGGCCGAGGACGGCGGCGAGGTCGAGGGTGGCACGCTCGTCGCGCTCCAGCCCGTCGATCTGGGCGCTGAGCAACGCCCGTCCGGTGGGCGGCAGTTCGTCGGCCAGGGCGGGGCCGTCGGCCTCGGTGAGGGCCGCCAGCAGCTCCTCCAGGTGCAGCGGGTTGCCCTCGGCGCGCTCCAGCAGCCGGGTGGGCACCGCGTCCTGGTGGGCGCTCAGCTCGGTCAACTGGGCGGCCAGCAGGGCGGATTCGTCCCAGGACAGGCCGCCGACCGGCAGCGTCGGCAGCCCCGGGCGGGCCGCCGGGAGCTCGGGGCGGGCCAGGCAGAGCAGCAGCACGGGGGCGGCGCCGAGTTCGGCCGTCAGCCGCTCGGCGGCGTCCAGCAGCACCGGGCCGGCCCACTGGCAGTCGTCCAGGACCAGGACGGCCGGGCGTTCGACGGTGCGGCC
>NZ_JAHSQD010001171.1 GCF_020103755.1 Streptomyces sp. LS1784
CGGGGTGACCGGGCTCGCCGAGGTGCGCGAGCGGCTGGCCGGCGTGCTGGACGTCCAGCTGGTGGCCTTCCCGCAGCACGGGGTCCGGCGGATTCCCGGAGCGGGCGCGCTGCTCGCGGAGGCGGCGGCGAGCGGGCTGGTCGACGCCATCGGCGGGATCGACCCGGCGGGCTTCGACGGCGCCCCGGCCGAGGGTTCCGCCGGCGAGGGGCCCGCCCAGCTGGAGCTGCTGTTCGGTCTGGCCGAGCAGCACGGACTGCGCCTCGACATCCACCTGCACGACCGGGGCGAGCGCGGCCTCGGCCCGCTGCGCGACATCGCCGCGCGGACCAGGGCGGCCAAACTGGCCGGGCGGGTGGTCGTCAGCCACGCCTTCTGCGTCCCCGAGCTGACCGGCGACCCGCTCGCCGACCTCGCGGCCGAGCTGGCCGAGTCCGGCGTCGGCCTCACCACCGTGGCGCCCTCGGCCCACCAGGTGCTGCCGTTCCGTGAGCTGCGGGCGCACGGGGTGCGGGTCGGGCTCGGCTCGGACGGCGTGCGCGACTCGTGGAGCCCGTACGGCAACGCCGACATGCTGCACCGCGCCCACCTGCTCGGCTGGACCACCGACGCCCGCACCGACGAGCAGCTGGCCGACTGCTTCGCCCTGGCGGCCGACGGCGGCGCCGAACTGCTGGACCTGCCGGCCGCCACCCTGAAGCCGGGCTCGCCCGCCGACTTCATGCTGGTGACGGGCGAGTGCCTGCCGCAGGTGGTGATCGACCTGCCGGGGCGTGAACTGGTGGTCCGCGCGGGCCGGGTGGTGGCGCGGGACGGGCGGCTCACGGGCTGATCGGCGCCGCGGGGCGGTGCCGGCCGCCGAGGGCCGCCGCA
>NZ_JAHSQD010001172.1 GCF_020103755.1 Streptomyces sp. LS1784
ACCCGGCGGGCGTCCGGCGTCGCGGGCGGCGGTGCCCGGGCCCGTCCCGCTCCGCCGGCGGCGAACGCGGGAGTGCCGCGGCGGCCCGGCGCGCAGGATGCGGGCATGGAGATCACCCGGGTACGCGACGAATTGCACATGATCGGCCTGGAGTTCGGCACCGCCTACCTCTGGCGGGACGCGCACGGCCTCACCCTGGTCGACACCGGCATCGCCGGCTCGGCGGACGCGATCGAGCAGGGCATCCGCGCCACCGGGCAGGAGCCGGCCGCGCTGCGCCGGATCGTGCTCACCCACCACCACGAGGACCACACCGGCTCGGCCGCCCTGCTCGCCCGGCGGCACTGTGCCCAGGTGGTGGCGCACCGGCTGGAGGCACCGGTGATCCGGCGCGAGCAGCCGCCGGCGCCTCCGGTGCTGAGCCCGTTCGAGCGGCAGCTGTGGGACGGACTGCCGCCGATCCCGCCCGCCGAGCCCTGCCCGGTGCACCGGGAGGTCGAGGACGGCGACGTGCTGGACATCGGCGGCGGCGCGGTGGTGGTGCACGTGCCCGGGCACACCGACGGCAGCATCGCGTTGCACCTGCCCGGGCCGGGTGTGCTGTTCACCGGGGACCTGGCGGCCAACGTCGGGGGCCGGACCACCCCGGGGGTGTTCCACACCGACCCGGCCCTGGCACTCGCCTCCTTCCACCGGCTGGCCGCGCTGCCGGTGGAGACGGCGGTCTTCGGACACGGCGACCCGATCGCGAAGGACGCCTCAGCCGCCCTGCGCGCCGCCGCCGAGCAGCACCCCCAGGCTTAGCGCCCGCGGCCGGCCCGGGCCGAGCCGGGCGACCTCCTGCCGGCAGTGCGCGAGGTCGCGCCGCGC
>NZ_JAHSQD010001173.1 GCF_020103755.1 Streptomyces sp. LS1784
GGCGCCTGCGGGGGCGGCTGCGGCGGCGGCTGCGGAGGGGGATGCGGCGGCGGGCTCTAGCCGGTGCGCGCCCTGCCGGACGGCCGCGCACCGCCTGAGGGCACCCCAGGGGCGCCACCCGCACCCGCGAGAGGACCTCAGGTGCGCGGCGCACGGCACACTGGGCACACCGGACATCCGATACCGCATGAGGGAGCAGTGATGGCGCAGGTAGCCGTGGTCACCTTCGACGGATTCAACGAGTTGGACAGCTTCATCGCCTCCGCGCTGATCAACCGCTGCCGCAAGGACGGCCTGGAAGCCTTCATCACCACGCCGACACCGCAGGTCACCTCGATGAACGGCGTCGAGGTCACCGGGCAGCGCCCGATCGAGTTCGTGACCGAGGCCGACGTCGTGCTGATCGGCAGCGGCGTGAGGACCCGCGACGTGGTCGCCGACGGCCCGCTGCTCGCCCAGCTGCCGCTCGACCCCACGCGCCAGCTGATCGGCTCCCAGTGCTCCGGCGCGCTGGTGCTGGCACACCTCGGCCTGCTGGGCACCATGCCGGCCTGCACGGACCTGACGAGCCGCCCCTTCGTCGAAGCCCGCGGCGTCACCGTGCTCGACACGCCGTTCCACGCCGAGGGCAACATCGCCACCGCGGGCGGCTGCCTGGCCTCCCAGTACCTCGCCACCTGGGTGATCACCCGCACCCTCGGAGAAGACGCCGCCCGCGCCGTCCTCGACTACGTGGCCCCGGTCGGCGAGAACCGGGAAACCGTCGAACGCGCCCTGCGCGCCGTCAGCGCCGCCCGCACGGTCGAGCCCGCCCGCTCCTGACGACCCTCCGGGGCCGCCGCCCGCACCCGCGGCGGCGGCCCCT
>NZ_JAHSQD010001174.1 GCF_020103755.1 Streptomyces sp. LS1784
GCCCGGGCCCGGGGCCTGCGCCCGCCCGCCGCGCTGATACCCGGCCTGCTCGACGCCGCCCGCGCCCGCAGCGAACTGCGCGCCGACGCCGTGGCGTTGGCCGGTCCGCTGGGCCGCTGGCTGGCCGAGCAGAACCCCGACTGGCGGTTCGTGCTGCGCACCACCACCCCTGAGATACCGCAACAGCCCACGGACGACCGGCTCTGGCACGAGGGCCTGTTCGCCGAGCGGGTCACCCACCTCACGCTGTTGCGCCGCCGCGATCCCGCGGCCGGCCTGGAACTGCTGCGCGGCACCTGGTCCACCGAGCGCGCCGAGGACCGCCTGCTCTTCCTGGACGCCCTCCAGGACGGCCTGTCCCCCGCCGACGAACCGTTCCTGGAGGCCGCCCTCGGCGACCGCAGCAAGAACGTCCGGGCCACCGCCGCCGAACTGCTCTCCACTCTGCCCGGCTCCGCGCTGGCCCGCCGGATGGCCGAGCGGGCGCGGGCCGCCGTCCGGCTCGCCGACACCGGCACGCACCTGCTGGTCACCCCGCCCGCCGAGTGCGACGCGCAGATGCAGCGCGACGGGATCGCGCCCAAGTCGCCCACCGGGCGCGGCGAACGGGCCTGGTGGTTCGGCGAGGTGGTGGCCGCCGCACCGCTGTCGGTCTGGCCGGAGAGCACCGGGCTGACTCCCGAGCAGCTGCTCGCCCTGCGGGCCGGCGACAGCATCGACGAGACCAGCAGCAGCTGGGCCGACGACCTGCGGGAGGCCTGGGCCCGGGCCGCCGTCCGCCAGCAGGACGCCGACTGGGCCCGGGCGCTGCTCGGTCCGGCCCCCGTCCCGCCCGGGCGCGGTACGCGGGCGCGGGCGCC
>NZ_JAHSQD010001175.1 GCF_020103755.1 Streptomyces sp. LS1784
GGTGAGCCGGAGGCGGTCGCCGAACTCGCCGAGCGCTGCGACCACCTGCCGCTCGCGCTGCGCCTGGCCGCCGCCCGCCTGGCCGCCCGGCCCGACTGGTCCGTGGCCGACCTCGCCGCTGAACTCGCCGACGAGCAGACCGGCCTGGCCGCCCTCTCCGGCACCGGCACCGGCCACGGTCCGCTCGGCCTCACCACCGCGCTGGACCGGACGTACCGCACGCTGGCGCCCGACGCCGCCCGGCTGTTCACCCTGCTCGGCCTGCACCCCGGCGCGGAGATCGGCACCGACACCGCCGCCGCCCTCGCCGACCTCCCGCCCGCCACCACCCGCACCCTGCTGACCAGGCTCGACGCCGTCCACCTGCTGGAGGAGACCAGCCCCGGCCGGTACGCCCGGCCCGAGCTGGTCCGCCGTCACGCCGCCGCGCAGGCCGCCGAACTCACCTGTGACGAACGGTTCCTCGCCCTCGACCGGCTGATCGCCCACTACCTCGACGTTACCGCCGGCCGGACGGCTGCGAGCGCGCAGGCCGGCGGCGGCGCCCGGGTGGCGGCCTGGTTCCGCCGCGAGGAGAGCGCCCTGCGCGCCGTCGTGCTCTGCGCCGAGCAGTACGGGCGGACCGCCGAGGCCTGGCAACTCGCCCACCGGACCAGCCTGCTGTACGAAACCACCGGCCACGACCGGACGAACTGGCGGGCCGTGGTCGAGGCCGGGCTGCGCGCCGCGCACGCGGACCGTGACGAGGCGGCGGTCGCCCGGCTCGCCACCGACCTCGCCGTCCTGCACATCGACCGCGGGGCCCACCGCACCGCCGCCGACCAGCTGGAGCTCGCCGTCGGGGCCGCCGACCGGGCC
>NZ_JAHSQD010001176.1 GCF_020103755.1 Streptomyces sp. LS1784
GGCGGCGGCCACCGCCTTCCGGGCCGCCTCCGCGGACTCCTGCCGGCGTTCCAGCGCGACCAGCGCCTGTGCCCGGCAGTTGAGCAGCAGCGCGACCGCCACCGGGTCGCCGCACCGTTCGGCCGCCGCCTGTCCCAGCCGGGCGCAGGCGAGCCAGTCGGTGAAGCGGCTGGCGCCGTAGTAGAGCGAGCCGCAGGTCAGCGCGAGCCGCCAGGCGCGCGCCGGATCGGTGTCGGGGGACGCGATCAGGGCGGAGAGCGCCGGCTCCTCGGCGTCGAACCAGTCGAGCGCGGTGCGGATGTCGACGGCGGTCGGTAGGGGCTGCGCCGGAGGGGCGGGTGGGGCGGTGTCCTCCTGACCGGGGTCGAGGAAGAAGCCGCAGTGCCGCAGGGCGGCGAGGTAGTGGTCGGCCAGGCGCTCGCGGAGCAGCCGCCGGTGCTGTTCGGGCCGTTCGGCGAGCAGCCCGGCGCCGTACAGCCGGACCAGGTCGGTGCGGGCGTGGCGGCCGGGGGCGGTGCCGGTGAGCAGGTGGTGGGAGGCCAGCTCGCCGAGCGCCCGGTGGGCGGCGGCGGTGTCGCTGCCGAGCAGTGCGGCGCTCGCCGGGGTGTCCACTTCGCGGCCGGGGTGGGCGGCCAGGGCGGTGAGCAGTTCGGCCGCGGGCTCGGAGAGCCGGCGGTGGGTCAGCCGGAGCCGGCCCGCGACGGAGAGTGTGCCGTCGGCGTCCAGGGCGGCCAGCCTGGTCCGTTCGTCGGCGAGTTCGGCGACCAGCTCGGCGATCGTCCAGTCCGGCCGGGCGGCCAGCCGGGCGGCGGCGATCCGCAGGGCGAGCGGCAGGTGGTCGCAGAGCCCGGCGAGGC
>NZ_JAHSQD010001177.1 GCF_020103755.1 Streptomyces sp. LS1784
GGCGGGCGCGGCGGGGGCCGCGGTGCCGGGCGAGGCGGACTGGGCGGGCTTCGTGGGCTGGGCCGCGTCGCCGTTGTCGGCCCCACAGGCGGTCAGGGTGAGGGCGGCGCCCAGGGCGAGGGCGGCGGGCACGAACAGGGCACGGCGAGCGGACACGGCACGGCGAGCGGACATGGAGGTTCCCCCGTAACGGTTGCGGATGAAGGAGTGGACCGGGCGGCGGGCCATCGGCGCCGACCGCTGAGCAGCACTCTGGTCCGCCGTCGGGCCGGTCCGCCAGGCTTCCCGGCCGAGCCGGGACGCTGGAACGGTTCCACCCCTCTGACCTGCGGTTTCACGCCTGCCTGGAACGGCCTTCCGGAACGATCCGGGGCCCTGTTTACCGCTTCGCCGCCCCTCCCCTCCGGTGCTGGGACCGCCGCGGCCGGGCGCCGGTCCACCGTCGAGGTGCGCCGACCCGCGCCCGGCGCACCTCGGTACGATCCCTCCATGGGTGGTGCGCGGGAAGAGGCCTGGGACGCCGAGGTGGCGGAGCGGGCGGTGGCGGTGCTGAAGGCAGTGGCGGACCCGTCGCGGTACCGGCTGCTGTGGGCGCTGAGCCGCCGGGAGCTGCCGGTGAGCGAGCTGGCCGAGCTGCTGGGGGCGCACGTGGCGTCGACCTCGCAGCACCTGGCGAAGCTGCGGGCGGCCGGGCTGGTGGTGGCGCGGCGGGAGGGGACGCGGATCTTCTACCGGGCCACGGAGGTGAGCGGGCTGCTCACCGAGGCCGCCCTGATCGCCCACGACCTGCCCGCGCGCCGCGACGGCGGCGACGACGGCGGTGCCGCCGCGGCCGGTGCGACCACGCCGCAGCCCTT
>NZ_JAHSQD010001178.1 GCF_020103755.1 Streptomyces sp. LS1784
CCGGCGGCGGCCTCCTCGGCGGCCAGCTCGGCCGTCGGTTTGACGCCCATGGCCGAGGCCAACCGGCCGCCGACACCGAGGTTCGCCGGGCCGGAGGCGACGCCGCCGACGGTCTTCGGGGCGGAACCCCCACCGGCCCGCGGCTCGCCGAACAGGTCGGAGCCGGCTCCGCCGGAGCCGCCCGAGCCGAAGGAGATGCCGCCACCGCCGATCGAGCCGGGCAGTCCGCTCCAACTGCCGCCCCCGCCGGTGCGGATGCCCCCTGCGCCCCTGGAGAGGGCGTGCTCCTCGTCGGTGAGCAGCTGTTCGAACTGCGAGACCGGCCGCCCGTTCGCGTCCTTGACGGTGCCGTCCTCGGCGATGGTCCGGTCCTTGCCGAGCACCACCGGGTTGCCATTGGAGTCCCGCACCAGCGTGCCGTCGGGGCCGGTGACCGTCCCGTCGTCGTTCTTCTTCGAGCCCGGCGGCACCTTGAACGGCGCGCCCGAGCCGGTGCCCGTGCCGCCCGACCCGGTGGTGGAGCCGCCGGAGCCCGTACCGGGCTGGCCCACGACGGTGCCCGGCGGCACGGTCCGGGGCTTGCCGTCCTTGTCCAGCAGCGGCTTGCCGTCCTTGTCGACCAGCTGGCCCTTGTCGTTGACGCGGGTGCCGGGCGGGACCATCTGCGGCTTGCCGTCCTTGCCGAGCAGCGGCTTGCCGTCCTTGTCCAGCAGCGGGACCATGCCGGTCGTCCCGCCACCGCCGGTCCCGCCGATGCCGCCGGTCTTTCCGCCCTTGCCGCCGCCCGTCCCGCCGCCGGTGCCCCCGATCCCTCCGGTGCCGCCCCCGCCGGCGCCGCCCCCGCCGGCGCCGCC
>NZ_JAHSQD010001179.1 GCF_020103755.1 Streptomyces sp. LS1784
GGTGCCGGTGCGGCCGCGCGAGCCGGTGCCGGCCGAGCCGGCGGCGGTGGTGCGCAGGGCCGGGCCGGGTGCTTGCGGCTGGACGAACGATCCTCCGGCGAGCGCGGGTTGGGGCGAGACGGCGAGCTGGCTGCGGAGCAGGGTGCGCAACAGGTCCAGGCCCGTGAAGATCTGCCGCTCGGCGGTCGGCCGGCCGCGGAGGCCGGTGCGGGGGCGCAGGGGCGCGGACGACGGGCGGGAGGGTGCAGGCGCGTCGTTCCGGACGGGTGGGTACACGGGACTCCCAGAGGCAGAACTGTGGACGGATCACCTCCGCCTGCGCGGAGAGCACTCCCCGAAGCGACCGTTCGAGCGGGACGCGGGGTGACGTGCATCCAGGAGAGAATAACGCTTTGTGCAATGACAGCTACACCGTGTGGTCGAAGTGGTCATTTGGGATCCATTTGTTGTGAATATTCGGCCGACAGTGACCGGAACTGTCATCGTTCATCCGGCTCAACGTGATCGAACAGGCGCTCAGGGTGACCAATTCGGGGGACTGGGGGGCGGTTTCCCAGCCTTGGGGCTCGGCAACCCCTGACTTCCCCGACCTGGCGAACGATCAGAACCGGTCGCCGGGCGACAGATTCGTACAGGGGGATCGGACTGCCTGCGGTGAAGGGGAGTTCGCCCGTAAGAGGGGCCAGGTCAGAGGCTCTGTTGACGACCGCTCACCCGTCAGGGCGAGCCGGCCCTGACGGCCCCCGGCCGGCCCGGGCGGTCTCCGGGTGTCCTTCAGCGGCCCGCGCGGCCTGGGGCGCGGGAGGTTCAGGCGCGGTGGCGGCGCCGGTTCAGCGCCACCCCGGCCGCCGTC
>NZ_JAHSQD010000118.1 GCF_020103755.1 Streptomyces sp. LS1784
CCGAAGGCGCCGAGGCCGCCACGGGTGCCCAGGGTGCCAAGGCCGCCCCCGCGCCGACCCCCGCCACGGCGAAGGCCGAACCCGCCGCCCCCGCCAAGGCCAAGCGCGGCGGCGCCGGCAAGAAGCTGGTCAAGCTGGGCGTCTACGGCGTCGGCGCGGTGTTCTTCCTCGGCGCCGCCGCGTACGGCACCGGCCTGATGCTCAACCAGTCCGACGTCCCCAAGGGCACCGTGGTGCTCGGCGCCGAGATCGGCGGCAGCAGCCGCGACCAGGCGATCCACCAGCTGGACGAGTCGGTCGGCAAGGCCGGCCAGCAGCCGCTCAAGCTGAAGATCGGCGACCAGACCGTGGACCTCGACCCGACGGTCGCCGGGCTGAGCTTCGACACCACCGCCACCGTGGACGGCCTGGCCCAGCACAGCTACAACCCGGTCGACGTCATCAAGTCGCTCAAGGGCGGCACCAAGGCCGTCGCCCCGGAGGTCAAGGTCGACAAGGCCAAGCTCAAGGCCGCCCTCGACGGCCTCGCGGCCGGCTCCGGCCAGGGTCTCCAGGAGGGCTACGTCAAGTTCGGCGACCCCGGCGGCGAGCCGATCGTCGTCCCCGGCCGGGCCGGCCAGGCGGTGGACTCGGCGAGCGCCCTGGAGGTGATCGCGCAGGCCTACCGCGACCGCGCCGACGGCAAGCCCGACCAGCCGATCGCCCTCACCGTCACGGCCGCCCAGCCGAAGATCTCCACCCAGGCCCTCCAGGCGGCCGCCGACAGCCTCGGCAAGCAGGTGGCCGCCGGCAAGGTCCACGTCCTGGCCGGCGCCAAGTCCTGGGACTTCGGCCCGAAGACCGCCGCCAAGGCGCTCACGCTCGTCCCGGACGCCTCCGGCAAGATCGTGCCCAAGTGGGACCTCGACGCGCTCGCCGCCCAACTGGGCACCGCGTTCGACAAGGTGAAGGTCAAGAAGAACGGCCAGGTCGCCACGATCACCCCGCAGGACGTCGCCGACGGCATCACCTCGGTGCTGGACAAGACCGGCGACAAGGACCGCACCTTCAAGTTCACGGTCTGACACGTTCGCGGTCCGACCGACCGGCACCCGCGAGGGGCGGGCCCACCATCCGGGCCCGCCCCTCGACAACGGCCCCTCCCGGTCAGCAAGATGTGACGCCACACCATCCGCCACATCCACCCCGGGGAGCACGCCGATGCGCCGCCGCCTCCAGCACCACGGGACGGCCCTGCTCGCCGGTCTCACCGCCGTCACGCTCTCGCTGGCGCTCTGCTCCTGCACCGCCGGACAGGGCGGCGCCGGCGCCCTGCCGTCGGCCCCCGCGTCGCCCAAGCTCACCTCGATCGACATCAACCCGCACGACCGGGCCCAGTTGCGCCAGGGCGGCACCCTGAACCTGGCGATCGCCCAGTTCTCCCGCCAGTGGTCGCCGATCCACACCGACGGCAGCGAGTCCTCGACCGTCGCGGTCAGCAAACCGCTGCTGCCGACCTTCTTCCGCTCGGACGCGGCCGGCACCCAGACCCCCAACCCGGCCTACCTGCAGGAGGCTCACGCCGACCTCAAGGACGGCCGGCAGGTGGTCACCTGGACCCTCAACCCGAAGGCCCACTGGTCCGACGGCACCCCGATCACCTGGCGCGACATCGAGGCCAACTGGCGCGCCCTGAACGGGAGGGACCCGGCCTACAAGTCCTCCAGCAACACCGGCTTCGAACTGGTCTCCGCGGTCGAGCGCGGCAAGGACGACTTCCAGGCCGTGATGACCTTCGACCGCCCGTTCTCCGAGTGGCAGTCGATGTTCAACAGCGCCGGCAACGCCCCGCTGATGCCCGCCGGCCGGATCTCCACGCCGGATCTGTTCAACACCTCCTACATCGACGCCATCCCGGTCACCGCCGGCCCGTTCAAGGTCGAGCAGCTGGACCGCGCCACCCAGACCGTCACGCTGGTCGCCGACCCCTCCTGGTGGGGCGACAAGCCGATGCTGGACCGGATCGTCTTCCACGCGATGCTGCCCGACGCGATGCCCGCCGCCTTCGCCAAGGGCGAGGTCGACCTCGTCAACAACGGCCCGGACGTGGCCGGTTACCAGGTCATCAGGAACACCAAGGGTGCGGTGGTGCGCCGGGCCGGCGGGCCGGACTTCCGCCAGTTCACCCTGAACGCCCGCACCCCCGCGCTCAGCGACGCGACCGTACGCCAGGCCGTCTTCCAGGCGATCAACCGGGACGTGGTGATCCGCGGCGACCTCGGCGGCCTGGACTGGCCCGCCGTCCCGCTCAACAACCACCTGCTGGTCACCAACCAGAACGGCTACCGCGACAACTCCCTGGGCCTGGCCCGCTACGACCCCGTAGAGGCCGCCCGCAAGCTGGACTCGGCCGGCTGGAAGCTGGACGGCGACGTGCGGAAGAAGGACGGCCGCGAGCTGAACCTGCGGATGGTCGTCCCGGCCGGCGTCACCCCGGCCCAGGCCGAGGCCGCCAACGCCACCCGGATGCTCAAGGACGTCGGCATCAAGGTCACCACGGTGACCGCCCCCGCCAACGAGTTCTTCGACAAGTACGTCAACCGCAACGACTTCGACATCGCCGCCTACTCGCTGCTCGGCACCCCCTTCCCGGCCAGCGGCAACCGCGCCAACTTCGTCCAGAGCGGCGGCACCAACCACGTCGGCGCGGGCAGCCCGGCGGTGGACAGCGCGCTCGACCGGGCCGCCGCCGCGACCGACGCGGCCACCGCCTCCGAGGCGATCAACCAGGCCGACGGCGAGCTCTGGAAGGTGGCCGGCGTCCTGCCGCTCTACCAGCGCCCGCAGCTGTTCGGGGCCCGCGCCGACCTCGCCAACATCGGTGCGCAGGGCCTGTCCGACATCGTCTGGGAGAACGTCGGTTTCGTGAAGTAGCCGCCGGCCTGGGCTGGGGCCGCCACCTCAGCCGTGCAGCGTCTCACGCCAGTAGTGGCAGGCACTGCGGCGGCCCTCCAGCTCCGTCCCGTACTCGCTGGTCACCGGTGCCAGCGGCGGGAGTTCGGTGCGGCAGCGGTCCTGCGCGCGGTCGCAGCGGGGGTTGAAGGCGCAGCCCTCCGGGATCCGCAGCAGGCTCGGCGGCAAGCCCTTGACGGCGTGCAGGCTCTGGCCCTTCTGGTCCAGCCGGGGGATCGAGTCCAGCAGGCCCCGGGTGTACGGGTGCGCGGGCCGGGCGTACAGCTCCCGCACCGGGGCCGTCTCGACGATCCGGCCCGCGTACATCACCGCGATCTTGTCCGCGACGTCGGCCACCACGCCCAGGTCGTGGGTGATCAGGATCAGGCCCATGTTGTACTCGGCCTGGAGCTCGGCCAGCAGGTCCATCACCTGCGCCTGCACGGTCACGTCCAGCGCCGTGGTGGGCTCGTCGGCGATGATGAGGTCCGGCTCCAGCGCCAGCGCCATCGCGATCATGATCCGCTGACGCATGCCGCCCGAGAACTGGTGCGGGTAGTCGCCGACACGCTGGCGGGCGGCCGGGATGCGCACCCGCTCCATCAGCTCGACGGCCTTCGCCTTGGCCTCCGCGCGGGAGACCCCCCGGTGCGCCCGGAACATCTCGCCGAGCTGGTAGCCCACGCTGAGCACCGGGTTCAGTGCGGACAGCGCGTCCTGGAAGATCATCGCGATGTGCCCGCCCCGGATCGACCCCCGGGCGTTGTCACTCATGGTCAGCAGGTTCTCGCCGCGGAACAGGATCCGGCCCGAGGTGATCCGCCCCGGCGGCATGTCCAGGATGCCCATCACCGCCTGCGCCGTCACCGACTTGCCCGACCCGGACTCCCCCAGCACCGCCAGCGTCTCCCCGGCCGCGACGGAGTAGCTCACCCCGTTGACGGCCCTGGCGACGCCGTCCCGGGTGTGGAACTCCACATGCAGGTCGTCGACCTCCAGCAGCGGCGTCCCGGGCTCCAGACTCCCCCGACCACCGCCGATCACCTCCACCGCGTCCATCAGAGCAGCCCTCCTCGGCACCACGGCGTCCACTGCTGGGCGCAGAGCAACTATCAAGGAACGGAGGGCACTTGGCGAGCCTGTGGCAGATTTCTTTTCCGTCACGGGAAAGGGCGCGCCCCCGCCTGCGAGGACGCGCCCAGGTAGTGGCCCCTCAGCCGTCGCCCTGCCCGTCGCCTTGCTCGACCTCGCGCTCCGCCGCGCTCTGCTCAATCTCGCGCTCCGCCGCGAAGTGACATGCCGAATCGTGCCGCGCCGCCCCGTCCAGCCAGGACGGCGCCGCCAGCAGCGGCACCTCGACCGCACACCGCTGCTGCGCCTTCCAGCAGCGGGTGCGGAAGCGGCAGCCGGACGGCGGGTTGGCCGGCGAGGGCACGTCGCCGGTGAGCACGATCCGGTCCCGCGTCTCCCGCGCCGTCGGGTCCGGCACCGGCACCGCGGAGAGCAGCGCCTGGGTGTACGGGTGGGTCGCGTGGTCGTAGATCTCCGCGTCGCTGCCGATCTCGACCAGCTTCCCCAGGTACATCACCCCGACCCGGTCCGAGATGTGCCGGACGATCGAGAGGTCGTGCGCGATGAACATGTACGACAGGTTGAATTCGCCCTGCAACCGCTCCAGCAGGTTGATCACCTGCGCCTGCACCGAGACGTCCAGCGCCGACACCGGCTCGTCACAGATGATGACCTCCGGCTTGAGCGCCAACCCCCGGGCGATACCGATGCGCTGGCGCTGGCCACCGGAGAACTGGTGCGGATAGCGGTTGATGTACTCCGGGTTGAGCCCCACCACGTCCAGCAGGTCCTGGACCGCCTTGCGGCGGTCGCCCTTGGGCGCCGCCCCGGGGTGGATCTCGAACGGCTCACCGATGATGTCGCCGACCGTCATGCGCGGGTTGAGCGAGGTGTACGGGTCCTGGAACACCATCTGGATGTTCCGGCGGACGGCCTTCAGCGCCGAGCCGGAGAGCCGGGAGATCTCCTCCCCCTTGTAGCGGACCGAGCCCCCGGTGGCCGGTTCCAGGTTCATCAGCACCTTGGCCAGCGTGGACTTCCCGCAGCCGGACTCGCCGACGATGCCGAGCGTCTCGCCCTGCATCAGGTCGAAGCTGACCCCGTCGACGGCCTTGACCGCGCCGACCTGCTTCTTGAACAGGACGCCCTTGGTCAACGGGAAGTGCTTGACCAGGTCCCGGACTTCGAGGATCGGTTCGCCGCGCGACACCTCCCGCTCGAAGGCGACCTCCTCCGGCACCACCGCGCCGAGTGTGCCGGCCCCGTCAACGGTCATGGAGGGTCTCCTTCCAGAAGAAGCAGGCGCTGCCGCGCCCCTCCAGCGGCGTCCCGTCGTCCTCGGTGACCGGGAAGAGCTCCGGCACCTCGGCCCGGCAGACGTCCTGCGCGCGAGGGCAGCGCGGGTTGAAGGCGCAGCCCTTGGGGATCCGCAGCAGGTTGGGCGGCAGGCCCTTGATCGCGTAGAGCTCCTGGCCCTTCTGGTCGAGCCGGGGAATGGAGTCCAGCAGGCCCCGGGTGTACGGGTGGGCGGGGCGCGCGTACAGCTCGTGCACCGGGGCCGTCTCGACGATCCGGCCCGCGTACATCACCGCGATCTTGTCCGCGACGTCGGCCACCACGCCCAGGTCGTGGGTGATCAGGATGAGCCCCATGTGGAACTCGGCCTGCAGCTCGGCCAGCAGGTCCATCACCTGCGCCTGCACGGTCACGTCCAGCGCCGTGGTGGGCTCGTCCGCGATGATCAGGTCCGGTTCCAGCGCCAGTGCCATCGCGATCATGATCCGCTGGCGCATGCCGCCGGAGAACTGGTGCGGGTAGTCGTTCACCCGGTCCTTGGCCGCCGGGATGCGCACCCGCTCCATCAGCTCGACGGCCTTCGCCTTGGCCTCCGCGCGGGAGACCCCTCGGTGGGCGCGGAACATCTCGCCGAGCTGGAAGCCCACCGACAGCACCGGGTTCAGCGCGGACAGCGCGTCCTGGAAGATCATCGCGATCCGCCCGCCACGGATCCTCCGCCGCTCCTCCTTGCTCATCTTGAGCATGTCCCGGCCCCGGAAGCGGATCTCGCCGCGCGGGATCCGGGCCGGCGGCATGTCCAGGATGCCCATGACCGCCTGGGCGGTCACCGACTTGCCGGAGCCGGACTCGCCCAGCACCGCCAGCGTCTCCCCGGCCGAGACGGAGTAGTCGACCCCGTTCACCGCCCTGGCCACGCCGTCCCGGGTGACGAACTCGACGTGCAGGTCCCGCACGTCGAGCAGCGGCCCCTCGTACGGTGTCCGCCGCTCGCGCTCGGCGGTGTCCGCCGCTGTACTCACGATGTGCTCCCCTCGCTCAGCGAAGCTTCGGATCGAGGGCGTCGCGCACCGCGTCGCCCATCATGATGAAGGCCAGTACGGTGATGGAGAGTGCCGCGGCCGGGAAGAACATCACGTACGGCGCGGTCCGGATCACCTTCTGGGCGGAGGAGATGTCGATGCCCCAGGAGATGGTCGGCTCCTGCAGGCCGATGCCGAGGAAGCTCAGCGTCGCCTCGGTCGCGATGTAGCCGCCGAGCGCGATGGTCGCCACCACGATCACCGGCGCGACCGCGTTCGGCAGGATGTGCCGGAACATCAGCCGTCCGGTCCCGGCTCCGAGCGCCCGGCCCGCCACCACGTAGTCGGACTGTTTGACGGTCAGCACCGCGCCGCGCATGACACGGGCGATCTGGGTCCAGCCGAGGACGGCCAGGGCGACCACCACGGTCCACACCGTGCGGATGGTGAAGGCGTTCAGCAGCACCAGGGCGCCGAGCAGCAGCGGGATGCCGAAGAAGATGTCGACGATCCGGGAGAGCACCGCGTCCACGGCCCCGCCGTAGTACCCGGCGACCATTCCGGTCAGCCCGCCGAGCAGGGTGACGGCGGCGGTCACGAAGATGCCGACGGTGATCGAGGCCCGGGCACCGTAGACCACCCGGGCGTAGATGGACCGGCCCTGCGCGTCGTAGCCGAACCAGCCGGCGCCGAAGAAGTCCGTCCAGTCCGGCCGCTTGAGGTAGTCGTGCACCAGGTCGGCCCTGCGCGGGTTGGCGTCGGTGAACGCCCAGGGGAAGATCGCCATGACCACCAGCAGCACGATCAGCACGACCGAGAGCAGGAAGATCGGCCGTCGGCGCAGGTCCCGCCAGGCGTCGCCCCAGAGGCTGCGGGCCTCCTCCCGCTTCTCCACGTCGGGTTCGACCAGGGTCTCCTGCTCCACCGCCATGCCCTGCTCTCCCGCGTAGTCGAGACGGGAGACGCCCGGCTTGGGGTGCGGTTCGTACGAGTCCTCGTCGTGGATGTCAGGCATAGCGGATCCTCGGGTCCAGGACCGCGTAGAGCAGGTCGACGAGCAGGCTGGCGACCAGGTAGATGATCACCAGGACGGTCACGATGCCGACCACGGTCGGGCCTTCCTTCTGGTTGATCGCCCGGTACAGGACGTTGCCGATGCCCTGCACGTTGAAGATGCCCTCGGTGACGATCGCCCCGCCCATCAGCGCGCCGAGGTCGGTGCCGAGGAAGGTGATCACCGGGATGAGCGAGTTGCGCAACAGGTGGCGGGAGATGATGGTCCGTCGGGGCAGTCCCTTGGCGGTCGCGGTCCGGATGTAGTCGGCCCGCAGGTTCTCGCCGATGGAGGTCCGGGTGAGCCGGGCGACGTACGCGAGCGAGAGCGAGCCCAGGACGATCGCCGGCAGGATCAGCTGGGAGAGGTCGTAGCTGTCCTGCACCGTAGGCGTGACCCAGCCCAGGTTGGTGGCGAACACGGTCTGCGCGATGTAGGCCAGCACGAAGACCGGGATCGAGATCACCACGAGGGTCAGGATCAGCACCAGGGTGTCCGCGATGCTGCCGCGCTTCAGCCCGGAGAGCACGCCGAGGGCGAGGCCCACGACCATCTCGAAGACGAAGGCCAGCAGCGCCAGCCGGATGGTGACCGGGAAGGCGTCCGCCATGATGTCGGAGACCGGGCGACCGGTGAAGCTGGTGCCGAAGTCCCCCTGGAAGAGGTTCCCCATGTAGTGCAGGTACTGCTTCCAGAGCGGCTGGTCCAGGTAGTACGTGTGCTTGATGCTCGCGACCACGGACGGGTCGGCGGCCTTCTCGCCGAACAGCGCGACCACCGGGTCGCCCGGCAGCGTGTAGACCATCACGAAGATCAGCAGCGTGGTGCCGAAGAACACCGGGATCATCTGCAGCACCCGCCGCAGCACGTAACTGCCCATCCGAGCCTCCTTCCTAGGTGCCCGACCGGCCGGGCCGGCAGGCCGGGAGACCGCGCCCCGCTCTCCGTGCGGGAAGGGCGGGGCCGGCCGAGGGGATCAGAGCCCGGGGATTCAGCCCTTGACCTCGACCTGCGTCCAGGCCGGGTTGCCGAAGGAGTCGAACTTCACGTTCTGCACCTTGGTCGAGTAGCCCGAGTTGGTGCGGTAGTACCAGAGCGGGATGGCCGGCATGCCGCTCGGCAGCACGGCCTCGGCCTGCTGGTAGCCGGTCACCGTGTCGGCGACGCTGGGAGCCTCGTCGGCCCGGGTCGCCGCCTGGTCGAACTGCGGGTTGCTGTACCCGGTGTCGTTGGACGCGGCACCGGTGCGGTACACGTCGGCCAGGAAGTTGGCGTTCAGCGGGTAGTCCTGCACCCAGCCGGTCCGGAAGGCGCCGTTGAGCTGGTGCGTGGTGATGGCCTGCCGGGCGGTCTTGAAGTCGGGCTTCGGGTCGCCCAGGCAGTCGACGCCGGTGGTCTGCCGGATCGAGTTGCAGACCGCGTCGACCCACTCCTTGTGGCCGCCGTCCGCGTTGTAGGTGATCAGCACCTTGTTGCCCGGGACGCCGCCGCCCTGCTGGATCAGCTGCTTGGCCTTGGCGGGGTCGAAGGTGCAGAAGTCCCCGCAGGTGCCCGCCTTGTAGCCCTGGACGCCCTCGGCCACCCAGGCGCTGGCCGGCGCCCGGGAGCCCTGCAGCACCGTCTTGGTGATGGTCGGCCGGTCGATCGCCATCGACAGGCCCTGGCGCACCTGGGCCTTCTCCGGCGCCGCCCAGTCGGCCTGGTAGAGCGTGAAGCCGATGTTCTGGATGGCGCCCTGCGGGGCGTCCACCGCCCGGTCGCCGAGGTCGCTCTTGTACGTCGCCAGCGCGGACGGCGGCACCTGGTCCATCACGTCCAGGTTGTTGGACTGGAGGTCGGCGTAGGCGGCCTCGGACGTGGTGTACATCTTGAAGACGATGCCGCCGTTCTTCGGCTTGTCCACGCCCTGGTAGTCCGGGAAGGCCTTGGTGACCACCTGGGTGTTGTGCGACCAGCTGACGAACTGGTACGGGCCGTTGCCCACCGGCTTCTGCCCGTACCCGGCCGGGTCCTTGAAGAAGCCCTCGGGCAGCGGCGAGAAGGCGATGTAGCCGAGCTTGTACTCGAAGTACGAGACCTTGTGGTTCAGCTTGACGGTGAAGTGCAGGTCGTCGGTGACGGTCAGCCCGGACAGCTTGTCCGTGGTGGGCTGGCCGGAGCCCGGGTGGACGTCCTGGTAGCCCTCGATGTCGGAGAACCAGGAACTGTTGATCTGGTTGTTGGCGGGGTTCGCGCCCCAGTTCCAGGCGTCGACGAAGTTCTGGGCGTGCACCGGGGTGCCGTCGTGGAACTTCCAGCCGTCCTTCAGCGTGACGGTGTAGGTCTGGGAGTCGCTGGTGTCGATCCTGTCGGCGACCTGCATCCGGATCTTGGCGTTGCTCGGGTCGTAGTCGACCAGGCCCTTGAAGAGGTTCTGGATGATGCGACCGCCACCGACCTCGTTCGCGTTGGCGGGCTGCAGCGGGTTCTGCGGCTCGTTGCTCTGGTAGCTGAAGGTCTTGCCGGCGTCCGACGAGCTACTGCCTCCTCCGCCACTGTTGCTGCACCCGGTGGCCACCAGGGCCACGGACGTCGCAACGGCGGGGACCCAACGAGCACGGGCGACTACGGGCATGGAGGTCCCTCCTCATGGTGTGTGTCGCATCACACCCCATGAGAAGCGCGCCCCGACGACGGCGCGAGCCAGGTGCACCCGGACGGGTGCCGTGACCCCCTGCGGAGTTGACGCAGCGCCGGATCGGCCGAATGCCGGAAGGGCCCGTGGCGCGAACGCCACGGGCCCTTCCTGGGACCAGCTGGGGATCAGGCCGCGGCCTGCTCCCGGACCTCGGGGAAGTGGCAGGCCGACTCGTGCGCGGCCGGGCCCTCCAGCAGCGAGGGGACCGCGAGCAGCGGGATCTCCTCGGCGCACCGCTCCTCCGCCTTCCAGCAGCGGGTGCGGAAGCGGCAGCCGGACGGCGGGTTGGCCGGCGAGGGGATGTCCCCGTTGAGGATGATCCGGTCGCGGGACTCGCGCGCCGTCGGGTCCGGCACCGGCACCGCGGAGAGCAGCGCCTGGGTGTACGGGTGCGTCGCGTTCTCGTAGATCTCCGCGTCCGAGCCGATCTCGATCATCTTGCCGAGGTACATCACGCCGACGCGGTCGGAGATGTGCCGGACGATGGAGAGGTCGTGCGCGATGAACATGTAGGAGAGGCCGAACTCGCCCTGCAGCTGCTCCAGCAGGTTGATCACCTGCGCCTGGACGGACACGTCCAGGGCGGAGACCGGCTCGTCGCAGATGATGATCTCGGGCTTGAGCGCGAGACCGCGGGCGATGCCGATGCGCTGGCGCTGACCGCCGGAGAACTGGTGCGGGTACCGGTTGATGTACTCCGGGTTCAGACCCACGACGTCCAGCAGGTCCTGGACGGCCTTGCGGCGGTCGCCCTTGGGCGCCACCTCGGGGTGGATCTCGAACGGCTCACCGATGATGTCGCCGACCGTCATGCGCGGGTTGAGCGAGGTGTAGGGGTCCTGGAACACCATCTGGATGTTCCGGCGGACGGCCTTGAGGGCCGCACCCTGCAGCTTGGAGATGTCCTCGCCCTTGAACAGCACCTGACCGGAGGTGGCCCGCTCCAGGTTCATCAGCACCTTGGCCAGCGTGGACTTGCCACAGCCGGACTCGCCGACGATGCCGAGCGTCTCCCCCTTCTTCAGCTCGAAGGAGATGCCGTCGACCGCCTTGACCGCGCCGATCTGCTTCTTGAAGAGGATGCCCTGGGTCAGCGGGTAGTGCTTGACCAGGTCCTTGACCTCCAGGATGTTCTCAGCCATGGAGGGTCTCCTTCCAGAGGTGGCACGCGCTGCGGCGGCCGGTGAGCTCCTTGCCGTCCTTGTCCGTCACGTGGTGCAGCGTCGGGATCTCGGTGCGGCACAGGTCGGTGGCGACGTCGCAGCGGGGGTTGAACGCGCAGCCGGCCGGAACCTTCAGCAGGTTCGGGGGCAGGCCCTTGATCGCGTACAGCTCCTGGCCCTTCTGGTCCAGGCGCGGGATGGAACGGAGCAGGCCCTTGGTGTACGGGTGCGCGGGGTTCGCGTACAGCTCGTGCACCGGGGCGGTCTCGACGATCCGGCCCGCGTACATCACGGCGATCTTGTCCGCGACGTCGGCGACCACGCCGAGGTCGTGGGTGATCAGGATCAGGCCCATGTTGTACTCGGCCTGGAGCTCGGCGAGCAGGTCCATCACCTGCGCCTGGACGGTGACGTCCAGGGCGGTGGTGGGCTCGTCGGCGATGATCAGGTCCGGCTCCATGGAGAGCGCCATGGCGATCATGATGCGCTGGCGCATACCGCCGGAGAACTGGTGCGGGTAGTCGCCCACACGCTGCTTGGCGGCCGGGATGCGCACCCGCTCCATCAGCTCGATCGCCTTGTCCCGGGCCTCCTTGCGGGAGGCACCGCGGTGCACCCGGAACATCTCGCCGAGCTGGGCGCCGACGGTCATCACCGGGTTCAGCGAGGAGAGCGCGTCCTGGAAGATCATCGCGATCTTCTGGCCGCGGATCTGCCGGCGCTGCTCCTCCTTCATGGCGAGCATGTCCTCGCCGCGGTAGAGGATCTGGCCCTGGCTGATCTTGCCGGGCGGCATGTCGAGGATGCCCATGATGGTCTGGGCGGTCACCGACTTGCCGGAGCCGGACTCGCCGAGCACCGCCAGGGTCTCACCGGCGGCGACGGAGTAGTTGACGCCGTTCACGGCCTTGGCGACGCCGTCCCGGGTGTGGAACTCCACGTGGAGGTCACGGACCTCCAGCAGCGGAGTGCCCACCTCGAGGCGGGTCTTCTGGTTCTTCTCGATCACGGTGGTCATCGGGTCGTCACCTCTTCTCTCAGCGGAGCTTCGGGTCGAGGGCGTCGCGCACCGCGTCGCCGAGCATGATGAACGCCAGCACCGTGACGCTCAGCACCGCGGACGGGAAGAGCAGCACGTGCGGGGCGTTCAGGAAGCGGGGCTGGGCGTCGCTGATCATCAGGCCCCAGGAGATCTCCGGCGACTGGACACCGATGCCCAGGTAGGAGAGCGCGGCCTCGGCGCCGATGTAGACGCCCAGGCTGATCGCGGCGACGACGATGACCGGCGCGATGGCGTTCGGCAGGATGTGCCGGAAGGTGATCCGGCCGCTGCCGGCGCCGAGCGCGCGGGCCGCCATCACGTAGTCGTTGTTCTTGTTGGCCAGCACCGAGGCGCGCATGATACGGAAGATCTGCGGCCAGCCGAGGACGGCCATCACCGCCGAGACGGTCCAGGCGTTGCCGACCTTGAGCATCGACATGATCAGCATGCCGCCGAGCAGCAGCGGGATCGAGAAGAAGATCTCGGTGAAGCGCGACAGGATGCTGTCGACGATGCCGCCCTTCCAGCCGGCCACCAGGCCGAGCAGGGAGCCGACGAGGGTCACCAGCGTGGTGGTCAGGATGCCGACGATGATCGAGTTGCGGGCGCCCCACACCGTCCGGGTGTAGACGTCGCAGCCCTGGACGTCGAAGCCGAACCAGTGGTCCCCGTCCGGCCGCTTCAGCGAGTCGGACAGGTTGCAGAAGCCGGCCGCGTTCGGGTTGGTGTCGGTGAACAGCTGCGGCACGGCCGCCACGATCATCAGGAAGAGCACCAGCGAGGCACCGATGATGAAGACCGGGTTGCGGCGCAGGTCGGCCAGCGCGTCGGACCAGAGGCTGCGGACGCGCTCCGGCTTCGCCTTCGTGGCCGGGGTGCTCTTGGGGCTGCCGCCGCCGGGCGCGGCCTCGGAGTCCTTGGTAATGGTGTCAGGCATAACGGATCCTCGGGTCGAGCACGGCGTAGAGCATGTCCACGAGCAGGGTGGTGACCAGGTAGATCAGCACCAGCAGCGTGACGACGCCGACGATGATCGTGCCCTGCTTCTGGTACACGGACTGGGCGAGCAGACCGCCGATGCCGTGAATGTTGAAGATCCTCTCGGTGATCACCGCACCGCCCATCAGGCCACCGAGGTCGGCGCCGAGGAAGGTGACGATCGGGATCAGCGCGTTGCGCAGGGCGTGCCGGCCGATCACCCGACGACGCTTCAGCCCCTTGGCGACCGCGGTGCGGACGTAGTCCGCGCGCATGGTCTCCATCAGGCTGGTGCGGGTCAGGCGGGCAACGTACGCCAGCGACATCGAGGCCAGCACGAAGGCCGGCAGCAGGTATGCGCGCAGCCCGTCGTCCTCGTTGAAGGAGACCGAGAAGAAGTCGATTCCGTAGTCGTTCTTCAGCTTGACGCCGAGGACCAGCTGCAACACGAAGCCGGTGACGAAGACCGGGATCGAGATGACGAACAGCGTGCTGATGAGCACCAGCTGGTCCAGGAACTTGCCCTTGCGCAGGGCCGCCATCACGCCGGCCAGCACACCGATGACCGCCTCGATGACGAAGGCGACGAGGGCGAGGTTCACGGTGTACGGGAAGGCGTCGCCGATCATGTCGCTCACCGAGCGACCGGTCAGGCTCTCGCCGAGGTCGCCCTTGAACACACCCGTTATGTAGTTCCAGTACTGGAGCAGGAACGGGTCGTTCAGGTGGTACTTCTGGCGGAGCATCTCCGCCACGATCGGGTCGGCGCGCTTCTCACCGGCCAGCGCCTGCACCGGGTCACCGGGCAGTTTGAAGACCAGCCAGTAGATCAGGAACGTCGCACCGATGAGGACAGGGATCGCCTGTAGCAGTCGGCGGATGACATAGCGGCCCATCAGACCTCCATACTTTCGGACAAGGAAGGGAGGCGGGAGGACTCGGACTGTGGTCCGGTCCACCCGCCCCCTATCGTCTGATTACAGATCAGGCCAGCTCGACCTCGGCCAGGTTCATGTGCCCCTGAGCGTCGGTGTCAAAGTTCTTGATCTTCTTGGTGTAGGCGGCGGAGGACATGTAGGTGTACACCGGGATGTACGGCAGGTCCTGAACCAGGACGTCGTCCGCCTGCTGGTAGAGCTTCAGGCCTTCCTCGGGGGTCTTGGCCTGGTCGGCCTGCGACAGCAGGCTCTCGAACTGCTCGTTGACGTAACCGCCGTAGTTCGAGCCGCTCTCGATGGCGACCTTGGAGAAGATCGGGCGCAGGTAGTTCTCGATCGACGGGTAGTCCATCGACCAGGCCATGCGGAAGGCGCCCGAGTACTCCTTCTTGCCCAGCGCGTCGAGGATCTTGCCGAACTTCTCGAACGGCTTGAAGGTGACCTCGACGCCGAGGTTGGCCTTCAGCTGGTTGCCGACGGCCTCGATCCACTCCTTGTGGCCACCGTCGGCGTTGTAGCCCAGCTCGATGGTGTTGTTCGGGACACCGCCGGCCTGGGTGAAGAGCGCCTTGGCCTTGGCCGGGTCGTACTTGGCGGCGTCGCCCAGGGCGCCCTTGCGGTAGCCCTCGACCAGCGGGTTGACGAAGTCGTCGGCCGGGACGCGGGTGCCCGAGAAGATGGTCTTGGTGATGGCCTCGCGGTCGATCGCCATCGAGATCGCCTTGCGGATCTCCGGCTTGCCGTAGGCGGCCGGGTTGGTGGCGATCGGGAAGCCGATGTAGCCGACGCCGGACTCCGGCTTGTAGATGTAGCGGTCGCCGAACTCCTGGGCGACGGTGGACATCGCCGAGATCGGGAGCTTGTCGGTGGCCTGGATGTTGTCGGCCCGCAGGTCGTTGTACGCGGTGTCCAGGTTGTCGTAGATCTTGAAGGTCACGCCCGCGAGCTTCGCCTTGGTGTCGAAGCTCGGGAAGTTCTCGTAGCGCTTGACCTTGATCTGCTTGTTGTGCTCCCAGGCGCCGTCCATCTCGAACGGGCCGTTGCCGATCGGCTTCTCGCCGAAGGCCTTCGGGTCGCTGAAGAACGCCTTCGGCAGCGGGTAGAAGGCGTTGTAGCCCAGCATGGTCTTGAACTGGGAGAACGGCGCGGTCAGGGTGACGGTGAAGGTCTTGTCGTCGACGACCTTCAGACCCTTGAGCTCCGTGGCGGTCGGCTTCTTGTCCTTGCCCGGGGCGAGCTCGTCGGAGCCCTCGATCTTGTTGAAGAACGGCATGCCCTCGGCGGCGTTGTCCTGGTTGGCACCCCAGTTCCAGGCGTCGACGAAGGACTGGGCGGTGACCTTCTCGCCGTTGTGGAAGGTGTAGCCGTCCTTGAGCTTGATCGTCCAGACCTTGCTGTCCGGGGACTCGATCGACTCGGCCACGCGCAGCTTCGGCGCGTTGGTCTTGCGGTCGTAGTCGACCAGACCGGCGAAGACCGCGTTCAGGACCTCGGAACCCTCGGACTCCGCGGTGTTCTGCCCCACCAGGCCGTGCTGCGGCTCGCCGAGCTCGACGGCGATGGTGCCGCCGCCGGAAGCGGCCTTGCTGTCGCCGCTCTTGGAGCTGGTGCTGCATGCGGTCGCCGCGAGGGCAATCGCGGTAGCCGCGACGAGCCACTTGGTCTGGGTTGCACCACGCATGGGGGATGCCTCCTGAATTCGACTATCCGACGAGGAGAGCACGACAGGCGGTCGAGACCGTTCCCGCTGTGCCGTCCGCGCTCGTGGTTTCGGCGCGCACCCCTGCGCGTTCACCCGTGACCCGAGCCTGACTGCACCCACTATCCGTCACGCACGGACACGAAAGTGACCAGCGGCGATCTCAATTAGGTCACATGAACAGTCGGTAAGTTTCGAAAATCGGACATTTGAGACATAGCCAGACAGGCACCAACCGGACAGTCGTCACGGATGACGAACTGTCATGTCCGCTCAGCGGACACTCGGGTGTGATGAGCGCTATTCCGTTAATAGCGCTCCCGACAACTTGGAGTAGTTGAAAAAGTTCGCCCCCCTTCCCATGGGAAAGGGGGGCGAATCATTCCGGCCAATGGCCGTTCAGTGCGTCCGGATCACGCCTTCTTGGCGCGCGAGGCGGTGCGTCCGCGGTCCTTCTGGTCGAGGACGACCTTACGGATGCGAACCGTCTCCGGGGTCACCTCGATGCACTCGTCCTCGCGGCAGAACTCCAGCGACTGCTCCAGCGAGAGCTTGCGCGGCGGGACGATCGACTCGGCCACGTCGGCGGTCGAGGACCGCATGTTGGTGAGCTTCTTCTCCTTGGTGATGTTCACGTCCATGTCGTCGGAACGCGAGTTCTCACCGACGATCATGCCCTCGTACACCTCGGTGCCCGGCTCGCAGAAGAGCACGCCGCGCTCCTGCAGGTTGGTCATCGCGAAGGCGGTCACCACACCGGCCCGGTCGGCGACCAGCGAGCCGTTGTTGCGGGTGGTCAGCGTGCCGAACCACGGCTCGTGGCCCTCGTGGATCGAGTGGGCGATGCCGGTGCCGCGGGTGTTGGTGAGGAACTCGGTCCGGAAGCCGATCAGACCGCGGGACGGCACGACGAACTCCATCCGGACCCAGCCCGAGCCGTGGTTGGACATGTTGTCCATCCGGCCCTTGCGGATGCCCATGAGCTGCGTGACCGCGCCCATGTGCTCCTCGGGCACGTCCACCGTGAGGCGCTCGACCGGCTCGTGGGTCTTGCCGTTGACCTCCTTGGTGACCACCTGCGGCTTGCCGACGGTCAGCTCGAAGCCCTCGCGGCGCATGGTCTCGATCAGGATGGCCAGCGCCAGCTCACCACGGCCCTGCACCTCCCAGGCGTCCGGGCGCTCGGTGTCCAGCACGCGCAGCGAGACGTTACCGATCAGCTCGCGGTCCAGGCGGTCCTTCACCTGGCGGGCGGTGACCTTGCGGTCCACCTTGGCGCCGGACTTGGCGTCCGCGCCCTTGCCGCTGCCGCCACGGCCGACCAGCGGCGAGGTGTTGGTGCCGATGGTCATCGAGATGGCCGGCTCGTCCACCGTGATCAGCGGCAGCGCGACCGGGTTCTCCGGGTCGGCCAGGGTCTCGCCGATCATGATGTCGGAGATGCCGGCGACGGCGCAGATGTCACCGGGGCCCGCCACCTCGGCCGGCTTGCGGGTGAGCGCCTCGGTCATCAGCAGCTCGGAGATGCGAACGTTCGAGATGCTGCCGTCGCGCTTGATCCAGGCCACGGTCTGGCCCTTGCGCAGCTCGCCCTGCTCGACGCGGAGCAGCGCGATGCGGCCGAGGAAGTTGTCGGCGTCCAGGTTGGTGACGTGGGCCTGGAGCGGGGCGTCCTCGTCGTAGCTGGGGGCCGGGACGTGCTCCAGCAGGGTGGAGAAGAACGGCTCCAGGTTGGTGCTGTCGGCCGGGACGGTGCCGTTCTCCGGCTTGGTCAGCGAGGCGACGCCGTCACGGGCGCAGGCGTAGACGATCGGGAACTCGATCTGGTCCTCGTCCGCGTCCAGGTCCAGGAACAGGTCGTAGGTCTCGTTGATGACCTCGTCGATCCGGGAGTCCGGACGGTCGGTCTTGTTGATGCAGAGGATGACGGGCAGACGGGCCGACAGCGCCTTGCGGAGCACGAAGCGGGTCTGCGGCAGCGGACCCTCGGAGGCGTCGACCAGCAGGACGACCGCGTCCACCATCGACAGACCGCGCTCGACCTCGCCACCGAAGTCGGCGTGGCCCGGGGTGTCGATGATGTTGATGGTGATCGGCGCGCCGCCGTCCTTGGGGTGGTACTTGACCGCGGTGTTCTTCGCGAGAATGGTGATGCCCTTCTCACGCTCCAGGTCGTTGGAGTCCATCATCCGGTCGTCGAGCTGCTGGTGGGCGGCGAAGGCGCCGGCCTGCTTGAGCATGGCGTCGACCAGGGTGGTCTTGCCGTGGTCGACGTGGGCGACGATGGCGACGTTACGGATGTCGTTGCGCGTGGGCATGCCTTGCGGATTCTCCCGGAATCGTGGGTTGCGGCGCCCGGCTGCGTGACGCGCACTTGCGATCCCTGTCGATCGCCGCCGCCCGTTCCGCCTGCTACTACCGGTCCACCCGCCGGGCACATGGCCATGCCTCGGCTTCCTCCTATCGTACGGGGAAGGGCCGAGGTGGGCGGAAACGAGCCGGTCCGGCGGGATCAAGATCACAGGTGGGTCACACTCCCTTCACCCGGCGGCCGGGTTCCGACACCCTTCCGTTCGTGATCCGACACCTCTGCTCCCTCCGGCCGGCCCCGACCGGCTGCCCGCACGCCGCCGCCCCCGTCGCCGACGGGCGTCCGGCGCAGGCCGGGAAGGCCCTCGCCCGGGCCCGCACGCAGTGCCCCGAGCCGGCCGGGATCGCCGGCGTCGAAC
>NZ_JAHSQD010001180.1 GCF_020103755.1 Streptomyces sp. LS1784
CTCCTCGCGTTCGCGCCGGCTCTCCTCGCGCAGCGCGCTCGCGGCCGCCTCGGACTCGGCCCGGGTCCGGGCGGCCTCGGTGTCGGCCTCGGTGCGCACCCGCTCGGCGTCGGCCACCGCGGCGTCCCGGACGGCGTTCGCCTCAGCCTGAGCCTCGGTGGTCAGGGCCTCCGCCTCGGCGATCGCCTCGGCGCGCACCCGCTGGTCGAACTCGGTTGCCTCTCGCCGAAGTTCGGCGGTCTCGCGTTCGGCCGCGGACCGGTTCTCGGCGGCCGCGGCCTTGGCGGCGGCGAGTGCGTCCTGGCTCTGCTGCTCGGCGGCCTCGGTGATCTTCCCGGCCTCGGCGCGGGCCCGCGTCAGGGTCTGCTCGGCCCGGCCCTGGGTCTCGGCGGCCTGCTCCTGGGCCTGTTCGCGCAGCCGCTCGATCTCCCCGGCGGCACCCGCACGCAGCTCGTCCGCGTCGGCCTTGGCCTTGGTGAGCAGTTCCTCGGCGTTCTTCGCCGACTCCTCGATCTGGACCACGGCCTGGCGCCGGGCCTCGCCGCGCACCCGGTCGGCCTCGGCGGCGGCCTGGGCGCGCAGCTCCTCGGCCTCGGCCCGCAGCCGGGCCGCCTCGTCCTGCATCCGCTCGATCTGCTCGCGGATCGCGGCGGCGTCGTCCAGGGCGGCGTTCTGGGCCTGCTCGACGGCGGCCTGGGCCTGCTCGCGCAGCCGCTGTGCCTCGGCGGAGGCCTCGGCGCGGATCCGCTCGGCCTCGGCGGCGGCCTCACCCCGGGCGGTCTCGGCGTCCTTGTTGGCCCGGCCGAGCACCTCCTCGGCGGTCTTGGCGGCCTTCGCGAGGTGGACGGTGG
>NZ_JAHSQD010001181.1 GCF_020103755.1 Streptomyces sp. LS1784
AGGGCGTCGGCGGCGGGGGCCTGCGCCGGGCTGCGGACGCCCATGTCGCGCAGGTCGGCCCGGTGGACGCCGAGGTGCTCGGGTTCGGGGCCGGTCCACACCGGGCGCTCCGGGTCGTGGCCGCCCGTCTGGAGGAGCAGCGCGGCGATCTGGTGCTGCCGGGCGGCGCTCAGCACGGCGGGGATGCCCTGGGCGGCCTGGCCGGGCGCGGTCTCGGTCCCGGCGGCGTCGGTGCGGTGTTCGCCGGGGCGGCCGACACCGGTGTGGAAGGCGTCCAGCAGCTCGGCCAGGTGCCGGCTGCGGTGCTCCTTCCAGGCTGCGGCGAGGCGCCGGTCGAAGGCTTCCCGGGAGGTGCCGCCGTTCCCGGTGCCGCCCTCCAACTCGACGGTCGCCGAGTGGAGTTGCTGCGGCAGCCGGTCGTGGACGGCCCGGCGCTCCCGGGCGCCGCCGGTGAGGACGAGCAGCTGGGCGCCGCTGTGCGGCCAGGTCCGGGCGAGGTGCTCGGCGACGATCCCGGCGGTGCGCTCCCAGGTGTCCTCGACCCGGTGCCGGTAGTGCCACTCGTAGCGGTCCACGGGCGGGGCGCGGTGCCCCCGGCCCTGCCACACCGGGCCCTCGACCGTGCCCAGCGGCTCGCCGCGCCCGAGTTCGTAGCGTTCCAGGTCCGCCCCGGTGCGGTCGACGGCCGCGACCAGGCAGGCGGGCACCGCGTCGTCCAGCAGGCCGAGCAGCGGGCCGGTGTGCGGAAGCGGAGCCCAGGTGGCGGCGACGTCGGGCGGGGAGAAGGCGAGCGGGACATCCAGCGCCACCTCGCCGTCCGCCGCGAACAGCGCCCGCCCGG
>NZ_JAHSQD010001182.1 GCF_020103755.1 Streptomyces sp. LS1784
TCACGCGTTCCACACGCCCGAGGCGGCGGCCTCGCGGGCGTAGTCGGCGAAGTCCCTCGGCTCACGGCCCAGCGCCCGCCGCACACCGTCACCCAGCGACGCGTTGCGACCGTCCAGGATCATCGAGAACAGTTCCGCGAAGTCCGCCGGCAGCCCCGCCGCCTCCAACACCTCCCGGTACGCCTCCTGCGAGACCGCCTCGAACCGCACCTCACGCCCCACCGCCGCCGACAGCTCCACCGCCACGTCCGCGAACGACAGCAACCGCGGCCCCGTCAGCTCGTACACCTCCCCCGCGTGCCCCGCCTCCGTCAACGCCGCCACCGCCACATCCGCGATGTCCTCCGCGTCCACGAACGGCTCCACCGCACCACCCACCGGCAGCGCCAACTCCCCCGCCAGCACCGGCTCCAGGAAGAACGACTCACTGAAGTTCTGGTTGAACCACGCGCACCGCACCACCGTCCACGCGGCCCCCGACTCCATCACCGCCTTCTCCCCCGCCTCCGCAGCCTCCTCGCCACGGCCCGACAACAGCACCAGCCGGCCCACCCCGCGCTCCGCCGCCAGCCGCGAGAACGCCCCCACCGCCTCCACCGCACCCGGGAACGCCAGATCCGGGTAGTAGGTGAGGTACGCCGCGCTCACACCCTCCAGCGCCCCCTCCCACGTCCCCTCGTCATGCCAGTCGAACGGCACCGCACCCGAGCGCGAACCCACCCGCACCTCGTAACCCCGGGCCGTCAGCCGTTCCGCCACCCGGCGACCCGTCTTCCCCGTCCCACCGACCACCAGCACGACACCGGACTCGACCGCGAGATCCACCACACCAGCCATCAC
>NZ_JAHSQD010001183.1 GCF_020103755.1 Streptomyces sp. LS1784
GCCGGACCCGGTCCAGGGCGGCGGCCGGGCCGAGCCCGTCCGTCCAGGTCTCGACGGCCGGGCGCCAGGCCTCCCGGACCTCGGCGGCGCCCGGCCCGGGCTCGCCGCGAAAGACCGGGCCCTGGGCCCCGCCGTCCTGACGGGAGATCAGGCCGCGCCGGGCGAGTGCGTCCAGCCAGCGGACGACCCGGGGGCGTTGGGCGGGGGTGACCATGGCGGCGGCCAGCACCTCGGCCTCGGGGTAGCCGCGCGCAGGGTCGGTGAGCACGCCGCTCTGCTGGAGGGTGTGCAGCAGCGCGGCGAGCACGGCCCGGTCGAGCTGGGCGCCGAAGTCGCGGACCTGTTCGGCGGTGACGCCGATGCTGTGCTTCCAGGCGGCGGCCGAGGCGCTTTCGGCGTCGGCGCGCAGCCGGCGGTCGGCGGCCTCGGCGTTGCTGTCCGGGGCGCGGACGTGGGCGAGGACGGCGCCGAGCGCGTCGACGGCGGCGTACACGTCCTCCTGCCGGGGCTCGGGGCCGATGTGCAGGACCAGGCGCAGCGCGCCGAGGTCGTGGGCGGCGAGGCCGGGCTGTCGGCTGAGCCGCCACAGCAGCGCGGAGGGCAGGCTGAGGTGGGTGGTCCGGTCGGCGGCGACGGCGGCGAGCTGCTGCTCGGGCCGCTGCTCGGGGTCGCCGCAGTGGACGGTGCCGCCGGCCAGCAGGGTGGCGAGGGCGAGGTCGACGGCGAGGTCGCCGACCGGGTGCAGCACGGTGTGCCGGATCGGTGGCGTGCCGAGGACGCCGGCCCAGTAGCGCAGCCGTTGCTCGGCGGCCCGGGCGGCGGAGGGCGGCAGCGCGGCG
>NZ_JAHSQD010001184.1 GCF_020103755.1 Streptomyces sp. LS1784
ACCGACGCCCCCGGCTTCCGGCAGAACGACGCCGCCGCCCGCGCCCTGCTCCGGGCCGTCGGCGCGAGCAGCCCGGGCGGCGGGGCACACGCCACTCAGGCCGAAGGACCGAAGATCTCCTCCAGCAGGTCCGCGTCCGTGACGTAGCCCGGTGCGGCGGCCACCCGCTGCCCGACGCCCTTGACGCCGGTACGGCGCTCCAGCGCCCGGGCCGGTTCCGCGACGGACCCGCCGACGTGCGCGGCGGCCCGGATCCGCCGGATCAGCTCCTGCGCCTCCTCCCGGCCGATCCGCCGTCGCAACACCCGGACGGCCCGGTTCACCCGGTGGTGCCGGGCCCCCTCCCGGTACTCCGCCAGGTCGGCGGCGGCCCGCAGGCCGCGCTCGTCCTGCGGGCCGAGCACCTCGACCAGCACGGGCAGCAGGCCGTCCAGCTCCAGCACGGCGCCCTGGAAGTCGCCCCGCCGGGCCCGGCAGACCGCGAGGTCGTGCCGGGCCCAGAGGACGGGCACCCCGCGCGGGCCCCAGGCCTCCTTCAGCGCGGGCAGCAGTTCCGTCAGCAGGCGGATCGCGGCGACCGTCTCGCCGCTGTCCCGGACCTGCCGGGCCAGTTCGCAGCGCACCTTCAGCAGCTCGGGGTCGGTCGCTCCGAGGAGCGTCCGCAGGTCCTCGGCCAGGTCCAGCAGCACCCGGACGGCCTGCGCCGGTTCACCGGCCCGGCCGAGGCACCCGGCGAGGTCCTGCCGGGCGGCGACGACCTCCGGGTCGCCCGCCCCGAGCGCCCACGCGGCGGCGTCGACCGCCGCCCGGAGCGGCTGCACCTCCGCGGCG
>NZ_JAHSQD010001185.1 GCF_020103755.1 Streptomyces sp. LS1784
ACGGCGCGGACGACGCCGCCGAGCGCCTGGCCTACGCGGCCGCCCTGCGCGCCGAGGCGCTGGGGACGGCGGCCCTGGGGGCCTCCGCATGAGTCTGCTGACCACCGTCGCCCGGCTGGAGGCGGTCCGCAGCGGCCGGGCCGAGCCGCTGGCCACCGTCCGGCACCGGCACCTGTCGGAGCGCCCGATGGTGCTGGTCCCGCTGACCGCCGCCGGTGAGTCCGGTGCGCCGCTCGCGGTGATGCTCGGCACCGACCGGGACGCGCCCCGGCTGCACCTGGTGCCGCAGCCGCTCAACCGCACCCTGCGGTTCGACTTCCTGGCCGAGCTGGCCGCCGACCTGCTGCCCTACCTGGAGTCCTTCGCCGAGGACGTCGAGCAGATCGAGGGCTCCGAGAAGGACCCGGAGACCGGCGAGAAGACCCAGGTGTTCCGCGAACTGTGCGCGGACGCCCCGCAGCTGATCGTGCCCAACAGCGCAGGCGTGCACCACCTCGCCCTGATCGGCCGCTCGACCCGTTTCCGCCGCACCACCGAGGACGAGGAGCCGGGGCCCTACCCGGCGCCGGTCCGGGTGCCGCTGCTCGGCCGCTGGCTGACCCACCTCACCGACCGCGCCCAGGTGCCCGGCTCCTCGCTGCTGCTGCCGATGACCGGCCTGCTGGCCCGGCACTGGGCGACCGGCCAGAGCCACCTGGAGGACCAGCACCTGGCGGCCCGGCTCGCCTGGCACCGCCCGCCGGACGGCCTGACCGGCGCGCAGGCGGCCGAGCTGGCCGAGTCCGCCCGGGACGACCGGGGGCAGCTGCTGCACCCGCCGGCCGGCCCGGC
>NZ_JAHSQD010001186.1 GCF_020103755.1 Streptomyces sp. LS1784
GCGACGGCGGCGCCGACCCGGCCCGCGCCGCGCACCTCGATCCGCGCGTCGGCCCGGCGGCCCAGGATCGCCGGTGCGGCGCCCGGGCCGGAGTGGACCAGGGAGAGCGAGGCGAGGTCGGGTTCGAGCAAGTCCCGCTGCTGCCCGGGGAAGCGGGCCAGTGCCCGGTCGCCGGCCTCCGCGTCGTCCAGCAGGCCGGTCTCCTCCAGGCCGGTGAGCAGGGCGTCGGCCGGTTCGCGGCCGAGCCCGATGCGTTCGCCCTCGTTCAGGAGCTCCGGTCGGTCGCGCGTCCCGTCGAGCAGCGCGAGGAAGTCGCAGAGGGTCTTGTCGGCGTTGCCGAGCACCCCGGCGAACCGGGTGACGGTGCCGAACTGCAGGGTCTCCGAGTCCCGCCAGCTGCGGGACAGGGCGGGCTTGAGGGCGAGGCGCACGACGATCTCCCTTCCGATCGTTTCCGGACGGCTGACCGCAGCATGCCCCATCGCGGCGACGGCGTGCAGGGAGTTGTCCACAGGCCCGTGCGCATGATCGCATCATCCGTTCGCACACCCTGTGGATAACTGGTCATCCTCCTCGGCGTCGGTTTCCGGACACCCGCCGTCGACTTTTCGTTCCCGATCACTCCATGAAAGATTCCGGCCATGGCAGCGGACTTCTGTCCGTGGTGCGGGGTAACGTCGTGTGCCATGGCAGCCGAGCGGGACTCCCATCCACCGGCGTCGCGCCGGCGTGCCCGTGCAGCGTCCGGGTCGCAGGTCGCGGCGCCGAACACGCGCGGGCGCCCGGACCAGCGGCAGCAGCCGAGGCCGGCCCCACCGCAGCCGCC
>NZ_JAHSQD010001187.1 GCF_020103755.1 Streptomyces sp. LS1784
CGGGCTGCGCCGTCGTCGCCGCAGCCGCGGCCGCGCGCCGGGCCCGGCGGAAGTTGACGACCCCGACCGCCGCCAGCCCGGCGAACAGCACCCCGAACACCGCCCACTGCCCGGCGCCGTGCGCGCCCGTGACGTGCAGGCCCAGCGGCACGCCGAACAGGGTGTGGTCCAGCAGGTCGTCGGGGGTGGTGAACAGGCGGTACATCACCGAGAAGAACGGGACCTGCACCAGCACCGGCAGGCACCCCGCGAACGGCGACACCTGCTCCTTCCGGTACATCTCGGCCAGTGCCTCCCGCAGCCTCTCCGGCCGGTCCTTGTGCTTCCTTCGCAGCGCGCCGACCTTCGGCGCCAGCCGCGCCCTGGCCTTCTCCCCACGCGCCGCCGCCCGCGCCAGCGGATGCAGCGCCAGCCGGACGGCGACGGTGAACAGGACGATGGCCAGTGCGGTCGGCACCAGGTGGGCGACGGCGGCGACGGCGGCGTGCGCCAGGGCGACGGCCGGGTCGAGAACGGCGAGAACGGACATGGTGAAGCGAGCCCTCCGGGGTCTCAGGACATGAGTGAACGGCGGAGGACGGCCGCGAAGAACGTCTTACGGATCTACGGATCTACGACGGAATCACGCGGCCGCCAGGGCCGCTCCCGGTGCCCTGGGGCGTCGCCTGCCCCGGGCGTCCGGATCACGCTGCGGAAGGAACGCCGTACCGAACGCCCGACGCCGCAGCACCCCGCTGCGCACCGCCGCCGGCGCCCGCGCCCCCAACAGCCGTGCCCCGGCCAGCGCCCCGGCGACCGCCCCGGCCACCAGCGCCACTGCCG
>NZ_JAHSQD010001188.1 GCF_020103755.1 Streptomyces sp. LS1784
GAGGCGCTGCGGGGCGGCGGCCGGGTCTGCGCCGAGCGGGCAGGCCGGCCCGTCCTCGGTGGCGCAGGCGGCGGCGAAGGCCCGGAGCCCGGCCTCGGCTGCAACGGCCTGCTCGATGCCGAGCCGCGTCGCGGGGACGCTGTGGTCGACGGCTCCGTCGAGGACGAGCCGGCCGGTGCGTTCGGGGAACTCCTCGGCGTAGCGGGCGCCGAGGTGGGTGCCGTAGGAGAAGCCGAGGAAGTCCAGCCTGCGTTCGCCGAGGGCGCCGCGCAGCACGTCGAGGTCGCGGGCGGTGTCGCGGGTGCCGAGGTGCGGGAGCAGGTCGGCGTGCCGGGCGCGGCAGGCCTCGGCGAGGATCCGGCCGTGGTCGTAGGCCGGGTCGTCGGTGGCGTCCCACTGGTCGCGGGTGCGGTCGTCCAGGCAGTGGACGGGGGTGGTGTCCCCGGCGCCGCGCGGGTCGAAGCCGACCAGGTCGTACCGGTCGTGCAGCGGCCCCTGGTAGCCCTTCCAGCCCCAACGGACCATGTCGACGCCGGAGTTGCCGGGGCCGCCGGGGTTGAGCAGCAGGGCGCCGATCCGCTGCTTCCGGTCGGCGGCGGGCACCATGGCGAGGGCGACGTCGACGGTGCGGCCGCCCGGGTCGGCGTAGTCGAGCGGGACCTTGAGGGTGGCGCACTGCACGACGGCCGCGTCCGGGTCGGCGCCGTCCTCGTCGGGGCAGCGCCGCCAGTCGATCCGCTGGTCGTAGAGCGCGCGCAGGGCGGGGGTCGCGGTGGCGGCGGCCCGCTCGTCCAACGGCGGCCGGGCGGCCGGGCGGG
>NZ_JAHSQD010001189.1 GCF_020103755.1 Streptomyces sp. LS1784
TCCTCGGCATGCCCACAGACGAGGCGTCCGTAAACATCACCCGCAACCGCCTCGGACGCCTCACTCGCCAAGGCTTCCTCACCCAACCCGAACGAGGCCGCTACCAGAAAAGGACTTAACGCCCTTTGAAAATGGCACACCAGGCGATCTGCCTGCGACTATCGTGCCTCCGTGACGCTGACCGACACCGAGATAGCCGCCCTGATCGCACCCGCCGGGCTTCACTTCGTGCAACGGCGCCGGGACGAGGTCCCGCTGCCGCCACTGCCCGCGGGGTGCTCGCCAGCGAGTGCCCGCCCCGAGCACGGGCGATTCGACTCATACCCGGACGAGATCGCCGACGTCGACGCCCCGGATATGGCTGACAAGGTCAACGCGAGTTGGTATCGGATGGCAACGCAATACGGACTCTTCAATCAGGACCGCGAGTTCCTCCTCGGCGTCGACTACAACACGCACCCTACGGACGGAGAGCCCGAAGATGACGGCTGGGCCTGGGTCCAGGTCCGCCTCCTCGACGACTGGGACCTGGTCACGAGCGAGGTGACCCAGCTACGGAGCGGGTTCGCGACACTGTTCACTACGCGCTTCGTGCCGGAATTTACCGCGGTGTCGCTGGACGGACGCATGATGATGAACACCACCGTCTGGGGAAACGGCACCGTCAGCACCATCGCCATCCGCCCCTACTGAAGTTGAATTCGTGATGTCGCTCGGATGGGTGAAGCCGTAGCGTTCGCCTGCCGGTGGAGGGCCGATCCCGGTAGTCGTGTGCTGTGAGGTATGCACAGGGCGGCGGTTTGACCGACGCGGA
>NZ_JAHSQD010000119.1:0-4777 GCF_020103755.1 Streptomyces sp. LS1784
GCTACGGCAGCCCGAACGCCGCCTGGAACTTCTGGCAGTCCCACCACTGGTACTAAGCCGACCCCTCGGCCGTCGGCAACACACCCGCGACCTTGACCACCCTCCCCCTCACCCCGGGGGCCGGACAGGGACCACCGGGATGACCCGAGAGGGCCCGTGCCCGCGCGATCCGCGTGGCACGGGCCCTCTCACGGTCGCGGTCACCCGCACCTCGGTCAGGTTCGTCGAACTTGCCAGCGGTGTCTGGCTGTTGGGGCTGAAGAAGCGCGAGTCCGACTGGCAGAGCCGAGAGCGCCGAGGCGATGCCGTGGCGACCGACGAGCAGGCGACGAACCGCCGACGGGCCCGGCATCCCGGGGGCGAGGACCGGGCGTCCGCCGGCTCCTGGCCAGACGTCAGAATGACGGTTCATCGGTGCATCCGCCTTCACCCCTGAGCCTCTCCCGTTCCTCCCGCCTCCGCTCCGCCCCCTCGCGCCGGTCGGCCACCATGAGGACGGCCTCGACGACTCGGGCGGGGCGGTTCTGCCGACCGGAAGGCCGGCCAGGTCGATGGATGCTCCACGCCCGGTTGACGACCGAGGCAAGCCGACGGCCTCGCCCGCGCGGCTGCCCCGCTCCGGCAGCGCCATACGGCGGTTCGTCCGAGGCGGAGGCCTGCCGCGACAGGCGCGCGGCGCGAACGGTCGGTCACGGTCCGGCACGTCCGCGGGTCGGGCGGACCTGACGCGGCGCGGGCGACCCCGTCACGGCAGGCCACCCATACCCCCATGGGGTGGCGTGGCGCGATTGGCGGCCGCAGCGCGACAGCTCGCCAGCTCGCCACACACGGCCCCTCGGCTTGAGCTCAACCAAAGATTTGACATGATTTTGCCATGAAAATCGCCGAGCTGACCATCAGTTGCGATACTCTAATCATTTTTTAAATCTTCAATTTTTCCCGGATTATGCTTGCCGATCCCGTGCGCTCGGACTGACGATGGTTTGAGGGGGAATCGTAGGAAGGTTTGATCATGGGATTCCTCGAAAACCTCGGCACCCTCGGCAGGTTTGACGAACACGGCGGTGGCGGCGGCTACGGCGGCGGCTACGGTGAGCGCGGCTTCGAACGCGACGACTTCGGCGACCACGGCGGCGGCGGCTACGGCGGCGGCTACGGCGGCGGCTATGACGACTTCGGCGACCACGGCGGCGGCGGCGGCTACGGCGGCGGCTACGGCGGCGGCGGCGACTGGGGCTACTGACATCCACAGTAGCCGGACACTTGCAATCCGTTACGACAGCAGGCCGGGCATACTTCGTGCCCGGCCTGCCTGTCGCCCCGCCCGGTCCGTCCGGCCCGCGCCACCCGGCGGGTTCCGGGCTCGGGTCGGGGTTCAGCGGGGTGACCGGTGCCGGGCACCAAGCGGGAAGACCGTGAGATGACGCGAAAGCGGACTCTTCGAGAGGCCCTGCGCGGGCTGCTCGTCGTCGAGAGCTCCGACGCCCTCGTCGCCGCCGCACCGCCGGTCCCGCTCCGCGAGGTCTTCCGGCGCTTCTGGCCCTACACCAAGGGCGGCCGCCACTGGCTGGTGGTGCTGCTGGTCCTGGTCGCGGTGGGCCCGGCGATCGAGGCAGCGGAGATCCTGCTGTTCAAGATCGTGATCGACGACATGCTCATCCCGCACAGGCTGAGCCTGTTCCTGCCGGTCGCCCTCGCCTACGCCGGGCTGGCCCTGCTCTCCGGAGCGCTGACCTTCGCCCGCCGGGTGACCTCCACCTGGGTCAGCGAGCGCTTCCTGCTCGTCCTGCGATCGGACGTGTTCCGGCACCTCCAGGGCCTGTCACTGGGCTTCTTCGAGCGGCGGCAGCTCGGCGACGTGCTGTCCCGGGTGACCGGCGACGTCGACGCGGTCGAGACCTTCCTGCTCTCCGGGATCGTCACCGCGCTCGGCCAGGTGGCGCGGCTGGGCATCTTCGTCGGTCTCCTGCTGGCGCTGCGCTGGGACCTGACGCTGACCGCACTGGTAGCCGCGCCGCTGTTCTTCCTCACCGCCCGCCGCTTCGCCAAGCTGATCCGGGCGGCCTCACGCGAACGCCGCCGGCGCGGCGGTTCGATCAGCGCGGTCACCGAGGAGTCGCTCGGCAACATCGCACTCGTCCAGGCGTACAACCGCCAGGGCTGGGAGCACACCAGGTTTCAGCGCGAGAGCGTCGGCCGGTACCACGCCGCGATGGCCTCGACCCGGATCGGAGCGCTCTACGGACCCACGGTCGAGTTCATCGAGCTGCTCGGCGGCCTGGCAGTGATGGGCCTCGGGACCTGGGAGCTGGTCCGTGGCCGGCTCACCCTCGGCGGCCTGATGGTCTTCCTCGCACTGCTGAGCCAGCTCTACGGCCCGATCCGGGGCATGTCCGGGCTCGGCAACACCTTCTACAGCGCTTCCGCCGCCGCCGAGCGGATCATCGAACTGCTCGACCAGCGCCCGCAGGTCGCCGCCCCCTCGACCCCGCGGGCGATCGGCCGGGCCCACGGCGGGATCGAGTTCGACGACGTGACCTTCAGCTACCCGGAGACGGCGACGCCCGCGCTGTCCGGGGTGTCCTTCACGGTGGCGCCGGGGAAGACGCTGGCCCTGGTCGGCGCCAGCGGCGCGGGGAAGTCCACCGTCGCCAAGCTGCTGCTCCGCTTCTACGACCCGGCCGCCGGCGCCGTCCGGCTCGACGGTGTCGACCTGCGCGAACTGTCGCTCACCGAGCTGCGCGAGAACGTCGCCGTGGTCCTGCAGGAGACCCTGGTCTTCCACGGCACCGTCCGGGAGAACATCGCGTACGGGCGCCCGGAGGCGACCGAGGCCGAGATCCTGGCGGCCGCCAGGGCGGCGGACGCCCACGGGTTCGTCAGCCTGCTGCCCGACGGCTACGACACCGTGGTCGGCCAGCGCGGACGACTGCTCTCCGGCGGCCAGCGCCAGCGTCTGGCCATCGCCCGCGCGATGGTTCGGGACGCACCCGTCCTCCTCCTGGACGAACCCACCACCGGCCTGGACGCCGAGTCGGCCCGGCGGATCATGGGCCCGCTGCGTGCGCTGATGGCCGGCCGCACGACGATCATCATCTCGCACAACCTGCTCACGGTCCGCGACGCCGACCAGATCGTCCTGCTCGAACAGGGCCTGCTCGCCGGCCACGGCACCCATGAGGAACTCCTCGCCCGCAGCCCCGCCTACGCCGGCCTCCACCGGCTCCACCACCCATCACGGGCCGAGTCGGTGAGGATCGTCCCCTGACCCCCCGGCCCGCCGCGTCGACGTCTGCACCACGCGCCGGTGCCACAGCGCGTCACGGGCGCTGCGGGCGCCATTCGAAGAGCAGGATGGTCGCGTCGTCCCGCAGGCGGTTGCGCTGGTGGTCGAGGATGGCGTGGATGAGCAGCCGCAGCACCTCGGCCGGGCGCTGGCCGGCGGCCGAGGAGCGGATGATGAAGTCGGTGAACTGGTCGAGGCCGAACTCCGCACCGTCCGTGTCACGCGCCTCCACGACGCCGTCGGTGTAGAGCAGGACGCGGTCGCCCGGCTCCAGTGTCGTCTCGTGGACCTGCCGGGCTTCCGGGGCGAGGTGGTCGGCCAGGCCGATCGGGGGCTGCGGGGGGCTGTCCAGTGCTCCGTGGAGCACCCGCTCGGCACGGATCAGCAGCGGCGGCGGGTGTCCGCAGTTGACCCAGTGCAGCACCCCGGTCTCCGCGTCGAGCCGGCACAGCACGCCGGTGCAGAAGTGGTCGGGCAGCCAGTGGACGAGCGCCTGGTCGACGGAGCCGACCACGTCGGACGGGGGACTGCCGGCGCGGCGGGCGTTGCGCGCCGCCGCCATGGCGACCGACGTGGTCAGGCCGGAGGTCAGATCGTGCCCCATGGAGTCGAGGATCATGGTGTGCAGCACGTTCTTGATCACCGAGTGGTCGAAGGCGTCGCCGGCGACGTCGTACGCCGGTTCCAGGACCGCGGTCGAGACGCACCTGCTGCTGCCGATGGTCTGGGGCGGCAGGAAGGCCCGCAGCATCTCGGCGGGCAGCCCCATGGTCGCGGTGCGGGCGAGGGAGGCGAGCCAGTCGCTGTAGGTGCGTTTGGAGGTGATCAGCATGGCGAACAGATGGGCGAGCATCCGGCTGCGGCGCATCCGCACCCCGTCGAGCGCGGCGGTCCGCACCGCCAGCACGCCCAGCCGCTCCGCACCGTCGACCAGCGGCAGCCAGACGATCACGCCACCGTCGTCGGCTGCCACCTGCGGGGAGACCCTGCGGTACGCCCAGCCGGCCCGCGAACGGTCCACCGGCAGCGGCTCCGAGGCCTCGTCGAGCGGGACGAGCAGCCGTTGTTGCAGGTCGACGAGGTAGATCAGCACGGTGTCCAGGCCGAGGGCCGCGGCGCACCGGTTCGCCAGGGCGGGCAGTTCGACCGGCAGGGCCGTCTGCGCCTCGATGATCAGCTCTTCCAGCAGACTCTCGTCGACGACGGTGTCGGGACCGGCGGACGCGTGCGGTGGGTCCGACACGGGGATCACCCCTTCCCTGCCCAGTCTCACACCGATCCCGCCTTCGCTCACATCAGGCGTGATCGCGCAGGGTGCGGCCGCGGCGGCACCCTGCCGAGACGGCATCGGCCCCGATGCGCGAACCGATCACGCGGCCGGCCGAACGTCCTCTCGCTCGCCCCCACCCGCGTGGTCCCCTGCGGACACGCCGACGGCCGTGGTGGGGGCCGCGGTGGGGACGGACCAACGCCGTGGCCGGGGGCGGGCAC
>NZ_JAHSQD010000119.1:4787-18421 GCF_020103755.1 Streptomyces sp. LS1784
CCCCCGCGCGGCGCCCGCCGCCCCCCCCCCCCGGCGGGGGGGCCCGCCCGCGCGCCCCCCCCCCCACGGCCGTGCACGGGGCCGGCCTCAGTCGTGCGGCACGACCGCGACCGGGCTGTGCGCGTGGTGGAGGACGGCGTGGGCGACCGAGCCCAGCCAGGGCGCGGCCGGGTGGAGCCTGGGCCGGCGGCGCCCCACCACCGTCAGGCGGGCGCTCCTGGAGGCCTCCACCAGCGCCCGCCCGGCCGACCAGGCGGCGAGCTCGGCCTGCACCCGGACCTCCGGGTGCTTCTCCCGCCAGGGAGCCAGGGCCTCCTGGAGCCGCATCAGCTCTCCGGCTTCCAACGCCTCCCGGACCTCCGGCTGGTAGACCACGCCCTCGGCCGAGTACGGCCCCGCGGGCACCTTCCGGCTCTCCAGCACGCGTAGCGTCGCACCCCGTGCCGCGGCCTGTTCGAAGGCGAAGGCGATGACGTCCGGGCAGGCCTGGTCGCTGTCCAGCCCGAGCACCACGTCCTCGCCGCCGCCCTGCCCGTCGGCCCCGGCACGGACCACCACGACGGGGCAGTTCGCGTGGCCCACCACCCGCAGCGAAACGGAGCCGACCAGCAGCCCGGCGAACCCTCCCAGGCCTCGCGAGCCGAGCACCAGCAGGCCGTTCCGGCCCCCGGCGGCGACCAGCGCGTCGGCCGGGCTCCCGGGCACGTGCTCACAGGTCAGCTCCAGCCCGGGCAGCACGCTCGCGATGTGGTCCCGGGTGGCGAGCACCGACGGCGGCAGCGGCTCGTCACCGCGGTCGGCCTCCCCGGGCGCGGGCGAGCCCGCGTCCCCGGCGTGGAGCAGCCGCAGCGGCCTGCCGCTGCGGTACGCCTCCTGGGCGGCCCACTCGGCGGCGGCCGTGCTCGGCTCCGATCCGTCGACTCCGACCACTACGGCGTCCGGCATGGTGACGCCCCTCCCTGGTTCGACGGTCGCGGCGCGGATGCCGGCGACCCGGTGTGCGATCCATGATCGTGGTCGCCGCAGGCCGGTCCCAGGGGCCGAGCAGCCCCAAGGACGGCCCGAAGGTCCCGGTCACGCCTCCGGGACGATGGCGACCGGGCAGAGCGTGTGGTGCAGGACGGCGTGGCCGACCGGGCCGAGTGCGCCGACCAGGAGCACGGGCCGCCTGCCCAGCACCAGCAGTCGGGCCTTGGCCGACGCCTCCACCAGCGCCGGGCCCGCTCCCGCGCCCGTGCTCTCCGGGACGGCCTCGACCTCGGGGTGGGCGGCCCGCCACGGTGCGAGGACGCGGGCGAGGAGTCCGTCCTCGTCCTCCGGCACGCCGGTGGCCGAGGCGTGCACGACCCGCAGCGGCAGTCCGTGGCGGTGTGCGGCGGCGAAGGCGAACTCCAGGGCCGCCTCGGCGGGTCGGCGGGCGTCCAGCCCGAGCACGATCTGCTCGCGCGGATCCGGGCCCGGCGGGTCCACCGGCAGCACCACGGTCGGGCAGCCGGCCCGGGCGGCCAGGTGCAGGGCGGTGGACCCGACCCGCAGGTCCGGGAAGCCGCCGGTACCGCGGGCTGCGACGACGAGCAGTTCGGCGTCCTCCCCCGCGGCCAGCAGCGCCGCGGGGGCGAGGTCGTGGACCTCGTCGGAGCGGATCTCCAACCGGGGGTAGCGCACCGCCAGGACGTGGCAGACCTCGTGCAACAGGGCATCAGGGTCCGGCCCGCGCCCGGCGGGCCGGCCGGGGAGCAGCTGGGGCGTCAGCGGCAGGGCGTGCAGGACGCGCAGCGCGCGGCCGAGCAGCAGCGCCTCGCGGGCGGCCCAGTCGGCGGCGGCCAGGCTGGGGTCGGAGCCGTCGACTCCGACGGCGACGGGCAGGTCCACGGTGCTGATCTCCTGACGGTCGGCCCCCCTGGTTGCACGTCAGCCCTACCAGGTCCAGTCGGTGATCTCGGGCAGGTCGGTGCCGTGCTCGCGAATCCAGTCGTGGTGGCGGGTGCGCCGGTCGGCCATCTCCTGGCGCAGGGCGGCGGCCCGGACGGCGAGGCCGGGCACCCGGTCGATGACGTCCATGACGAGCCGGTAGCGGTCGAGGTCGTTGCGGACCACCATGTCGAAGGGCGTCGTGGTGGTGCCCGACTCCTTGTACCCGCGCACGTGCAGGTGGGGGTGGACGGCGCGCCGGTAGGCGAGGCGGTGGATCAGCCACGGGTAGCCGTGGTAAGCGAAGATCACCGGCCGGTCGCGGCTGAACAGGGCGTCGAACTCCGCGTCGGGCATGCCGTGCGGGTGCTCCTCGGCGGGCATCAGCCGGGCCAGGTCGACCACGTTGACCACTCGGACGGCCAGGTCGGGCAGATGGCGGCGGAGCAGCTGGGCGGCCGCGAGGACCTCCTGGGTGGGGACGTCCCCGGCGCAGGCGAGCACGACGTCGGGCTCTCGGCTGCCGTCCTCGGTGCCGGCCCACTCCCAGATCCCCGCGCCCCGGGCGCAGTGGGTGCGGGCCTGGTCGAGGGTGAGCCAGTCGAAGCAGGGCTGCTTGCCGGCGACCACGACGTTGACGTAGTCGCGGCTGCGCAGGACGTGGTCGGCGGTGGCGAGCAGGGTGTTGGCGTCCGGCGGGAAGTAGACCCGGACGGCTTCGGGGCTCTTGTTGAGGACGTGGTCGACGAAGCCGGGGTCCTGGTGCGAGAAGCCGTTGTGGTCCTGGCGCCAGACGTGGGAGGTGAGCAGGTAGTTGAGCGAGGCGATGGGGGCGCGCCAGGGCAGGGCCCGGGTGGTGCGCAGCCACTTGATGTGCTGGTTGACCATGGAGTCGACGATGTGGACGAATGCCTCGTAGCAGGAGAACAGGCCGTGGCGGCCGGTGAGGAGGTAGCCCTCCAGCCAGCCCTGGCAGGTGTGTTCGGAGAGGATCTCCATCACCCGGCCGTCGGTGGCGAGGTGTTCGTCGACGGGCAGGGTCTGCGCCTGCCAGGCCTTGCCGGTGGCCGCGTAGACGGCCTGGAGCCGGTTGGAGGCGGTCTCGTCCGGGCCGACCAGGCGGAAGTCTCGGCGCTCGGCGGTGTCCGCCATCAGTTGTTCGAGCAGGTCGCCGAGGACCCGGGTGGGTTCGTGCAGGGTGGCACCGGGCTTGTCGACGGGCACGGCGAAGCGCTCCAGCGGCGGCATCGGCAGGTCGCGCAGCAGTAGACCGCCGTTGGCGTGCGGGTTCGTCCCGAGGCGGCGGTCGCCCTCGGGCACGCAGGCCAGCACCTCGGCGCTGGGTCGGCCCTGCTCGTCGAAGAGTTCCTCGGGCCGGTAGGAGCGCAGCCACGCCTCCAGCTGGGCGAGGTGGGCGGGGTTGTCCCGCACCTGGTCCAGCGGCACCTGGTGAGCCCGCCAGGTGCCTTCCACCGGCACTCCGTCGACCTCCGCGGGGCCGGTCCAGCCCTTGGGGGTGCGCAGCACGATCAGCGGCCACTGCGGGCGCCGGGTATCGCCCCCGGCACGGGCCTCGTGCTGGAGGGCGGCGATCCGGTCCAGTGCGGTGTCCATGGCCTCGGCCATGGCCCGGTGGACGGTGAGCGGGTCCTTGCCGGTGACGTACAGCGGGAGGTGGCCGTAGCCGCGCAGGAGCGCGTCGAGTTCCGCCTCGGGCAGCCGGGCCGGCACGGTCGGGTTGGCGATCTTGTAGCCGTTGAGGTGCAGGATCGGCAGGACGGCGCCGTCGTGCACCGGGTCGAGGAACTTGTTGCCGTGCCAGGAGGCCGCCAGCGGTCCGGTCTCGGCCTCGCCGTCGCCGATGACGCAGGTGACCAGCAGGCCGGGGTTGTCGAAGGCGGCGCCGTAGGCGTGCGACAGCGCGTAGCCGAGTTCACCGCCCTCGTGGATGGATCCCGGTGTCTCGGGGGCGACGTGGCTGGGCACGCCGCCGGGGAAGGAGAACTGCCGGAACAACCGGGCCATGCCGTCCGCGTCCCGGGTGACGCTCGGGTAGGTCTCGGTGTAGCTGCCGTCGAGCCAGGAGTTCGCCAGCACGGCGGGCCCGCCGTGCCCGGGCCCCCAGACGCAGACCGCGTCCAGGTCGCGGGCCCTGACCACCCGGTCGAGGTGGGTGTGGACCAGGTTCAGGCCGGGTGAGGTGCCCCAGTGACCCAGCAGGCGGGGCTTGATGTGCTCCGGGCGCAGCGGCTCGCGCAGCAGCGGGTTGGCCATCAGGTAGATCTGGCCCGCCGACAGGTAGTTGGCCGCCCTCCAGTGGGCGTCGAGCGCGCGGACCTCCTCCTCGGAGGGTCCACCGGGAGCCGGACTGGGGGTGAGGGACATGGCTGGGTTCTCCTCAGGTCTGTCGGAACCGCCGACGGTGGGCGTATCCGATCCTCCCCCCTCGGCCGAAGCCCGCGCAGGGCCGAACAGGCCACACTCGGCGAGCCGCGAGGGGCCGATGGTCCCGCTGTCCACGGCATTCACCCGAACGGCACAGCGCTCCGGCCCGCCCCGTGTCCGGCCGGGGCGGGGCGCACGGCAGCACCCTCAGGATTCCGCGGAAAGGCGAAAGGTACGCGGTCAGCCGGTGGCGCCCGGTTCGACGAAGGAACGGTCCTGTCCGGAAATGAGCTCGACGAGCAGGAAGCGGACGAAGCAACCGTGATTCCGCGTCAATTGGCCTTCCCCCTTGGCAAAATCGCGAGATACGGTCCACGGCCTTTCCTGATCGACAATGCGCTAGCCTCCTCCTGGCGTGATCACATGCCGATTTCGAATTGGGGGGAATCACATGGCAATCGGACGACGGCAACTCCTCTCCTCCGTCGCACTCACCGCCCTCGCCGCGCCCGTTCTGGCCAAGGGGACCGCGACCCGCGCGGCTGCGGCCGTGGGTACGGCCGCGGCCGCCGGCTCCGGGCCGCTGGTCATGCAGGTCGTCGCGCACGAGGACGACGACATCCTGTTCATGAACCCTGACCTGTCCAACGCCCTCGCCAACGGCACGCCGTCCGTCACGGTGTTCGTCACCGCGGGGAACATCACCGGCGACCCGTGCGCCACGGCCTGCTACGACACCGCCGGCGACCCGCTGCGCACCTGGAACCGGCAGATGGGCGCCGTCAACGCCTACTCCCGGATGACCGGGGTCGGCGACACCGACCCGGGGACCGACGAGGTCGGGCACTGGACGGCCGAGGCGTGGACGGTCGCGGGCAAGCAGGTCGAACGGTACGTCCTCAAGGGCCGGCCGGTGCACCTGATCTTCCTCAACCTGCACGACGCCGGGCTCGGAGGCGTCCTGGCCGGCGGCACCGACACCACGGTCGTCCCGGTCGGCAGCCCGCTGTCCGGGCCGTCGACCTACACGGCCGCGGACGTCGTCGAGGTGCTGCGGCAGCTGATGGTGGCGTACCAGCCGACCGTGCTGAGGGCCCAGGACGAACTCCCGGACAGCCGCTACACGGGCGACCACTCGGACCACGTCGCCGCCGCGAAGTTCGCCGGCGAGGCGGCCCGGCTGTACGGCGGCACGCTGATCCAGGTGAACTACCGGGACTACAACATCAGCGACTCCCCGGTGAACCTCGACCCGGCGACGGTCGGCGCCAAGGGCGTGTTCGTCTCCGAGTACGCCGGCCACGACCATTCGGGGAACTACTCCGACGCCTGGTTCTCCCGGATGTACTACCGCTGGTCGCGGGGCACCTCCTGGGCCGGGCTGAACCAGGACGGCCGGCCGCAGGTCTTCGTCGTCCGGGCCGGCGCCCTCTACACGTACTGGCGTCAGGGCGACGGCAGCTGGGGCGGTCCGGTGCGGATGGCCGACCCGGGCGGGCGGCTGGCGCCGGGCATAGCCGTCGGCACCAACGCCGACGGCCGGCTGGAGGTCTTCGCCCGCCGCCTGACCGACCACCACATCGTCTCCCTGCCGCAGGGCACGCCCAACGGCTGGTGGTGGAACGGCTGGGCCGACCACGGCAACCCCAACGCCGGGCTCGGCAACGAGGACCAGGTCGGCGTGCCCGTGGTGGCCGGCGACCAGGACGGGCGGCTGGAGCTCTTCGTCAAGAACGGCGGCGGCGGCCTCAGCAACATCCGGCAGACCACCCCGGGCGGCGTGTGGGCGAGCACCTGGACGGACCTGGGCGGCACCGATCTCCAGGACCCGGTCACCGCGATCCGCAACGGCGCCGGGAGGATCGAGGTGTTCGCCGGCACCCGCACCGGGATCGTCAACTGGTGGCAGACCGCCCCGAACGGCGCCTTCAGCGGCCCGGGCCCGATCCCGAACGCCCGGCCGGCGAGCCCGCCCAAGGCAGCGCTCGACCAGGACGGCCGCATCGAACTCGCCTACCGCGAGGTCGGCACCGGCGCGATGCTGGTCGGCTACCAGACTCAGCCGGGCGGGTCGTGGAGCCAGTCCCCGGCCCCCCTCGGCGGACACGGGGGAGTCGGCGAGCCGGCGGCGGCCACCCTCGGCGGACGGGTCGTCCTGTTCGAGCGCAACCGCGGCGGCGGCGTGAGCACCACCGCCCAGACCGCCCCGAACTCCGGCTACGGCGCCTGGCAGGACCTCGGCGGCACCGTCCTCGACTACCCGGCCGCAATCGTCGACGGCGGCGGTGTCCTCCACGTGTTCGCCATCGGCACGGACGGCCGCGTCTGCTACCGCACGGGCACGACGGCCACCACCTTCGGCGGCTGGCAGGTCCTGCCGCTCTGACCGCGGGTCCCGCCGGCCGGGGACCCGGCCGTCCCTTCCTTCCGGCGAGGGACGGTTCACAGCGAGGCGCCGTCCACTCCTGCCGGAGGGACGGCGCCTCGGTCCGTTCAAGGCCGATGACCGCTCGTCGCCGCCCGGGTCGTCGGACAGGCCGCGGCCCTGGGACCCTCCCGGTGGGCCGTCAGCGGGCGGGGCGCAGGCGGAGGGTGAGGATCTGGAAGGGGCGCAGGGTCAGGTCGACGCTTCGGTGCGGCAGGTGGGTGGTGTCGAGGGCGGCGGGGTCGGCGAGTGGTCGTTCGAGGAGGTCGGCGGGGTGGGCGGAGGCCAGGGGGAAGCCGGTGGTCAGCCGGGCTCTGGTGCGGGCGCCGTGAGCCTCGTAGAGCCGCACCACCACGTCGCCGGACCGGTCGTCGGCGAGTTTGAGGGCTTCGACGACGACCGACGGGGTGTCGAGTGCGACCAGTGGGGTGACCGGACGGGAGCCGGGTACGGCGCGTTCGGGGAGGTTCGTCCGGTAGCCCTCGCGGACGGCGTCGGCGATGCCGGCGCCGAGCAGCAGGGCGTAGTGGAGCCGGTGGTGTCCTTGGTCGGCGTCGGGGTCGGGGTAGCGCGCGGCCCGCAGCAGGGAGAGCCGGGCCGTGGTGGTGGTGCCTCCGTCGGGGCGTACGGCCCGGGTGATGTCGTGTCCGTAGGTGGAGTCGTTGAGAAGGGCTGCGCCCCAGCCGGGTTCTTCCAGGTGGAGGAAGCGGTGGGCGCAGATCTCGAACTTGGCGGCGTCCCAGCTGGTATTGGTGTGGGTGGGGCGTTTCACGTGGCCGAACGGGATCTCCGCGGTGGAGTGTTCGGCTCGCAGGTCCAGCGGGAAGGCGGCTTTGAGGATCTTCTCGCGTTCCCGCCATTCGATGTCGGTGTCGATGTCCAGCCGGCGGGAGTGGGCGGGCAGGGTCAGCAGTTGTTCGACCCGTGAGTCGCCGAAGGTGCGCACCACCCGGACGCCGGCACCCGTCGCGGTCACCGAGTCGGCTTCGAGCAGGTCGGTGCGGGTGTTGCGGTAGAACGCGTCGAGCTCCCAGGCGTCGTACTCGTTCGGGAAGTCCTGGTGGAGCTGGAGCAGGTTGGCGGCCGTGCCGGGCGGGAGGGCTTCGCGGTGGGCCCGGAGGTCGCGGGCCGAGGTGATCAGGCCGCGTTCGTCGATCTCGATCCGGATCAGGCCGTTGTCGAGGACGAAGCCCCTGCCGGACGGTGCGGGGTCGACGGGCGGGTGGGCCTGGTGGGGGCGGAGTGCGGCGCCCAGGGCCGGGATGCCGCCGCGGGTGTGCGGTGCCGCGTTGAACACGACGGTGGCGTCGCCGGGTCCGGCGAGTGCGTGTCGGGCAGCGTCGGTGAGGGTGCGCAGTTCGGCGGTGATGGCGGTGTGGGCCTGTTCGGCCTCGTGGTGGACCCAGGCGGTCGAGGAGCCGGGCAGGATGTCGTGGAACTGGTGCAGCAGGACGGTCTTCCAGAGGCGGTCGAGCGCGTCGTAGGGGTAGGCGCGGCCGGCGTGCACGGTTGCGGTGGCGCACCAGAGCTCGGCTTCGCGTAGGAGGTGCTCGTTGCGCCGGTTGCCCTGTTTCGTCTTCAGCTGGCTCGTCAGGGTGCCCCGGTGGAATTCGAGGTAGAGCTCGCCGAGCCAGACCGGCGCGTCGGGGTACTCCCGGTGGGCGCGGGTGAAGAACGCGGCGGGGTGTTCGATGGCGACCTTCGGTGAGCCTTCCAGGTCGGCCAGTCGGTCGGCGCGGGCCAGCATCTCGCGGGTGGGACCGCCACCGCCGTCGCCGTACCCGAACGGGACCAGGGAGCGGTCCGCGGTGCCCTTGTCCTGGAAGGTGCTGACGGCGTGGGCGAGTTCGGCTCCGGACAGTTCGCTGTTGTAGGTGTCGGCGGGTGGGAAGTGGCTGAAGATCCGGGTGCCGTCGATGCCCTCCCACCAGAAGGTGTGGTGCGGAAACCGGTTGATGGTGTTCCAGGAGATCTTCTGGGTCAGGAACCAGCGGATCCCGGCGAGTTTCATCAGCTGTGGCAGGGCCGCGTTGTAGCCGAAGGTGTCGGGCAGCCACATCTCGGCGGTCTCGACGCCGAATTCGTCCTGGTAGAAGCGTTTGCCGTGGACCAGTTGCCGCACCAGGGACTCGCCGCCGGTGATGTTGGTGTCCGGTTCCACCCAGAGGCTGCCGACGGGGAGGAACTGTCCGGCGGCGGCCTTCTCGCGCACCCGTGCGTAGATCCCGGGGCGGTTCTCCTTCATCCAGGCGAGCTGTTGGGCCTGGGACATGGCGAACCGGAATCCGGGGTGCTCGTCCATCAACTGGGTGACGTTGGCGAGGGTCCGGGCGACCTTCCGTTCGGCCTCGCGCAGCGGCCAGAGCCAGGCGGTGTCGATGTGCGCGTGGCCGATGGCGGAGATGCGGTGCGCGCCGGCGGTGGCGGGTGCGGCCAGGGCGGGGCGGACGGCCTCACGGGCGGCACGGGCGCCGGCGGCGGGGTTCTGCAGGTCGAGGGTGTCCAGGGCACGGTCGGCGGCGCGCAGGAGCTGCCAGCGGCGCGGCGAGTCCAGCGGCAGGGAGCGCATCAGCTGGTCGAGGACGTCGAGGTCCTGGACCAGGTCCCACAGGTCGGTGTCGAGGACGGTCAGGTCGGCCCGCAGCAGCCGGTACAGCGGTTCGCCCGGGGGGCCGCCGCCGGTGAGCCAGGGCGGCCGTCGGCCGAGCGGTGTCGGCGCGTGGTGGAACTCGCCGAAGTGGTCGAAGGTCGGGTTGGCGGCCGCCTCGATGTGGAAGGCGACCTGTTCACCGCCGGCGGCCGGATCGGCCACCGGGATCCAAGCGTTGCGCGGGTGCAGTCCCTTGACCACGGTGCCGTCCGCCCGGTGGACCAGGCCCTCGCTGGAGAAGCCGGCGCCGGTCTTGTCGAAGCCGAGGTCGACCAGGGCCTCGACGCGCCGGCCGGCCCACTCGCGCGGTACCTGCCCGGTGACCCGGAACCAGCTGGTCGACCAGGGCGGCCCCCAGCGGTGGCCGACGGCGACCGGCCGGTACGGGGCGGCCAGCCCCACCCCGACCGGGACGGGTTCGCCCGGCGCGTCCCAGACCGCCACCGCCAGCGGCACTGCGCCGGTGTGCACGGCGGGGCGCAGGCGCTGGTCCAGGACCCGGGTGAGGCGCTGCTCGATCACGCGGCGGTTGTCGTGCACCGTTTGCTCCTTGCCGGTTCGGTGGGGGGTCCTCTGGCGTGGGCGGGGCACCGGACGGGATCTACTCCTCGGTGGGTCCGAGGTCGGCGCGGTCCGTCAGTTCCACGGTCCGGCCTGCCGCGGCGTGCAGTTCCAGCACGGTGACCTCGTTGCGGCCGGGTCGCAGCACCGGCGCCGGAACGTAGAGGGTGCGTTGCGGGCCCCGGGACCAGTAACGGCCGAGCGCGAAGCCGTTGATCCAGGCGTGTCCCTTGGTGAAGCCGCCGAGTACGAGGAAGGTGTCGGCGGGACGGTCGATCTCCACCCATCCGCGGTGGAGGGCCGGCCCGACGGGGGGCGGCGCTACGGAGGTGAACTCCAGGGCGTCCAGGTCCGGCCCCTCCAGGGGCAGGGGTCGGCTGTACCAGTCGCGCAGGACCTTCCCGTTGGCGCTGATCTCGCCGAGCAGGCCCTTGCGGTCGTGGATGCCGGGCCCGTAGTTGACCCGGCCCTGGTTCTCCACCAGGACCTCCAGCCGCGCTCCGGCCCGGGGGATGGTGAAGGCGAGGGCGTGTTCCCGGTTCTCCCGTTCCAGGACACCGACCGGCTGCCCGTCGACGAAGAACTGGGCGCGGTCGCGGGCCTGCTCCACGTGCAGCACGCACGGCCCCGGGGAGGGGAGTTCGGTCCGGTAGAGGACGAAGCCGAAGGACTGACCGAGCTGTTCCATGGTCAGCGGCCGGTCGGCGGCGACGGCCGGGCCGAGGGCGTCGGCCTGCTCCAGCAGGCTCGCGGTGTGGGTGAGGTAGACGCTGCCGGCGGCGAGTTTGGGCTGCGGACTGGGCGGCGGGGCGGCGGGGACCGGTGCGTGCCTGGCGATCACCTCGCGGAAGGCGGCGTACTTGGGGCCCGGGTCGCCGGCCTCGTCGAGGGGGGCGTCGTAGTCGTAGGAGGTGGCGGTGGGCCGGTAGGCGCCCTTGTCGTTGGCGCCGTTGGTGAAACCGAAGTTGGTGCCGCCGTGGAACATGTACAGGTTCACCGAGGCTCCGGTGGCGAGCAGCCGGTCCAGCTCGTCGGCGGCCTCGTGTGCGCTGCGGGTCACGTGGGCGGAGCCCCAGCGGTCGAACCAGCCGATCCAGAATTCGGCGCACATCAGGGGGCCTTCGGGCTGGTGGGTGCGCAGTTCGGCGAGGCCGGCCTCGGCGCGGCTGCCGAAGTTCGCGGTGCGCAGGACGCCGTCCAGGCCGCCGCGTGCCAGGTCGGCGGGTTGGTCGCTGGTGAACAGTGGGGTGTCGGCGCCGTGTCGGCGCAGCAGTGCGGCGAGTTCGGCAAGGTAGGCGGTGTCGTCGCCGTAGGCGCCGTATTCGTTCTCCAGCTGCATGGCGATGACCGGGCCGCCCTTGCCGGCCAGGTGTGGTTCGACGGCGGTGAGCAGCGCGCCGAGGTACTCGTCGACGGCGGCGAGGAAGCGCGGGTCGCGGCTGCGCAGGGCGATTCCGTCCTCGGCGAGCAGCCAGGCGGGCAGGCCGCCGCCGTCCCATTCGGCGCAGATGTAGGGGCCCGGGCGGAGCAGGACGTGGAGGTTCTCGGCGGCACAGAGGTCGAGGAAGCGGGGCAGGTCGAGACCCGCGTCCAGACGGAACTCGCCGCGCCGGGGCGCGTGCAGGTTCCAGGGGACGTAGGTCTCGACCGTGTTCAGTCCCATCAGGCGTGCCTTGCGGAGCCGGTCGGCCCACTGCTCGGGGTGGACACGGAAGTAGTGCAGTCCGCCCGAGATGATGCGGAACGGTCGGTTGTCGAGACGGAATCCGTCTGCGGCGATCTCCAGGGGCATGGCCTGGCTCTCCTCAGGTGACGGCGGGGTGGCGGTGCGTCAGGCGAGCGGTCGGCAGAGCAGGGCGTCGGGCACGCCGTACTCGTTGTAGCGCCAGGTGTCGGCGACGCCGGCGATGTACTCGTTGTCGGCGCACTGGCCCTTGTAGTAGCCGGGCGCCCAGTCGCTCGCGGTGGAGCCGGCGCCGGCGGGGCGGTTGTCGCCGTGGTCGAACCACACGACGCGGCCGGTGGTGGGCAGGGTGGCGGCGGAGGGGGCGCACAGCAGGGCGGTCATCGAGTTCGTCCGCTCGCTGTAGCCGATCGCGTAGTACTGGTCGGGGCACTGGAGTTTGTCGTAGCCCGGCGCCCAGTCGCCCTGTGCGGTGTTCGTCCAGCCGGTGACGGTGACGTAGGCGCCGGCTCTGGCGGGGGGCTGGGCGCTGTCGGTGCACAGGCCGCGGCCGTCGCTGCGGCCGAGGGCGATCAGGCGCTGGGTGTCGGGGCAGACGCCCTTGCGGCTGCCGACGCTCCAGTCGGGCCGGCTGAGCATCCGGGCGGAGGTGATCTGGTCGCCGAAGTCGAGGTCGAGCATGTTCCAGCGCGGGGTGGGTGCGACGGGGCCGGTGAGGCCGGGCGCGTTGACGAGCTTGTTCCAGTCGGCGGCGCGCCAGTCGCCGGGGTCCTGCAGGCCGGTCCGGGTGCCGGTCGCGGTGTAGGAGAGCAGGGCCCAGCTGTCCTGCGGCTTGCCGGTGGCGTCGGCCCAGCCGACCAGGGGCCAGACGGCGAAGTCGGTGTCGTTCTTCACCAGGATGTCGGTGAAGGCGGTCCACCAGGCCTTCTCCTTGGTGTCGGTCTCGTCGCGGCCGGCGGCGCCGAACTCGCTGATCCACACGGGCGCGGTGAAGTGCTGGCCGGACTTGGTGACGAACAGGGCTTCCTGGTCGACGACCCGGGCGAGCTGGTCGGGGGTGAGGTCCTGGTAGCGCGGGTCGTGGGTGACGCCGGGGCCGCTGGTGGCGCCGGTGTTGGCGGGGCCGGTGTAGGCGTAGAAGTGCGCGGCGTAGACGAGTTTGTCGGACCTGATCAGGGTGTTGGAGAGGTTGGCGACGGGGGTGAGCATCGGGCGGCCGTGGGGGGTGATGTCGGTCGGGATGCCCTGCCAGTTGATGCCCTCCATGACGACGAGCATGTCCGGGTCGGCCTGGAGGATGCGGTTGCCGGCCTCCTCGAAGGCGGCGTACTCGTCGTGGCTGTCGCCCCGGCCCCAGTTGGGGTCGTCCCAGACGTCCCGGCGGACCTCGTTGCGCAGGTCGGCGCCGACCACGCGCTTGTCGTCCTTGTAGCGGTTGACCAGGAACAGCCAGTCGGCTTCCCACTGCTGGGTGCTCTGGCCGCTGTTCCAGCGCTCGTTGCCGTCCAGGCCGCAGCAGAACCGGTAGCTGGTGGTGTGGTTGTTGAGGATCACCGCGAAGCCGTCGGCGGTCAGCGCGGCAACGGCGGCGTCGTACACCTGGAGCGGGGTCAGGCCCTTGAGCTGGGGGTTGGCCGCGACGGCCGCGTCCGGTACGGGGGTGGTGTCGTGGATCATCGCATCGGCGAACGGCAGCCGGACGGCGTTGAGGCCCAGACCGTGGAAGCCGGTGAGGATCTCGCCGAGCGGGACCCGGTCCAGGCCGAGCGGGATGTTGTACGACACCTGGCCGGCCTGGTTGTTCGCCGGGTCGGTGGTGGAACCGCTGCCCTGCCAGGTGCCCTGCGCGCCGGCCCAGTTGCCGGCCTTCAGCTTGAACCGGTTGCCGCCGGCGTCGACGATGTAGCGGCCGCGGGTGCTGAGCGGTCCGGTCCAGGACGCCGCGAGCTGGGGACCCGTCAGCGGGGTGGGCGCCGCGGTGGCGGCGGGCGAGGCGGCCGGCGAGGCCGTGGGCAGGG
>NZ_JAHSQD010001190.1 GCF_020103755.1 Streptomyces sp. LS1784
CTCCCCGTACGGGCCCGCCTCGGCGAAGTGGGCGCGCGCCACCGCGAGCCGCCCGCGCGCGGCGGCCAGCCGGCCCAGCAACAGGGCCTGCTCGACCCCGGCCATCGCGAGGTCGGGGAACTCGGCGCCCAGCGCGGCCAGCCGCTCCTCCAGCCCGTCCCACTGCCCGGCCAGACCGTCCAGCCGCACCAGGGCGATCCGGCTGTAGCACTCCAGATAGGGGATGGCCGCCTGACGGGCCAGGCGCCGGCTCTCCTCCAGCAACCGCGCAGCCCGCCGGTCGTGGCCCAGCTCGACGGCGATCTCACCCACGTTGTACAGCGCGCGGGTGGTCTGCCGGACGATCTCCCACCGCTCCGAGGTCCGCGGCAGCCCGTCCAGCTGCGCCCACACCGCCGGGTCGCCCTCGCGCGCGAGGAAGGTCAGCCGGGTGGCCCGCACCGCGGCGGCCACCTCCTCGTCCGGGCTCGCGGCCAGGGTCCGCTCGGCCCGCTCCAGCCACTGCCAGGCGCGCTCGCCGGCGCCGTCGCGCTCGTTCATGGCCAGCGCCACCATCGCCCGGGCCGCCCGGTCCGGACGCTGCTCCAACTCGTCGAGGGACTCCTCGATCCGCGCGAAACCGGCCCGGTCCCCGCCGTGCACGGCCATCAGGAGGCCGAGCGACAGGCGGATCTCGCCGCGGTCGGGCACCGGCAGCCGCGGGTCGGCGATGATCGCGGTCAGCACCGCGGCACTGGCCACCGAGTCCACGCCGTCGGCGGCGATCCGGGCCAGCGCGAGCGCGGCCCGCCCGCGCCGCCGCGGGTCGAGGT
>NZ_JAHSQD010001191.1 GCF_020103755.1 Streptomyces sp. LS1784
GGGCAGCCGAGGCCGGTCCAGGGCCGGCCGGGTCGAGGCCGGCGAAGTCCGCCGGGCGCCCGGTCGGGCAGGGGCCCGAGGGGTGCGGCAGCGCGTCGGCCAGCAGGGCGAGGGCCTCCGCCTCGGTGCGGGTGCCGAGCTTGCGCAGGGCGCGCTGGAGGTAGCTGCGGGCGGTGGTGGGGGTGACACCGAAGGCGGCGGCAGTGCGGGGGAGGTCGTGGCCGGCCGCGAGGTGGGCCAGGGTCTGGGCCTCACGTGGGGTCAGTTTCCGCGGCGGGTGGACCGCTTCGGCTGCGGCGTGGGCGCGCTTGCGGTGGCGCTCCGGGGTGGGGGAGTCGGCGGTGGGTGGCGTGGTCATCAGACGCTCCGGGCCGGGGCACCGGCGGCTTGGGGGTGGGGTCTGAAAATGCGCATAAGCCAATAATCTGGGACACGTCGGCGGTTTGGCGCTTCACGGAGCATGGCGAGTCGCCTTGGCACCATGTGGCGCATGACGCAGCTGATGGGCCGTCCGATCCTTGAGTCGCCCGGCGAGTTGGGCGGGCGACCCGCACTGGCCGACCTGTTGACGGGAGTGCGGACGGCGCTGGTCGGCCTGGCGGCGGTCGGGGTGCCGGTGCTCGGGCTCTGGGTGGTGACGCCGTACGCGGACGGCGGCGCGGCCGCCGTCACCCGGTTGGCGGGGGTGCTCTGGCTGCTGGGCCACGGCGCGCCGGTGCTGCGCGGGGCGGCGGACGCCCCGCTGACCGTCACTCCGCTGCTGCTCGGCGCCCTGGCCGTGGTCCGGCTCTACCGGGTGGGCGCCGGGGTGG
>NZ_JAHSQD010001192.1 GCF_020103755.1 Streptomyces sp. LS1784
GACCGCAGCCGCACCCGCCCCGTCGAAGCCGGCCGCGAGCGCCACCGCGAGTGCCACCGCGAGCGCGACGCCCTCGGCCGCGCCCGTCCCGGTGCCCACCGCCGTCCCGGCCGAGCCCGCCCCGGCCAGCACCGTCAAGGGCACCGTCAACGGCGGCAAGCACGAGGGTGACCTGCGCTACTTCCTGCTCCCCATCCCGGCCGGCGGCGAGTCCTACGGACCCGTGGACGGGATGACCATGACCGACGACGACGTCGCCGCGCTCTTCGGCAAGCAGGACGGCATCATGGACATCCTCAAGTCCTACGGCTACAAGGGCGGCGCGACCCGGATGTACCGGACCGCCGACGGCAAGGCCGAAGTCACCGTCACCCTGCTGAAGTTCGGCTCCACCGCGATGGCGGACGACTTCGTCAAGGGCTACAAGGTCAAGTCGCTGGACCCGTTCGACATCGACGGCGACCCGGGCGGCCGCGGCTACCTGAAGGCTCCCAAGCAGCAGGCGTTCACCGGCTCGATGAGCGGCATCTCCAGCCAGGGCGACGTCCAGTACACGATCGACGTCGACGTGAAGGGGACGCCCGACAAGGCGCTGCTGAACGAGCTGATGAAGCGCCAGCGCGAGTGGCTCACCACCGGCGGCTGAGCCCGGCTCCGGCCGCCCGTACGACGCCACCCCCTTCCTCTTCTTCCTCCTTCTCTGGAGCCACTTCCGTGACCACCGAACCCGCGGAGCCGGCGCCCGCCGCACCCGCACCCGCGTCCGGGCCCGCAGCGCCCGCCGCGCCCGCTGTTCCGCCGCCGCCCGT
>NZ_JAHSQD010001193.1 GCF_020103755.1 Streptomyces sp. LS1784
CCCGCTGGGCGCGCTGCTCGGGCCGGCGCTGCCGACAGTCGGCGTCGGGCAGTCCGCGGCCGAGGCCCGGGCGGTGCTGGCGGGCGGGCGCCCCGCGGTACTGGTGCTGGTGGACGGCCGGGTGGCGGGGCTGCTGACCAGGGAGGCCCTCGCGACATGACGGTGCGTCAGGTGTCGCCCGCCGGCGCCAGGACGGCGGAGATCACCCGGTCCAGGGTGCGGTCGAACGCCCGGTCCGGGTCGGCGGGCGGGCCCGCGGTGGCGAAGGCCTGGGCCAGGTGCGGGAATTCGCCGCTCGCCGCCGCCTGGCCGAGGTAACCGACCATCTCGGCCTGCCACTTGGCGCCCGCGGCCGCGGTCTGCTCGTACTGCGCGAACTGGGTGATGAAGCCGTTGAACAGCGCCATCGCCTCCATCCGGGCGCCGCCGCCGAGGCCGGTGGGGGCGGTGGCGGCGAGGAAGTGGTCGGTGTAGCGCAGGGCGTTGGGGCCGATGCTGGGGCGGACCAGCAGCAGTGCGGGCAGCCAGGGGTGGCGGCGGGCGATGCCGAGCTGCTGGTGGGCGAGGTCGACGAGATCGGCTCGGACGTCGCCGCTCGGCGCGGACGGCAGTCGGTACTCGCCGGCGACCGCGTCGAGCATCAGGTCGAGCAGGTGCTCCTTCTTCGGTACGTAGTTGTAGAGCGACATGGTGCCCGCGCCGAGCGCCGCCGCGACCCGCCGCATGGAGGCCGCGTCCAGGCCCTCGGCGTCGGCGATCCCGATGGCCGCGGCGGCGATCGAGTCGCGGCTGTGGGCCGGGCGCGGGCC
>NZ_JAHSQD010001194.1 GCF_020103755.1 Streptomyces sp. LS1784
GACATCGCCGAACTGCTCGGCCTGCTCGCCGAGGGCCGCTCGATACGCCTGGTCGGCCAGGCCGGCTCGGGCCGCAGCGCGCTGCTGTCGGCCGTCGCCGAGGCCGCCGCCGACCTCGCCCCCGGCGGCGTGGTGCAGCTCTGCGGCCACCGCCGGACCGTTCCCGACCTGCTCCAGGACCTCTTCGCGGCCACCCACCACGCACCCGGCTACCGCCCCGACCCCGGGCAGCTGGCCGCCCACCTCGCCGAGGTCGGCGCGATCGTGGTGATCGACGCCGCCGAGCCCTCCGGCGCCGAGCTGGAGCAGCTGCTCGCCGCCGCCCCCGGCTGCGCCTTCCTGATCTCCGCCGCCCCGGACGGCCCGCCGCTGCCCGCCGGCTCCCGGCTCCAGGACCACCTGGTGGCCGGACTCTCCCGCTCCGCCTGCCTCGCCCTCACCGCCCGGCTGGCCGGGCGGCCGCTGGACGTGGCCGAGAAGGCCTGGGCGGTGGACCTCTGGTTCGAGTCCGAGGGCCTGCCGCTGCGCTTCGTCCAGGCCGCCGCGCTGCTGCGCCAGCGGGACGTCTCGGTGGACGCGCTGGTCGCCGCCGAGGACGACCGGATGGACGTCTTCGGAGCCGTCGACGATCTCGTCCACGACCCGGACCCGGCGATCCGGGAGAACGAGCTGCGCCGCACCGTCCCGCTGCCCTCGGTGGCGGAGACCGCCTCGCCCGCGGTCCGGCTCGCCGAGGGGCTGAGCGAGCCCGCGCAGGCCGTGCTGCGGCTCGCCGTCGCGCTCGGCGGCGAGTGCCCCACCGCGCC
>NZ_JAHSQD010001195.1 GCF_020103755.1 Streptomyces sp. LS1784
CTGCCGTGGGCACTGGGCGGCCGGCTGGCGGGCCTGGCGCTGACCCTGCTGCTCGGCCTCACCCCGGCCGGTGCCGCCCTGGTGACCGTCGCCGGCGGCTGGTTCGGCGGTTCCCGGACGGCCGGGGTGCTGGCCGGCGCGACGGCCCTGGTGCTGCTCGGCAGTGCGCTGCAACTGCCGTTCGGCGCCGGGGTGCGGACGGTCCGGGCCCGGTACGGGCTGGTGACCCAGGGCTGGGCCGGCTGGGCGATGGACGCCGTACGCGGCCTCGCGCTCACCCTCGTCCTCGTCCTCCCACTCGTGCTCGGGCTGTTCGCGCTGACCGCGTGGTCGCCGCAGCGCTGGTGGCTGCCGGCGGCGGGCGCGGCGGCGCTGCTGACGGCCGCGCTCTCCTTCCTCCACCCGCTGCTGATCGAGCCGGTGTTCAACCGTTTCTCCCCGATGCCCCCGGGGGCGCTGCGCACCGCGCTGCTGGCGCTGGCCGAGCGGGACGGCGTCCGGGTGCGGGACGTCCTGGTGGCGGACGCCTCCCGCCGCACCACCGCGCTCAACGCGTACGTCTCCGGGTTCGGGGCGACCCGCCGGATCGTCGCGTACGACACGCTGCTGACCGCCGCCGAACCGCGCGAGGTGGAGCTGGTGGTCGCACACGAGCTGGGGCACGTCAAGCACCGGGACGTGCCGGTCGGCACCGTGCTGGGCGCGGTCGGTGCGGCCGTCGCGGTGGCGGTCCTCGGCCTGCTCGCCGCCTGGCGGCCGCTGCTGGACGCCGCCGGGGCGACCAGCCCGGCGGACCCTCGGGCGC
>NZ_JAHSQD010001196.1 GCF_020103755.1 Streptomyces sp. LS1784
ATCCGGGACGGCCGGCGGGCGGCCAGGAAGCCGGCGGTCAGCGCGGCGAGGGTGCAGGCGAGGACGGCGGCCAGCATCGGCAGCGGGCCGACGTCCAGACGGACGGCCGCGGGGATGGCGCCGCGCTCGACCAGCTGGCCGAACCACCAGCGGGCGAGGGCCAGTCCGGGCAGGATGCCGAGCGCCGCGGCGAGCGGCGCGACCAGCACCGCCTCGGCGGCGATGGTGCGGCGGATCTGGCGCGGGGTGGCGCCGATGGCGCGCAGCAGGGCGAACTCGCGGGCGCGCTGGCCGGTGGCGAGGGCGACGGTGCTCATCACCACGAAGATCGCGGTCATGGTGGCGTAGCCGCCGAAGCTGCCGCCGAGGGCCATCAGCAGGGTGCGGGCACCGCCCAGAGCCGGGTACTCGACGGCGCCCCGGTCGTCCCCGGTGAAGGTCTTGGCGTCGCCGCCGACGGCCTGGCGGACCTGTGCGGCCAGTGCGGCGGCGGTCACGCCCTCGCGGGGCTGCACGGCGATGGCGTCGATCCGGCCGGGGTGGCCGGAGAGGCGGTCGGCGGTGGCGTCGGCGAACCACGCGGTGGGGCCTGCCTGCTGGGCGGCGGCCAGACCGGAGACCCGGTAGTTCGCGGTGCCGCCGGGCGCGGTGAGCGTGAGGCTCGCGCCAGGCGCGAGATGGGCTGCACGCGCCGTGTCGGCGTCCAGCACGACCTCGGTCACGCCGGGCGCGCGGCCCTCCAGCAGTTGGTCGCCCGGCCCGGCGATGCCGAGCGCGGCGAAGCCCCGGCCGGTCAGGGCCGGCG
>NZ_JAHSQD010001197.1 GCF_020103755.1 Streptomyces sp. LS1784
GGCCGTCGCGGCGCCCGCGCGCAGCAGCCGGCGGGAGGCGGGGCTCGGCCCGGCGGATGCAGCGGGTGCGGCGGGATCGGTGGGTGCGGTAGGCAGGGCTTCGGGCGTCGGCTCGGGCGCGCCCGGGGCGACGGTGGTCACGGTGTCGTCGTTCATACCAGCCGCTCCCACTGCCGCTTGGCGAGGTCCTTGAGGGTGTCGGGGTTCACCGGCTGGGTGCCGAAGACCTCGATCGTCATCTGCACCGTGCCGCGCTTGGCGATGGCCTCGCCGTAGTAGTACTGCTCGGTGCTCTCGGCCCAGTGGTCGGGCTCGGTTTCCACCTTGTAGCCGCCGTTGGCGCCCTCGGCGAACTGCTGCCGCCAGTCGACGGACTTCGCCTCGTCGGCGTGCTCCGCGGTGTACTGGACCAGCTGGACGCGGTAGCGGACGCCGTCCTGCTTCCAGTCGACCTCGGCCGCGCGCCGGAAGCCGTGCGAGGCGAGGTCCTTGAACCTGGTGGCCGTCTTGCCGCTCTCCTCGGCGAGTTCGCCGATCGAGATCCAGCTCGGCTTGTCCGGGTAGTCCCCCCAGGGGGTACTGCCCTCGGGGGCGCTGATCAGCAGCTTGGTCAGGTCGCCGTCGATGGAAAGCGGCTTGGGCTGTTCGGCGGCGAGGGCGGCCGGGTCGACCGTGTCGGCCGGGTAGGACGGGTGGGCGACCTGGAGCGGCGGCAGCGGCGTGGGCGGGCGCTGGGCCTGCACGGCGTAGCCGACGCCGCCGCCGGCCAGGGCGCCCAGCACCAGGGCGCAGGCGGTCAGCAGC
>NZ_JAHSQD010001198.1 GCF_020103755.1 Streptomyces sp. LS1784
AAGAGGCCCGCGAACTCTTCGACCGGCTACTGGCACTGCGCAACGACCTGGGCCTGCTCGCCGAGGAGTGGGACCCACGGCTCAAGCGCCAGGTCGGCAACTTCCCCCAGGCCTTCAGCCACGTCCCGCTGATCGACACCGCCCTGCGGCTGACCGCCTGCGGCGCCGCGTACCTGTCCGCCCAGCCGGACGGCCCGGCCGCCGACCGGGTCGAGCGGGCCACCGTCTAGGACCCGCGTTACCCGCGCTGCACCAGCTCGTCGTAGGTGCTGAGCACCTGGGCGACGGTGGCGGCCTCGTCCGGCCAGGTCTCGGCCTGCTGCCGGCCGGCCGCCACCAGCTGCTCGCGGCGGGCCGGGTCGGCCAGCAGGGCGCGCACCGCGCGGCCGAGCGCCTCCAGGTCCCCGGAGGGCACCAGCACGGCGGCGTCGCCGACCAGTTCGGGGATGCCGCCGACAGCGGTGGCGACCACCGGCACCCCGGCCCGCATCGCCTCCTGCACCACCAGCGAGCGGGCCTCCCAGCGGCTGGGGACCACCACCACGTCGGCGGCGGCCAGCAGGTCGGGCACGTCGGTGCGGTAGCCGAGCAGCCGCACCGGAAGCTTCTCGGCGGCCGCCCGCTCGCGCAGCACGCCCGCCTCCGGGCCGTCCCCGGCGATCAGCACGAGCGGCTGCGGGTCCAGCGCGGACAGCTCCGGGGTGGCGTCCAGCAGCAGCCCGAAGGCCTTCTGCGGGACGAGCCGGCCGACCGCCAGCACCAGCGGGCGGTCCGGGCCGTCGCCGAGCAGCGCGGCCC
>NZ_JAHSQD010001199.1 GCF_020103755.1 Streptomyces sp. LS1784
CCGACCGCGACCCCGGCCCGCGGCGCCAAGGCGGCCGCGAGCCCGAGCCCCTCGCCCACCCCGGTGGCGCCGGGCAGCCCGCCGCCGGACAACGTGTTCGGTGCGGTACCGACGGCCTCGCCCTGCAAGTAGCCGCCGGGGAGGGGATCAGGGGGCGCGTTCTGGAATGTTCACGCCCGGTGTGGAACCGACGTGCCGTCGACTCACGTCCTTCCCCCCGTGCAGCGAGATGGCACCAGGACACGCCACGAGCGTTCCGGCGCGGGGACCGAGAGCAGCCCGGCGGCGGCCGTCCACCGTCCCCTCCGGTTGGCCGGGCTGGCGGGTCTCACCGGCCACCTGGCACTGGTGCTCTGGCTGGTGCTGAGACCACTGCCGGTGGCCTGGGTGTACGACGCCAACCTGACGCCGTTCGCCTCGCTCCGCTCCTCCACCGGCTGGCAGGTGCTCGGCGAGCTCCTGCTGCTGGCCCCGCTCGGAGTCCTGCTGCCGCTGGCCGGCGGTCGGCTCCGGGCCCCGTGGCTGCCGTCCTTCCTGCGCACCACCGGCGTCTCCGCGCTGCTGGCAACCGCGCTGGAGTTCCTCTCCTCCTGGGCGCCCGGGCACATCCTCAACGTGGACCACATCCTGCTCGCCGTGGTCGGCGTGGCCGTCGCCCACCTCGCGCTCGTCCCCGGTCTGCGGCACCTGCTGCGGGACCGGCGGCCGCGGCGGCCCCGGATGGCGGTGCTCTCCGTGCCGCCGGTGGCCGCCGTCACCTCGGTCGCGGCCGTGGCCCCGGTCGCGGCCGTC
>NZ_JAHSQD010000012.1 GCF_020103755.1 Streptomyces sp. LS1784
CGCGGGACGCGCGGCGGCGGTAGTGCCCTGCGCATGAGCATGCGCAGGGCGGTCGAGCGGGAGATCCAGCAGGCCGGCACGCGCGAGAGGCGGGCGCCCGCCCGGCCCGCTAACTCCTTGACCACCGAGCCGAGTTGGTCGGCCAGGCGGCTGGTGCGGCGCTGGTAGCGCTCCACGACGCCGGGAACCTGCTCGCGGAACGTCTGCCGCCGGCAGCCGAGCACCGGGCACGCCAGGCGCCGCAGCCTCACCGAGACGACGACCCGCCGTCCGTCCACCGGCACGTCCGCGACCCTCCGCCCGTGGAAACCGTGCACCCGCGCTGTCGGCGTCCCGCACACGGGGCACGGCACCGGATCATCCCGGGTCCGCGCCGTCACCCGGATCAGATCGCCCTCGTCCGCCACATCCTCGATGACCAGCGCCGACAACCCCGAAAACACCACGCTCACAAGCTCGTTGACATCTCGCACACCATGCCGACGACGCCCGTCACCCTTCGTTACCACCGATTACGGGACAGAGCCGAAGACCGTACAGACCCCCTGCGCCGAGCGATGGTCGAGGCTGCGGAATCCCGGCCGGGCACCGATCCCGATCGCCGCGGTTTCACCATCGCATTCCAGGCCGCCCGGGACCTGCTGACCCGTGCGGAAGGAATCATCGAGCAGGGCATCGGGGAGATCGGCCGCCGGCTCCTGTCGGCCCTTCTGCCTGCGCGCCGCTTCCGCATCGGCACCCGTAAGGTGAAGTCCCCCATCTCGCGTTACGCGGAAAGGAAGCTGGACGGCCGCCCCGATGACAGCCAGGCCGTGACCTCGATGACCATCACGGCCCTTCCGCCCCCATCGCCCGAGCCGCCATTGCCTGCGACGACCATCCCGCAGTACGCCGGGCCCGGCAGAACCAGCAACCGCATGACACGTGTCCTGGCCCTCCTGCAGACAGAACCCCAACGGCAGTGGCGGGCACGGGAGATCGCCGAACTCCTCGGCGACGTCACCCTCGTCGCCACATATCGGCAACTCGCCCGCTGGGCCGAGAGAGGACTGATCACAAGAGTCAGGACCGGCCGCTACACAGCGGCCCCACCGGCCACGCCGTTCCGCTTGCGTCCTCCAACGAAACGCTAACTACCCGGCCTTGGGGATACTTCAACTCGCCAAGGTGCCCCGGCGCGGACACACCCGGGGCTGTCGTGATCGTCCGGGTGATGACAGACTTCTCCTGTAACAGGACCCCTGGTTCTAGATCATCTTGCTCGACACAAGTGATCTACCAGAGGTCCCGTTCCTCGTCATCACGGACTTGACCAACCGTCGACTGGCCAAACGCAACGGTGTTGGGTTTGCGGATCGCTTCTGATCTACAGGATCGGGGACTGCCCGCCGTCGCAGCGCAGCGCCGTGCCGGTCACATACGCGGCGGCGTCGCTGCAGAGGAAGGCGGCGCAACGGGCGAACTCCTCAGGGGATCCGTAGCGCTTCATCGGTATCCGGCCGGCGGACTTGGCACGCTCGGTTTCGATGTCGCGGCCCGACCGGGCGGCCCGGGCGGCGTCGAGTTGCTCCACTCGGTGGGTGGCGATGCGTCCTGGAAGCAGCATGTTCACAGTGACGCCGTTCTCGGCCACGTCGGTGGCCAGCATCTTTAGGTAGGCAGCGAGCGCGGTGCGGCCGATGCCGGAGAGGGCCAGGTCACCGATGGGGGACACCACCGCGCTGGATCCGATGGCGAGTACCCGCCCCCACCGTTGCCGCCGCATGTGCGGCAGGGTGAGCGATAGGAGACGATGGTGTGCCGTCAGGAGTGAGTCGACGGCTTCGCCTAGCTCGTGGGCTTCGATGTCCGTGACCGGTGCGGGGCGTGGCCCCGGGCCGTTCAGCACCAGGATGTCGATCGGTCCGAACGCCGCGGTGGCCTGCCGCACGAGCTCAGTGGGGCCGCCGGGCGCGAGCAGGTCGGCGCCGATGCCGGTGGCGACCGGAAGCTGTGCCGCGATGTCGCGGGCAAGCTCCGCGCGGCGGCCGCAGACCACCACGTTGGCGCCTTCGTGCGCGAGCAACTCGGCGACCGCGCGGCCGAGACCGGACGTCGAGGCGCACACCAGGGCGGTCCGCCCGGAGATCCCCAGTTCCATTGCTGACTCCCGATGTGTGTTGCTCGCGAGTTGGGGGCCGGCCGGCGGGGGCTGGCCGACCCGGTGCTGCCGGCGACGGCTACCGGGCGGCCCGGCGCACGGTGTTCTGAAGGGTGCCGACCCGCTCGACGACCGCCTCGACGACGTCGCCGTCGCGGATGACACAGGCCCCGGGCGTGCCGGTCGCGATGACGGACCCCGCGTCGAGCATCATGCCGCCGGAGAAGTAGGCGACCTGCCAGTGCGGGTCGCGCATCATGGCGGCGACCTGATTGGTGGCGATGGTCTCGCCGTTCACGACGGTCGAGATGCGGATCGAGGCGAGCTCGCCGACCTCATCCGGCGTCACGACCCACGGGCCGAGGCTGCAGAAGGTGTCGAACGCCTTGGACCAGGGGATGTAGCGGGGGTTGATCCGGATCGCGTCCTCCGCAGTCATGTCCAGGATGGTCGTGTAGCCGAAGATGACGGACTCGGCGTCCTCGGCCGCGACGTCCCGGCAGGTGCGGCCTATCACCACTCCGAGCTCGGCCTCCGCGGTGACCCGGTCCGACTGGGTCGGCAGCACGATCTCGTCCCCGTAGCCTATAACGCAGTTGCTCGGACGCAGGTAAGAGCCCGGGGTGCCGCTAGGCTGCTCGACTTCGAGGTCGTCGGCGTGCCGACGGTAGTTCAACCCGACCCCCCAGAGCTTGGGCGGGTGGCGATAGATCGGCCCGAAGGCCACCTCCGCGGACCAAACGGCCTTGGCCTGGATCTCCGGATCGGCCAACGCCAGCCGGATCTGCTCGGCCTGGCCGTCGACGACCACGTCGAGCAGCGTCGGCCCGAGCTTCGTTTCGGTCAGCTCGGCGAGGATGCTGAGCCGGGCGATTCCACCGTCGACCGCGATTCCGACATCCTCCTGGCCGTCCACGGTCATGGTGCAAAAGCGCATGTGAGTACTCCGGTTCCTGTGGCAGAAGGCTTTGCTGTGAAGGAAGATGAATGAGAGTCAGCTCGCGGCAAGTGCGAGGCGGGGGACCAGCGGGGTGCGATCGCGCAGGGCGACGCGGACGAGGTTGAGCAGGGTGAAGCGGACCGGACCGCCCGTGCGTGACGGAAGCTCGACGATCAGGCCGGCGTGCAGCAGGGACTGGATGGCGAGGGCGGCCTGCACCCGGGGGAGCCCTGACAAGCGGACCACCTCCTCGATGGTCCAGCCGTTGGGCCGGTCAGCGAGTTGGAGCGCCAGGTCCTGGGCGACCGGGGTCTGCCGGCCCAGCACGGCCTGAGCGGCGGCCACCGGGTCGATGCGCGTTGCCGGGTGGCTGGCGAGTGCTTCCGGCTCCTCCCGCGCCATGGTGAGCAGTTCGTCGATGGAGATCACCGTGGCCCAGGAGGCGGCGGATTCGAGAGCGCCCGGCAGGCCGTCCAGTCGGCGGCAGACCTCGGCGAGCTTGGTCAGATCGCTTTCGTCGACCTGGAAGTTGGGCCGCAGGTCAGCGAGGCGCCGAAGCAGGAACTCCAGTGCGGGCGCGGTCGTGCTTTCGGCATGCTCCGTGCCGGCCCGCCAGCTGGCGAGCGGGGCCACCGGGAAGCGATGGTGATCCGAGACGTCGTGCGGGACGCGGCTGGTCTCCAGGACGCTCAGGTTGGGGCACTCGCGGATGAGGGTCCACACGGTCTCGCGGCGGACCTGGCCGCTGTCGTTGCCGTCGAGGACGAGCAGCGTGGCGCGCTCGCCGATCTGCCTGGCCAGCCGGTAGACCCCGGCACCCTCACCGACCAGCAGTTCGGCGATCGCCGCCTGGAGTGGGCCGCGGTCGACCTTTTTCTGCAGTTGAACCCAGAGGATCGGGGTGGCCGTCAGCGCCTGGATCGATCGGGCCACGGCGACCGCCAGGTGGGTCTTGCCGACGCCGGCGAATCCGGACATGACCGTGATTCGCTGCTGATCGTTCAACAATTGCCTCATGAGCACGTCAAGCTCGCGAGTGCGGCCGACCAAGGGGCGGGCCAGCACATTGGTGGGCAGGCTGAGGGTGCCGAAGAGCGCCTCGTCGACCTCGCCCCCGGCTGCGAGCTCGAACGAGAGTCGCTCGTGCGGGGTCAACTGGAGGGCGTCCGCGAGCAGTCGCACGGTCTCCCGGCGTGGTGCGGCGACCTGTCCAAGCTCCAGGTTGCGGACGGCCCGAACGCTCACCGTGGAGAGGCCGGCCAGGGTCTTCTGACTGAGCTGGGACCTCCTGCGATAGCGCTGAAGTTGGATCCCGAAGTCCTCGACATTAGCCCAGTTAATCATCGTCACATGCTCCAGAATTGGATACCTGCGCGTGCCGCCGCCTGGGTGGGGCGGCGATGTCAGCGCAGCCGACAGCCATTCCCTCGTGGGAAATTCTCCTGGCCCCCGTAAGTCGGATGAAGGGTAATTCGGCGGATCAGCCGAGGAGCACTCCGGAGAGCCTCGCCGGACGCGGATCCGGCCAGTTCGCCTCGATTTAGTCGAGGCAATCCCCGTGTCTTCCTGGGCCGAAGACCGCGTCCCAGCCTGGCGGAAGGCCGATGGTGTCGGGCCAGAGGCTGTGCTGCCCGTCCCCGTTCACGAGCACCACAAATTCCACGTTGGGATTGTCGAAAAGGTTCGCCACTAATACTCCTTGAGCGCAGGAACTGCGCCGCCACGAACTCCGGTCGGTGTACCGACAAGACTCGACCTTAACCGTAGTGGCTCTGCCAGGGAACCCCCAGTGATTAAGTGCCGCGCGTCGAACAGGAGGCATTTGGGCAGTTGAGGCTGCCGCCGACTGCCTCGGGGTGACGGCGGGGGATGCGACGGCGGTGCCGTTCGGCCGCCCGGCACCTTGTCCAGCCCCGGTCAACGGGGATCCCCGGTATGGAGCCGGTGCTTTCGGGAGCGGCGCACTGAGGGCCCTTGCGTGAGGCATGTCACGTCATGCATGCCCGCCCGCGGCGCGGGCCCTGCGGTGCGGGGTGCGGGGTGCGGGGTGCGGGTGCGGGTGCGGGTGCGGGGTGCGGGGTGCGGGGTGCGGCGGTGCGGGGATGTGCGAAGGCCGGCTGCCCGGGGTTGCATCCCGCGGGAGCTGGCCGCGTGCCGTTCGCTGTCGGGGGCTCAGGACCGCAGCCCGGCGGCGATCTCCTTGACCAGTACCTCCGTCGGGCGGACTCGCTCGACCTTGGCCACGGCGGCCATCAGGTCGAAGACGTCGACCCTGGCTGCCTCGGCGCAGCGCGTGATCAGTGGGAAGAAGCTGGAGTGCGTCTGCGTCAGGCCGCCGAGCACCTGCAGGGTCCGGTCGTCGTGCAGCCGGGGGAGCGGGCGCACGATGGCCTCACTGAGCTCGGCGAGCGCGCGATAGTCGTACTCGGCGGGGTTCCGGTGGTGCGTCAGGATCGCCGCGAAGGCTTCGGTCACGGTGTTCCCCGCACCGCGTCCGATGCCGTCGAGGGTGGTGTCCACGTACCGTGCCCCCGCGGTCGCGGCGGCTAGGGCGTTGGCGTTGGCGAGGCCGAGGTTGTCGTGGCCGTGGAAGCCGAGCGGTACCGGCACCTCCGCGCCGACCCGCCGGAACAGCTCCGCGACCTCGTACGGCAGGTAGCCGCCGACGGAGTCGACCAGGTAGACGCTGTCGGCCCCGAAGCCGGCGCACCGCCGGACCGCGGCCACCACGCCGTCCGTGTCCAGGACGTTGGTCTTCATCAGGTTCACGAAGGTCCGTAGGCCCAGCTCCTTCGCCAGTCCGACGAAGTGCTCGGCTGGGGAGACATCGGTGATGTCGACGCCGATGCGGACGAAGCCCATGCCGGCCTCGGCGGCGCTCCGCAGCTGGCCCGGATCGGCGAGTCCGGGGATGCAGAACATGCCCCAGGCGGCCCGGCGCAGCGTCTCGGCCGCGACCGTGAAGCACCGGTCGTCGGCGATCAGGCTGGGCTGCGACAGCGCCTCACCCGCGCCGAGGCCCAGGCCGTGGCCGAGCTCGACGAGGCCGATCCCCGACTTCTCCAAGCCGGCCAGGACCGCTCGAATGGTTTCCTCCGTGAATTTGAAGTCCACGGAATAGCTTCCATCCCGGAGCGTGCAGTCGAGAATCTCGACCGCCGTTGCAGTCGTACGGACAGCGGGCTCCCGCGAGACGCCGGTCATAGCACTCCCTAGCCGTCGGAAAAATCGCACAGGGAACGTCACGGTACCCAGCGGAAGCCGGCTTGAGCGGCAGTAGCAGAGGCACCTTGGATGCGCTGTCGAGCACTCAAGATGCCTCCCTGGGAGCGCTGTTGATGCTTGTGGGTCCCCGCGAGCGGTGCGAGACTCCTGGCATAGATCGTTCACATGCTTGTGCCGACGGACCGCGCACCGACGGTCATCACGCGGCGATTGCCGGAAAGAGAGTCAATTCATGGGACACGTCCTCTCCGAGAGCCAGCTCGAAAACTATCGGGACAACGGGTTCCTGGTCGTCGAGGGACTCCTCGACGGCGACCTGGTGGCTCGGGCCCGCCAGGTTGTCGACGACCTACTCTCCGCTCCGGAACTGGACTCGGTCGCCGAGAAGGAGCCCGGTGACGCCTCCAAGGCCCGCCGGATCTGGGCCCCGACCAGCCGCGATCAGGTGTTCGCCGACCTCGCGGTGGACGCGCGCCTGCTGGACGCCGTCGCGGACCTGATCGGCGAGGACCTGATCCTGCAGTACTCGAAGCTCAACGTGAAGGCGCCCCACGTCGGCAGCGTCGTGGAGTGGCACCAGGACTTCGCCTACTACCCGCACTCCAACACGGACCTGGTGGCCGCGCTCATCTACCTCGACGACGCGACCCGGGAGAACGCCTGCCTGCGGGTGGCCGCCGGCTCGCACAAGAAGGGCCTGCTCAGCCACGAGGTGGACGGATTCTTCGGTGGGAAGATCGTGAGCCTCGACGGTGTCGGTGTCGACGCGTCCACCGTCGTGGACTGTCCGGGGACCGCTGGCAGCGTGGTCTTCCTGCACCCGCTGGTCGTCCACGCGTCCGAGCAGAACCGCTCCGACCGCTACCGCCGCGCGTTCATCCCCGCCTACCGCGCCACCGACGCCTTCCCGCTGTACTACGGGCCGCATGCCGCGCACAACGAGCCGACCGCCAAGCTGGTCCGCGGCAAGCTCTCCAAGACCGCCCGCAGCGAGGGCGGCACCTGGCGGCTGCCGATCGCTGCGGCCGAGTTCAACTCGCTCTTCGAGATCCAGGAGGGCGCCCACCTGCGGGCCGACCGCAAGGTGGCCACCGGCTACTTCTCGCACGAGGTGGACTCCGCCGCCGCGGGCGCCACCATGTAGCCTCCGCAGGAAACGCCTGATCGGGAGGGACTCGGCATGTCGTACGCCTGGGCCGCGGATGGAACGCGCATCGCCTGCCAGCTTCGGGGGACGGGTTCCCCACTGGTCCTGCTCGCGGGTCAGGCGAACGACCACCACTGGTGGGACGGTGTGCGCGAGGACTTCCACAGTGCCCGCAGCACGATCACGATCGACTACCGCGGGACTGGGGACAGCGACAAGCCGGATGTGCCGTACAGCACCAGGCTGCTGGCCGACGACGTGCGTGCGGTGCTGGACGAGCTCGGGATCGATCGGGCGGACGTGTACGGCACCTCGATGGGGGGCCGGGTGGCGCAGTGGCTGGCGGTCGACCAACCGCACCGCGTCCGCTCCCTCGTCCTGGGCTGCACCTCGCCCGGTGGGCCGCACGCGGTCGAGCGCGACGCGGCCGTCCGCAGGGCGCTCGCGGACCGCGACCCCGTCGCGGCCCGCGCCGCGCTGCTCGACCTGATGTACACCCCGGCCTGGCTGGCCTCACACCCAGGCCCGCACAACACCGTCGGCGATCCCGCGATGCCGGCCTTCGCCCGGACCCGGCACCTGGTGGCCAGCAACCGGCACGACGCCTGGGACGTCCTGCCGCGGATCACCTGCCCCACCCTGGTCGTGCACGGCACCGACGACCTGCTCAACCCGACGGTCAACTCGCGTCTGCTGGTGCAGCGCATCCCCGACGCCCGGCTCGAGCTGCTGGCGGGGGCGCGGCACGCGTACTTCGAGGAGTTCCGGGCGATCGCCGGACCCCTTGTGTCGGACTTCCTGGACTTCATCGACTGAAGGACCCGTTCATGGTCAGCATCGCGGACCTGCCCATCCGCCCCGAACTGAAGGGGCTGACCGCCTACGGCGCCCCGCAGCTCGATGTTCCCGTGCGGCTCAACACGAACGAGAACCCGTATCCGCTGCCCGACGGGCTGGTGGCGGAGATCGCGGCCCGGCTGGTGCCGGTGCTGCGCGAACTGAACCGCTATCCGGACCGGGACGCGGTGGCCCTGCGCATCGCGCTCGCCAAGCACCTGGAGGGCAGCACCGGGGTCGCGCTGAGCGAGCGGCAGGTCTGGGCGGCCAACGGATCGAACGAGGTCATCCAGCAGCTGCTGCAGGCGTTCGGCGGGCCCGGGCGAGTCGCCCTCGGCTTCGAGCCGTCCTACGCGGTGCACCGCGAGATCGCCCGCAGTACGGGCACCCGCTGGGTCTCGGCGCCCCGGGCCGCGGACTTCACGATCGCGCCGGCCGCGTCGTGCGCGGCGATCGCCGAGCACCGGCCGCAGGTCGTCTTCATCACCGCGCCGAACAACCCGACCGGCACCGGGGTTAGCGCCGACACCGTGGCCGCGCTCTACGACGCGGCCCAGGAAGCGGGTCCCTCGCTGGTGGTTTTGGACGAGGCGTACGTCGAGTTCCAGCGCACCCCGTCTCTGCTGCCGCTGATCGCCGGCCGGCCGCTGCTGGTCGTGGTGCGCACCCTGTCGAAGGGGCTCGGCTTGGCCGGGCTGCGCCTCGGCTACCTGGCCGGCTGCGCCGCAGTCGTCGAGGCCCTGCAACTCGTGCGTCTGCCCTATCACTTGTCCGCCCCCACGCAGGCCGTCGCGCTGACGGTGCTGGAGCACGCCCCAGCCCTGCTGGCCAACATCGAGAGGATCACCGCGGAGCGGGACCGGCTGGTGCGGGAACTACGCGCGGCCGGCTACGAGGTGGCCGCCTCCGAGGCGAACTTCGTGCAGTTCGGCCGGTTCCGGGACACCCGCCGGGCCTGGCGGGAGATCGCGGCCCGCGGTGCGCTCGTCCGCGACAGTGAAGTCCCCTCCTGGTTGCGGGTCTCGGTGGGGACGCAGGCGGAGAACGACGTGTTCCTGGCGGCCGTCCACGAACGGCTGCCGTAGTGCCTGCGCACCTGCCGCTCTTCGTGCTCACCACCTGGCTGCTGGCGATGTTGCCGGGCGCCGGACACGCCCTGATGTTGCGCCAGACCCTGGAGGGTGGGCTGCACATCGCCAGGGTCACCATTGTCGGCAACGCGACGGGCCTGCTGCTGTGGTCCCTGTCCGCAGCGGCTGGCCTGTCCGCGCTGCTGTCGGCCAGGCCGGGTGTGTACGTCGTGGTCCGGATCGCCGGCGGCGTCGTGCTGTGCGTGCTCGGGATCAACACGTTCCGGGCGCGCCGCGGCCGTCCGCAGCCACCCGGAGCGGCCGCCGCACCCGGCCGGCGGTGGGGCGCCTTCGGAGCCGGGCTCGCGACGAACCTGGGCAATCCGAAGGCCGGTGTCTTCGCGGTCTCGGTACTGCCGCAGTTCGTCACCACACACGGCCCGGTCTTCGCGTCGAGCGCGTTGCTGGGCGTGGTCTGGGCGGGTGTGAACGCCTGCTGGTACCTGCTGTTCACCTGGGGCGTCAGCCGTGGCCGGTCACTGGTGACCCGGCCGGCCGTACAGCGGGCCCTGCGCCTGGTGACCGGGCTAGTGCTGGTGCTGCTCGGGGTCGCGGTCGCGGCGGGATACTGACCGGGGAACGGACGATCTGCTGCCGGGGTACTGCCGGCCGGCAGTACCCGGGTGCGTTGCGAAGCCGCTCAGTACTGCGGCAGCTCCAACCCGGTCAGGCGGCGGGGGCCGTCCTCGAAGCACAGCTCGAAGGTGAGGGCGGCCCGGGCGGCCTCGATGCAGGCGAGCACCGCGTCGTGGTCCTCGCCCACGCCGGAGACGGTGTCCAGCGTGCGCGTGGCGGTGCCGCCCGACAGGTCCGTACCGGGGCGGACGAAACTCCGGTAGGCCGTGACACCAGGCAGGCTCCGCACCTCCTCGGCACCTTCGACGCCTTCCAGCCGGCACGGGCGCTGCGGCGCCAGGTTGTTGTACTGGAAGTACACCTTGCCGCCGAGGTCGAACGGCGCCGGCAGCCGGGACTCGCCCAGCGCGACGCGGGCGCCGAGCTCCACCAGGTCCACGTCGCAGGTCTCCCTGGCCATCATGTTGACGTAGCCGGAGATGCGGCCGTTGATCTCGATGATGCGCGGTCCATCGGCGGTGAGCTTGACCTCCGTGTGGGTGAAGCCGCAGTTGGCCCCGACCGCCCGGAGCGCGGCGCCGACCAGGTCGAGTACCTCACGCTGCTCCGCCTCGGGCAGGTGGCTCGGCCAGATTCGGCCGGTACCCCGGAACGGCGGCATGACCGGGGTCTTGTCGGTGAGCACCAGGTGGGTGATGCCCTCCGGGGTGCAGACGCTCTCCACCGAGACGTAGTCGCCGAAGGGCTCGCTCGGCCGGCCCTGCAGGAACTCCTCGACGATGAACGGCCCCCACTGCCCCGCGGCGACCAGCCGGTCCAGATACTCGCGCACCTCGGCGCGGTCGGCCGGCGAGCGTATGGCGAAGGTGTGCCGGCTGAGGGTCCCCTCGACGGGTTTCACGATCGCGGGCAATCCGACGGCGTCCAGGGCACGGTCCCAGCCGGTGATCGAGTTGATCAGCGCGGTACGGGTCCGGTCCACGCCCGATTCGGCCAGGGCCCGGCGCTGAAGTCCCTTGTCGGTGAAGAGGCGGGCGGTCCGTTCGGACGGCCCGGGGACGCCCGCCGCGGCGGCGAGCGCCGCCGCGGGCCGGATCAGCTCGTCGCAGAAGGTGAGCACCGCGTCGGGAGCGATCGTCCGGATCAGGTCGGCGTCCGCGGCCGGTACCCCGGACAGGGTGTGGACCTCGCCGAGCATCTCCATCACCGGCCGCAGCTGCTCGACGTGGTCGGAGTGGGCCGGTACCAGGAAGGCCACGTCGCCCAGATCGGCCAGGCCCGCGCCGATCTCGCCGGCGGGCACGGCGCCGAGGTCGTAGAGGACGGCGAAGCGCGGCCTGGAGCGGGTTGCCATGATCACTGGTCACTTTCCTGTGTCGGGTCGGGGTCTGCGGTGAGCTCCGAGCGTTCCCCGGCCGCTGAGGTGGCCGCGGTCAGTGCGGCGGCCGGGGTGCTCCCGGCCGGATCGGCGGCGAGGCGGACGAGGCTCTCGTGCAGGGTGCGGGCGTACGCCTCGACCGAGGGCCGGGCGATGAAGCCCGGGTCGAAACCGATGCGCAGCTGCCCGCTCTCGCCCGTGATCTCCACGTTGACGTGGAAGGCGAAGCTGGGCTTGCCGCGCCGCCACCGGCCGCGAATGGGCGTGGCCGACGCCTCGTCGAGGTCCCGGTGGGCATGGAAGTGCATGTAGTTGAAGACCACCTGGAACGCGGGCCGGCCCAGGCGCTCGGTCAGCAGTGCCTGCGGGAAGTGCCGATGGGCGTAGCCCGTGCGCTCCAGCTGGTCGGCGGACCGGACCAGGTCCGCCCAGCTGCCGGCGACGGTGGCGAAACGGACCGGCAGGGTGTTGAGGAAGAGCCCGCTCGCGCGGTCCGAACCCTCGCTCTCCGGGCGGGTGTTGAACACCAGTCCGGTCACGAGGTCCTGCTCGCGGCCGGACCAGGCGCCCAGCGCCGAGGCGTGCGCGGCCAGCAGCACCGACTTGAGCGAGGTGCCCAGCACGCGCGCCGCGTCCGACAGCGAGCCGACCAGGTCCGCCGCCAGGTCCAGCTCGTACCGCTCCGCCGCGTCCACCACGTGCGCGGGGGCGACGGGCCGGACGAGCCCGGCCGCGTCGCCCGCCTGGGCGAGCCAGTGCTCCGCCGCCTCCGCAGACGCGGCGGCGGCCAGTTCCGCGGCGATGAAGTCGTGCTGGACCCGGGCGTTGACCGCGGCCACCCGTTCGGCAGCCGCCGGGTCGACGCCCGCCTCGTAGAGGTGCACGAGTTCGACCGCGAGCCGGCTGAAGCTCCAGCCGTCCAGCACCGCGTGGTGAGCGGAGAGCGCCACATGGAACGAGTCGGGCAGCGTGACGACCAGGAACCGGACCAGCGGCGCGGTACGCCAGTCCAGCGGTGCGGCGCTCCGCAACGAGCGCCAGTCGTCGACCTGCAGCAGTGCCTGGTCCGCGGACTCGGCGTGCTCGACCCGCAGCTCGGGCTCGACCTGCTGCCACACCAGTTGGGCCGGTACGGACAGGTCGCCGAAGTCGAACGAGGTCCGCAGCGCGGGATGCCGGCGGGTCAGGCCCTGCACAGCTGCCCGGAACCGGTCCTCGTCGAACGGGGCGCACACCTTCCAGCCCTCGACGCTGTGGTACAGGTGAGGGTCCTGGCTGGTCTCGCACAGGTACAGCATCCCGGTCTGCAGCGCGGACGCGGGCAGCGCGTCCTGGAGGCTGTCCGGCAGGCGTTCGCGGTCCTCGTCGGTGAGCAGCGAGAAGGGACCGCCCGCCGCGGGCACCCCGGCGGCGGGGGCGGCTGCCGTGGTGTCCGGGGCCTCACCCGGCTGGAGGCCGGCGGCGTTCTGCAGCAGTGCGCGGACCGTCTGGTGGACCAGCAGGTCGCGCAGCGAGAGGTTGATGCCGTTGGCCCGTGCCTCGTTCACGACGCGCACTGCGAGAAGTGAATCGCCGCCCATGGCATAGAACTTGCTGTCGAGCGTGACCTCTGACGCCTCCAGGCTCTCCCTGAATATGGCCAGCAGGGTGCCCGCGGTCTCTTCCACGAGTATTTCTTCCGTACTCATCAATGCCCCTCGACCTTGGTCGGGATTCCGGGAATGTCACGCATGGTGCGCAGCGGCGAGAACACGACGAAGAGCGCCGCGCTCCACATGCCGAAGGTGCAGACCCACATGGTGGTGCGAAGGCCGGCGGTGGCACCGAGCGACCCGCCGAAGAGCGAGCCCAGCGGCACCACCCCGTAGCAGATCCACAAATACACCGAGCTCACCCGGCTCAGCAGGTCGGGCGGGCAGACCCGCTGGCGGTAGGAGAGCGAGGCGCTGTTGAACAGCGTCGAGTTCGCCGACAGGGCCGCCAGGCCGACGGCGAACATGGCCAGTCCCCAGCCCGGGCGGGCGGCCGGCATCAGCAGGTAGAGCGGCCCGGGGACCAGCATGGACAGCCAGACGATCCGCGCCGAGCCGACCGCGTTCGAGAGCCGGCTGGCGAACGCGCCGGCGAGCAGGCCGCCGATCGCGGCGGACGAGAAGACCAGGCCGATGGCCGTCGAGGAGGCGTGCAACTGCCGTGACATGAAGGTGACCTGGACCGAGGAGGCGGCCATGACGAAGAAGTTGGAGACGCTGGTGCAGATCAGCATCCGTCGCAGGACCGTCTCGTGGCGCACGAAGGCCAGCCCCTCAGCCATCGCGGTACGGAACGGCGGGCGCTTGGCCGCATCCGCCGGCTCAGCGGCCGCGGGGACCCTGATCAGCCCGAGAGTGAGCGCGCTCAGCCCGTAGGTGGCGGCGTTCGCGAAGAGCCCGCGCGCGGCGCCCAGCCAGCCGACCAGCAGGCCGGCCAGCGCCGGCCCGCCCATCTCGGCGAGTGAGTCCGACATGCCCAGCTTGCCGTTGCCGTCGACCAGTTGGGTGCTGCTGACCAGCTTGGGCAGCTGGCTTCGGTAGGCGACGGTGAAGAGCACCGTCAGGGTGCCGGTCGCGCCGACCACGAGGTAGAGGTAGGGCAGGCTCAGCCAGCCGGTCATGCTCGCCACCGGGATCGACACCAGCAGCAGCATCCGGCCGAGGTCGCACGCGATCATCGTCCTGCGCTGGTCGAGGCGGTCGGCGACCACTCCGGCCGGGAGCGAGAAGAGCAGGTACGGCAGCCAGCCGAGCAGAGTCAACAGCGAGACCTGGAACGTTGACGCGTGTAGGACGTCGAGAGCCAACAGCGGCATGGCGACCAGGGCGACCCGAGGGCCCAAGGTGCCCATTCCCTGGCCGGTCCACAGCAGCATGAAGTTCTTGTTCCGCCACAGCGAGTCCGCGGGACCCGCCTCGGTGCGCCGCGCGGGCGCCGTCCGTTGTGTCACTGTCCTGTCCTGCCTTGCCTGACAACGTTGGGAACTCTGCCAGGCATACAGTGCCAGCTCCGCCGTAGCGCGCACCAGACCAGTGAGTGCGAACTACCGCCATTGTGCCCGGGGTTCTGCCGCCCGCCCGGCCGGACCGGTGCCTAGCATCGGTCTGCGCGTTTGTTGCCGACGGCACCGCGCCGAACATGAGGACATGTGCCGGCGGCCGTTGCTGCCTCACGGGAAATGCCCGTGCAAACCGATCGAGATAGGTGAAAGCGCTCGTGGGAAATGAGCTTCCGGGGCAGGCCGACGCCCCCACCGGGTTCCCCTTCGGCGGAACATGCTGTGCGACGGCGCCCTGCCGGAAGTCGCGGTCGACCCGCATTCTTCCGGCCGAGTTGGCGAGCCGCATCGGCGCCCACGCCGAGGAGCTCATCTGCGCGGCCGTGCTCGTCCTGGCACGCAAGTACGCCGACAGCACCGCCTTCTCGCTGGGGATCCGGCGGACGACCTGGTCGCCGACCGCGTCGGCCCGCGATCTGGTCGCCTCGATGCCCTCCTCGCTACGGCTGGCCGACCATCTCGCCTTCGTCGCCGCGGCGTTGCGGGCGGTGCGCGCCCCCGAGCCGGAGCGGGACGCCACGGCCGAGATCGTCTGCGTGCTCGACGGGCCGGCCGCAGTCGGCCTGGGTGCGGAGCTGGTCGTCTCGCACGAGCGATCCCAGGAGGGTGCCATCGTTCTGCACGCGGACGCCGACGAACACCGGTTCGGCACCCCCTTCGTGCAGCGGATGCTCGGACACCTGGAGCGGCTGCTCTATCAGATGTGCACTGAGGTGGAACTGACTATCGGGCAACTTTCCGTCACCACGGACGCCGAGGTCGAGCAGCTGCGTGCACTGACCTGCACGCGGCGGGACTACCCGCGCGACTCGGGCGTCTACCAGCTGTTCGCCGAACAGGCGGCGGCCCGGCCGGACAGCGTGGCGATCAGTCACCAGGACGGGCCCACCAGCTACCGGGAGTTGCAGCAGCAGGCGGAGGAGCTTGCCCGCTGGCTGCGGGCGCAGGGGGTGTCCGCGGGCAGCCGCATCGCGTTCCTGCTGGAGAAGACCCCGCGGCTGCTCGCGGTGGTGCTGGCGATCGTGCGGCTGGGCGCCTGCTACGTCCCGATCGATCCCAGCACGCCGGCCGAGCGCCGGGCCTTCCTGCTCGCCGACAGCGGCGCCCGTCTGCTGGTCACCGAGGACCCGCGGGTCAGCGCCGACATCCCGGTGTTCGACCTCACCGCGTCCCGGGCGAACCCCGCGGACGGTGGACCGCTGCCGGCACCGGCGGGGCCGGAGGCCGAAGCGTACGTGATGTACACCTCGGGGACCACCGGCCGCCCCAAGGGCGTGGTGATCAACCAGCGCGCCGTGGTCCGGCTGGTGTACAACACCGACTTCGCGGACCTGTCGCCGGACGCCCGCATCCTGCAGACCGGCGCCATCGCCTTCGACGCCACGACCTTCGAGTTCTGGGGAGCGCTGCTCAACGGCGGCACCGTCGTGCTGGTGCCCGCCACCACCATGCTCAACGCAGTGGAGCTGCGGGCCGCCATCGAGCAGCACCGGGCGAACCTGATGTTCCTGACGGCCGCACTGTTCAACCAACTGGTCGACCAGGACCCGACGGCGCTGGCCGGCTGCCATGTGCTGGTGGGCGGCGAGGCGCTGTCCCCGGCGCATGTCGCGCGGGCCGTCGAGGCATGCCCGAGCAGCACCTTCAGCAACGCCTACGGTCCGACGGAGAACACCACGTTCTCAGTGGCGCAGCGCATCACCGAGACCGGCCAGGGCCGGATACCGATCGGGCGCCCGATCGCCAACTCCACGGCCTGGGTGCTTGACCGCGACGGCCACCCCCAGCCGCTCGGTGTCCCCGGCGAACTCCACGTCGGCGGCGACGGGCTGAGCTCCGGCTACCTCAACCGGCCCGAGCTCAACCAAGCGGCGTTCGTGGCGGCGCCCGGGATCGGCGAGGGCCGCCTCTACCGCACCGGTGACATCGTCCGCTGGACCGAGGACGGCCTGCTGGACTACCTCGGGCGCGCCGACAACCAGGTCAAGATCCGCGGTTACCGCATCGAACTGGGCGAGATCGAGGTCCAGTTGGGCCTGCTCCCGGGGGTCCGGGAGGCGGCGGTGGTGCTCCATCCGCTGGCCGACGGCATCCCGGCACTGCGGGCCTTCGTCACCGCGGAAGCCCGGATCGACGCGGCCGGCCTCGGCGAGCGGCTCGCCGCGGTGCTGCCCGAGTACATGATGCCCTCCGTGATCCAGCAGGTGCCCGCGATGCCCCGGACCCAGAACAACAAGATCGACCGGGCCGCACTGAACACGATCGCGCTGCCGTCCGCGGCCGCCGCAGCAGGGGAGCGCGCCCCGCGGACGGAGCTGGAGACCACAGTGGCCGCGGCCTTCGCCGAGGTGCTCGGGGTGGCGTCGGTCTCCCTGGACGACGACTTCTTCGAGCTCGGCGGCCACTCGCTGCGGATGATGCGGCTGTGGAACCGGCTCCGCTCGGTCACCGGCGTGCCGATCGAGCTCAAGCAGGTGCTCGACACCCCGACCGTGGCCGGCATCGCGGCCCTGCTGGAGCAGGGCGCCGCCGGGAGCGTGACGCGGCCGCGCCTGGTGCGCCGTTCGTGACCCGCCACCCGTGCTGTCCGTCGGCCAGGGATTCCAAGGAGTGAGCGTGTTCCCGCTGTCCTACGCCCAACAGGGGCTCTGGTTCCTCAACCGCCTGGAGGGACCCAGCTCCACCTACAACGTGCCGGTGCTGGTGCGGCTGACCGGACCGCTCGACGCGCCGGCGCTCGAAGCCGCGCTGCTGGACGTCCTCACCCAGCACGAGAGCCTGCGCACAGTCTTCGGCGAGCACGAGGGCGTGCCGTACCAGCGCGTCCTCCCGGTGGCCGACACGGGCTTCGACCTGGTCCGGCTGGACACCGGCCGGCGGCCGCTCGCACAGGTGCTCCGGGACATCGTCGGCGAGCCCTTCGACCTGGCCGACGACCTGCCGACGCGGGCCCGGCTGATCCAGGTGGCCGGCGAGGAGCACGTGCTGGCCCTGGTGCTGCACCACGCGGTCTGCGACGGCTGGTCCCTGACGCCGCTGCTGCGGGACCTGAGCACGGCCTACACCGCCCGCCGCGACGGCCGCGCACCCGACTGGGCCCCGCTGCCGGTGCAGTACAGCGACTACACGCTCTGGCAGCGGGAGTTGCTCGGCGACGACGAGGACCCCGACAGCCTCGTCAACCAGCAGCTGCGGTTCTGGCGGCAGACCCTGTCCGGGCTGCCCGACGAACTCGTGCTGCCGGACCAGGGCAGCGGCCAGCCGCGTGCCGCCGCCGCGCCGGCTAACGCCGAGGCCCCGGGAGCCACCTACGACCACCGGGTCGAGGCGGCCCTGCACGGCAGGCTGCTGGGTGTCGCCCAGCAGCACGGCTGCAGTCTGTTCATGCTGCTCCAGGCGGCGGTGGCTGCGCTGCTCACCCGCTGCGGCGCGGGGGTCGACATCCCCTTCGGCACCCCCACCGCGGGCCGCGCCGACGAGGCTCTCGACGCCCTGGTCGGTTACTTCGTCAACACCCTGGTGCTGCGCACGGACACCTCGGGCAACCCGACCTTCGCGGAGCTGCTCGCCCGGGTGCGGGCGGCCGACTTCGACGCCTACAGTCACCAGGACCTGCCCTTCGACCGGCTCGTCGAGGCGCTGAACCCGAAGCGGTCGGCCTCCCGCCACCCGTTGTTCCAGGTGATGCTGGCCCTGCACGAGGGCAGTCCGGGCGACGCGCTCCAGCTGCCCGGGCTGAGCGCGCAGCTGCTCCGTCTCGGGACGCGGACCTCGAAGTTCAACCTCTCCATCGACTTCGAGGACCGGCGCGACGCGGCCGGGCAGGCGGCCGGGCTGCGGATCTCCCTCGAGTACGCGACGGACCTCTTCGAAGAGGGCGCCGTCCGGCTGCTAGCCGATCGCCTCGAACGGGTGCTGGCAGGGGTCGCTGACGACCCGTCGGTGCGGCTGCGCGAGCTGCCGGTCCTGTCCGAGGCCGAGCAGCACCAGCAGCTCGTCGAGTGGAACGGTGCGCAGGTCGCGGAGCAGCCGGTCGACCTCGCCCGAACTGTGCAGACCCGGGCGGCCAGGCAGCCGGACGCGGTCGCGGTGTCCGGCACGGACACGCGCTACACCTACCAGGAGCTCACCGACACCGCGGCGGCCGTCTCCCACGCGCTGACCGCGTCCGGTGCCCGGGCCGACGACCTGACTGCGATCGTCTCCCGGCGTAGCACCTGGTTCGTCATGGCCGCGCTCGGCGCCCTCGGGGCCGGCACCGGCTACCTTGCGCTGGACGCCGAACTCCCCGCGGAGCGGGCGCAGAAGATGCTCGTGGACAGCCGCGCGCGGTTCGTGCTCACCGAACCCGGGCTGGCGGAGCTGAGCGCCGAGCTGCTGGCGGCCAGCGAGGGCGTGCAGTGCGTCGAGCCGCGGCCCGGAGCCGCTGGCCTGGCGGCCGGGGAGCTCTCCCCGGCCGCCGACGCCGGCACGCACCCGCTCGCCCTCGCCTACGCCGTGTTCACCTCCGGGTCCACCGGCCGGCCCAAGGGCGTCCTGGTGCCGCACCGAGGCCTGTCCAACCACCTGCTCGCCGTCGTCGAGCTCTACGGCCTCGACGAGCGCGACACGATGGCCTTCAACGCGCCGCTGACCTTCGACGTCGCTGTTTGGCAGGCGCTGACCATGGCGGTGGTGGGCGGTCGGGTCCACGTGCTGGATGAGGACACTATCCGCGACCCGCTGGCGCTCGTCCAGTGCGTCGCCGCCGAGGGCATCACCGTGCTGCAGATCGTGCCTCAGGTGCTGCGGGCGATCCTCGACCTGTGGGATCTCGACGACCGGTACGTCGACCTCCTGGGCGGGCTGCGCTGGATGCTGGTGCACGGTGAGGAGCTTCCCCCGGACTTGGTCGACCGATGGTTCTCGCGCCACCCCGGCATCCCGCTGGCCAACGTCTACGGGCCGGCCGAGTGCTCGGACGACGTGTCGATCTCGGTGATCCGCGCCGGCGACGACTACCGCCGCAAGCGGGCCCCGATCGGGCAGCTGCTGCGCAACATGAGGGCCTACGTCCTGGACGACTTGCTCCAACTGGTGCCGGCCGGTGTGGTGGGGGAGCTCTACGTCGGCGGCGCGGGCCTCGCCCGGGGCTACGCCGGCCGGGCCGACCTCACCGCCCAGCGCTTCGTCGCCGACCCGCTCGGCACGCCTGGCGAACGGATGTACCGCACCGGTGACCTGGTCCGCTGGAGCGCCGGCGGTGAGCTGGAGTTCATGGGGCGGGCCGACCACCAGGTGAAGATCCGCGGGCACCGGATCGAGCCCGGCGAGGTGCAGGCCGTCCTGGAGCAGCACGCCCTGGTCCACCAGGCGTTCGCGCTGGCCCGCGAGGACCGGCCCGGCGACACCCGCCTGGTCGCCTACGTGGTGCCGGTTTCGGGCGCTGCGCCCGAGCCGGCCGAGCTGCGGCGCCATGCCGTCGAGCAGCTGCCGGACTACATGGTCCCGTCGGCGTTCGTGTGCCTCGCCGAACTCCCGGTGACACCGAACGGCAAGATCGATCGGAAGGCCCTGCCGACCCCCGAGCCGGCCGCGACCCGGCTGGGAGCGGCGCCGCGTACCCCGCAGGAGGAACTGCTCTGCGGCCTCTTCTGCGAGCTGCTGGACCTGCCCCAGGTCGGCGTCGAGGACAGCTTCTTCGACCTCGGCGGGCACTCGATGCTGGCGATGCGCCTGCTCAGCCGCATCCGCACGGTGCTGGGACTGGACGTCACGGTGCGCTCGCTCTTCCAGGCGCCGACCGTGGCGGGGATCCTCGCGGCCAGCGGAGCGCGCGACGATGGTGAGGACTTTGGTGTGCTGCTGCCGCTGCGGCCCGGCGCCGACAGCCCACCGCTGTTCTGCGTCCATCCGGCCACCGGTCTGGCCTGGACCTACGCCGGGCTGGCCGCGTACCTGCCGCCCACCGTGCCGCTGTACGGGCTGCAGGCCCCCGGCCTGGCCGAGGGGGCGAGCCGCCCCGCGGACCTGGCCGAGCTGACCGACCGGATGCTCGCCGAGATCCGCGGCGTGCAGCCGGAAGGCCCCTACCGGCTACTCGGCTGGTCGCTGGGCGGCAACATCGCCCAGGCGCTCGCCGCCCGGCTGGAGGGCGAGGGACACCGCGTCGACCTGCTCGTCCTGGTCGATGCCTACCCCGGCGAGGTCTGGCCCTACCCGGCCCACGCCACCCCCGAGCAGTGGGACGAGTTCAGCCTGCTGAGCACGCTCGCGCCGGAGGCGGTCGACCCCACGCGGGTCGACACGGACCTCAGCGGCGTGCTGGACCTGCTGCGCCCGGCCGCCCTGGAGCGGTTGGCGGTGGCGCCCGAGGTGCTGGACCGGCTGGTCCGGGTTGGTGTCAACGCCAGCCGGCTGGTGGCCCGGCACCGCCCGGCGCGCTTCACCGGCCGGACCGTCTACTTCACCGCCACCCGCAGCCGCGGCGCCACCCGGCCGAGCCCGCGCTCCTGGGAGCCGTACCTGGCCGACCTCACCGAGCACGACCTCGACTGCCGGCACGAGGAGGCCATGGACGCCGAACCGCGCCGCCGGATCGCCCGGATCATCACGCCCGACCTGACCCGCCCGTGAGGGCAACGAACGTGAGCCATCGGAAGGCGAGTAACACCCATGACCGAACTCCTGCAACCGACCTCCTCACCCGCCGCCGAGTCGGAGCTGCGCAACCGCTTCCAGGGCCCGATCGTGGGGCCCGCCGACCCTGACTACGACACTGTGCGGGCGGTGTGGAACGGCATGCACGACCGCCGGCCGAGCCTGATCCTGCGCTGCACCGACACGACCGACGTCAGCGCCGCGCTGCGCTACGCCAAGGCGAGCGGCCAGGCGGTGACGGTCCGCGGCGGCGGCCACAACGTCGCGGGTACCGCGCTGGCCGACGGCGCCGTGCTGATCGACCTGTCGCTGATGCGGGAGGTGACGATCGACCCGGAGCAGCAGCTCGCCCACGCCCAGGGCGGCTGCCTGCTCGGCGACGTCGACGCTGCGACCACCGCGTACGGCCTGGCCTGCCCGGCCGGCGTCGTCTCGCACACGGGTCTGGGCGGACTCGCACTCGGCGGCGGCTACGGGTGGCTCGCCCGCAAGTGGGGCTTGACCTGTGATCACATCATCGCCGCGGAGGTTGTGCTGGCCGACGGCAGCGTCGTGGTGGCCGACGAGAGCAAGCACGCCGAGCTGCTCTGGGGGCTGCGCGGCGGCGGCGGCAACCTGGGCATCGTCACCCGCTTCACGCTCCGGCTGCGCCCGGTGGGCTCGGTGCACTTCCACACCGGTGTCTTCGCCCTCGCCGACGGGGTGGCGGCGCTCGCTCGCTACCGGGAGTTCGCCGAGGCGCAGGCGCCCGACCTGCACACCGTCGGCGCTCTGAAGTACGCCGGCTCGCAGGACTGGGTGCCGGCCGAACTGCGGGGCAAGCCGGCGCTGTTCCTGACCTCGGTCTGGTTCGGCGACCCGGCCGAGGGGCCGGCGCAGACCGAGCCGCTGTTCGCGACCGCGGCCGGCGACGAGGCCCGGCTGATGAGTTACGCCGAGCTGCAGGCCCTGGGCGACCACGGCGAGCCGCACGGGAACCGCTACTTCACCAAGTCCTGCTACCTGACCGAGCTCACCGCGGGTGCCGCCGAGGAGCTGATCGCGAGCGGGGCGGCGATGGTGTCCCCACGCTCGTCCATCGACTTCGAGTACCTGCGCGGCGCCATCGCCGAGGTCGCCGACGAAGCCTCCGCCTTCCCGCGCCGGGACGCCCCGTACATCGTCACCGTCTCGGCCCAGTGGACCGATCCCGCGCAGGACCAGGCCAACGCGGCCTGGAGCCGCGCGGGCGTCGAGCGGCTCGCGCCGTGGCACCTCGGCGGTGCCTACGTCAACTACCTGCAGGACGAGCAGCCGGGCAAGGTCGCCGAGGTCTACGGGACCCGGCGGTACGAGCGCCTGGCCGATCTCAAGCGCCGTTTCGACCCGGAGAACGTGTTGTCCGGCAACCAGAACATCCCTCCCACCGCATCCGCGCACCAGTAAGAAGGGGCATCCCAATGTCGCAGCACACTTCGCATACTCCGAGTGTCATGCCCCCGGCAACCTATGCCAGCAACGAGCCGGGAGCCTTCGTCAAGGCCCTGCGCTCGCCCTGGTACCAGCTCGTGGCAGAGCTCCACGAGACCCTCCAGTGGGCGACCATGGAGTACGCGCGCTCGCAGGGCCTCAAGCACCTGTGGCTGCCGATCACCACACGCACGGTCACCTGCCCGACCGCGCTGGGCAGCGACACCGAGGCGGTCAAGGTCAGCGTCAGCGGCGTTGACACCTACCTGGCGGACTCGATGCAGTTCGCGCTGGAGTACGGCTGCCGCCTCTCGCCCGGCGGGTGCTACAGCATCCTGCCGTCCTTCCGCGGCGAGACCCCGGACGCCACACACCTGAACCAGTTCACGCACAGCGAGGCCGAGATCCCCGGTGGGATGGAGGACCTCATCCGTTACGTCAACGGCTACGTCAAGGCGCTCGCCGCGGCCGTGCTCGACCAGCACGGCGACCGGCTGGCCGACGCGCGCGGCGACATCTCCCACCTGGAGCGAATGGTCAACCACACCGCCCCGTTCGAGCGGCTGACCTTCGACGAGGCCGTCAGGTTGGTGCAGGACGAGGACGGCTGCGTCCGTGACGAGGGAGACTGGCGCACCCTCACGCGCAAGGGCGAGCGCCTGCTGATGACCAAGGTCAGCGAGTTCCTCTGGGTGCACGACCTGGACACCCTGGCGGTGCCGTTCTACCAGGGCTTCGGTCCGGACGACAGCAGCCGAGCCCGCTGCGCCGACCTCTTCTTCGGGATGGGCGAGGTCGTCGGCTCCGGGGAACGCCACGTCGACGCCGACCTGCTGCGCAAGTCCATGGCGATGCACAACGTCAAGGAGGACGAGTACGACTGGTACGTCCGCATGCGCGAGGAGAGTCCGATGCTGACCTCCGGGTTCGGCATGGGCTTCGAACGCTTCCTGATGTGGGTGCTCAATCATGACGACATCCGCGACCTCCCGCTGATCTCCCGGGTCAACGAGCCCGAGGCGTGGCCCCCGGCGGTTGTCCGGCCGTAGCTCCGGCCCGTGTCCCAAATCCTTCGAACGTGCCGTCCCCATCCACCCGGTGGGTCCGGGGACGGCACGTCCCACCGCACGAATCGAGACACAGCGCGATGACGCTCCAGCCCGTACCGCTCCTGTGCCTGCCTTACGCGGGCGCGGGTGCGAGCGTGTTTTGGAAGTGGCGCCAACTGGCGCCGCTGGGCCTGCGACTCGCGCCCCTGCAGCTGCCGGGGCGCGAGGAGCGGACCAACGAGGAACCGTTCCGTAGTGTGGCCGACGCCGTTCATGCCCTGCTGCCCGACGCCGTGGCCGCGGCGGCCGGACATCGCCGGGTCGCCGTGTTCGGTCACAGCATGGGCGCCGTCCTGGCCTTTGAACTCGCCCGCGCCCTTGAGGAGCGCACCGAGATCCCGGTGGCTCACGTGTACGTGAGCGGATCGCCGGGGCCTTACCACGGCCGCGCCGAGAACACCGTCGACCTCGACGACGACACCTTCCTCGCCGCTGTGGAGCAGTTCGCCGGGCACCGGCACCCGGCCTTCGAGTTCCCGGAGTTCCGGGAACTGCTGCTGCCGATGTTGCGCGCGGACGTGGCCATGCACGAGAGCTACCGCCCGCTGTCCGACGCCCCGATCCAGGCGCCGGTCAGCTGCCTACGCGGCGACCAGGACACCCTGGTCAGCGCGGACGACGCTGCGCAGTGGTGCAAGGTGACGACCGGTCGGTTCACCTACATCGAGCGGCCCGGCGGCCACATGTACCTGCTCGACACGCCTGCAGAGCTGCTGCGCCTGATCGCCGCGGACCTGCACCCCGACGCGCCGGCAGAGGCGCTCGCCGGCCCGGCGCAGGGTGCTTCGAGCAGTCGGGAGACGCCGTGCGACTAGCAGACAGGACTGTCATCGTGACCGGGGCCGGCCGCGGGCTCGGCCGTGCGACCGCCGTCCGCTTCGCCCAGGAGGGCGCGGATCTCGTGCTCCTCGACGTCGGCGCGGACATCAAGGGCGTGCCGTACCCGCTGGCCAGCCGCGACCAGCTGGACCGGACCAACGAGTTGTGCCGGCAGGCCGGCGCCTCCACCCTGCCGCTACTAGCGGACGTCCGCGACAGCGCGTCGGTGCGGGCGGCGGTCGACGGCGCGCTGCGGCGGTTCGGCCGGGTCGACGCGCTGGTCAACAACGCCGGTATCGCGGCTCCGTCGGGCAAGCCGGTGCACGAGATCAGCGACGACGAGTGGGAGTTGATGCTCGACGTCGACCTCTCCGGGGCCTGGCGGATGATCCGGGCCGTCGCGCCCGCCATGCTGGAGCAGCGCAGTGGCAGCATCGTCAACGTCTCCTCGACGGCCGGCCTCGTCGGGTACCGGCACTTCGCGGCCTATGTCGCGGCGAAGCACGCCCTGGTCGGGCTGACCAAGGCGGCGGCGCTCGACTTCGCCCCGCGTCAGGTGCGGGTCAACGCCCTGTGTCCGGGCTCGGTGCGCGACGCCGCCCACGTCGAGGGCCGCATGCTCTCCGAGATCGCCCGCAGTCTCGACGTGGACGTCGACGAGCACGAGCAGACTTTCGTCACGGCCCAGCCGATGAACGCGCTGATCGAGCCGGAGGAGATCGCGAACGCGGCGCTCTGGCTGGCCGGCGACGACTCCCGCCAGGTGACCGGAACCACGCTCACTGTCGACGGCGGCTTCTCCGCCCGATGAGCGACCTTCTCGGCTGATGTGGATGAAGAGATGACTGAACAGACTCACACAGGGACCGACACCTGGCCCGTGCTCGGCGGCCAGGCCGAGCACGGCCTGGTCCTCCGGCTGTCCGGCGCCGCCGCGATCGAGCGGGCGGCGGCGGAGGTCACCCAAGCGGCCGCGTCAGCGCGACTGGCCGAGATGGGCAGCTACTGGATCACCGACGCCGGAGCTGGGTCGTGCTCGGCCGCGGCCGCCGGGCGCGGGCGCCGGGAGGCGCTGCGCCCGCTTCCGCGTGGCGCCGGTCTACGCGTGGTCCTGACACGCTACCAGGACGAGGCCGCCGACCTGAGCATCGTCGCCCGCCGTGGGCTGCTGGACCACGGCGGCCTGCGCAGGCTGGCTGGGGCGCTGACGACCGCCGACGCCGAGGCGACCGCCGTGCTCGGTGCCCTGCACGAGGCGGGCGTGCCCGGGACCGCGGGCTGGCGTCCGGCCGCCGCACCTGGCTGGGGGCTGGCCGGTGACATCGTGTCCGTTCCCGTGCCGGCAACCGGCCCCGAGTCCCGCGAAGCGGCTGGCCGGACGCCCGTGCGCCCCGGCTGCGTCGTCGCCGCCGCCGCTCTCGCCCTGAGCCGGTACGAGCGCAGCGCCGCGGTACGGCTGGCCGTAGTGTCGACGGAGTCCTTCGGGTACGCCCCCGAGGCCAAGGTGGTCCAGATCGAGGTCGACGAGGATCTGGCGATCGGGCAGTTGCTCGGCCAGGTCGAGTCCAGGCTCCGCGATCCGGGAGAGGCCGGTGGCGAGGAGAGTCCCGCGGTCTGCGTGGTGCTGACCGACCGCCGGCTTGACGAGACATACCTGCCCTTCGCCCCGCACGCCTTCCCGTTGGTACTGACATTCGTCCAGGAGCAGGGCGATGTCCTCCTCGACACGTCCGCCGGGGCGCCCGAGGCCGTGCACGCGACCGTCGCCGAGGCGTTCACCCGCCAGGTCGAGTGGCTCGCGTCCCAGCTGGACCGTGCGCCGGCCGAGCAGACCGTCAGCAGCCTCTCGCTTCTCTCCGACGCGCAGGCGCATGCCGTCGTCGCACTGGCGGACAACACCGCGCTGGGCGGTGCGCAGCTCACGGCCATCCCTGGCATCATCGAACTGCTGGCTCGGGCCCAGCCGGACGCGATCGCCGTGAGCGACGAGACACGGCAGTTGAGCTACCGGGAACTGGATGAGTCTGCCTCGACGTGGGCCCGCGCTCTGGTGCGGCAGGGCGTTGCATCCGGCGAGTTCGTCGGCGTCTGCCTCAAGCGCACCGTCGACCTGGTGGTCGCCCTGCTGGCCGTGCTGAAGACCGGTGCTGCCTACGTCCCGCTCGACCCGCACGCGCCGGACGAGCGCCTGCGGTATATCGCACAGGACGCCGAGCTCAGCGTGGTCATCAGCACCCTCTCCACCTTCCCCGCTCGGCCGGGTACGCCGGTACTCTCGCCCAGTGCCCTCTCGGAGGCGGCGCGGACGTCACCCGACCTGACACTGCCGGCTGTCCGCCCCGAGGACACCGCCTATGTCATCTACACCTCCGGAACCACCGGGCGGCCCAAGGGCGTGGTGGTGCCGCACGGCAACGTCGTGGCCCTGCTGGAGGCCACGCGCAAGGATATGGCGCTCGGCTCGGACGACGTCTGGACCTTCTTCCACTCGGCGGCCTTCGACTTCTCGGTCTGGGAGATCTGGGGCTGCCTGATCACGGGGGGACACCTGGTCGTCGTGCCCTACCTGGTCACCCGGTCGCCCGAGGACTTCCACGCCCTTCTGGTGCGCGAGGGCGTCACCTTGCTGAGCCAGACCCCGTCCGCCTTCGCCGGCCTGTTGGAGGTCGACGCGTCCAAGGGAGGGCCCTCACCGCGCATCGTCGTCTTCGGCGGCGAGGCCCTCGACCCGAAGATGCTGGGCGGCTGGTTCCGTCGCCATCCGGTCCGCGAGAGCCGGCTCATCAACATGTACGGCATCACTGAGACAACTGTGCATGTCACTCTGCACGACGTGCAGCCCTGGGCGCCCGCCGAGCGCGCTCGCACCGTAGGGCGCCCGCTCGCCGGGTGGTCCCTCTCCATCCGCGACGCGCAAGGCCGCCCGCTGCCCCCCGGCGCGGTCGGCGAGATCTGGGTCGGGGGAGCCGGACTCGCGAAGCAGTACCTCAACCGGCCCGAACTCACCGTCGAGCGCTTCGTGGTTGACGGCGTCACAGGCCAGCGCCTGTACCGCAGCGGCGATCTGGGGCGGCTCAGGCTCGATGGCTCGGTCGACCACGTCGGACGGCTGGACGACCAGGTCAAGATCCGCGGTTTCCGCATCGAACTGGGCGAGATCCGCTCGGTTCTCCTCGACGACCCCGGCGTGACGGATGCCGCGGTGATCGTCCGCGGCCAGGAAGCCGGACCGGCCCACACACGCATCGTCGCCTACGTCGTGGCGGCCGACGGCTCGAGCGCCGCGGACATCCGGCGGCGCGCCTCGGGCCTGCTGCCCGATTACATGGTGCCGGCGGAGCTGATCACGCTACCCGCACTGCCGTTGACCATCAACGGCAAGCTGGACCGCGCGGCGCTGCCCGATCGAGCCACGGCTGCGGGGCGGACGGAGGAGGTGCTCGCCTCCGATCACCCCGCGGCTTCCGACACCCTGGACAGGCTCCTCGCCATCTGGCGGGCCGTCGTGGCGCCGGACGCCCGAGCCGACGACCACTTCTTCGAGAACGGCGGTAACTCCCTGCTCGCGGTCCAGCTCCTGAGCGCTGTGCGCAAGGCAGGACTGGGCTCGGTCGCGTTGCGCGACCTCTACGCCCACCCCACGCCGTCGGGGCTGGCGGCCTGCCTCATGCCCGGCGTGCCAGGCTGAGCCCGGTCGGGGGCACGGCCCGGCTCAGCCCGTGCCGACGCCCCGACGGACGCTCGGGCGGGCCTGGTCGAACTCGCCACGGCCGTTCCTCCCACCAGCCGACAGTACGGCGGCACGAGCCGATCAGCCCGGGTACGCCGCGCTGAGGCGGGGAGGAGCGACCGAGCACCTTCCCGGTGCCGACCGCCGCCCGGAGTCACCGCCAGGGTGTCTGCTGAAGCGACGTCAGGAAGTGGTGGCACATGCGTCAGCCGGTGCGTATCCCCATACCGGCCGCACCGGAGCGGATGAACCCCGTCATCACCACGGTGCTGGCGGTGGCCTGCGGGCTGACCGTGGCCAACCTCTACTACGCCCAGCCTCTGCTCGAACTCGTCGCCCGTTCATTCGGGGTGAGCCAGGGCACGGCGACAACAGTGGTGACACTGACTCAGGTGGGCTACGCTCTCGGGCTGTTGTTCGTGCTCCCGCTCGGCGACCTGGTCGAGAACCGCCGACTCGCCACCCGGACGCTGGTGGTGACGGCGACCGCGCTGCTGCTCGCCGCGGCGAGCCCGTACTTCGCCATGTTCCTCGCCGCCTCGGTGCTGGTAGGCACCACGTCCGTGGTCGCCCAGGTGCTCGTCCCGCTCGCCGCCCACCTCGCGCCCGCCGACCGGCGCGGCGCGATCGTCGGCCAGGTGATGAGTGGCTTGCTGATCGGCATCCTGCTCGCCCGCACGGTCGCCAGCCTGGTGGCCGATCTGCTCGGCTGGCGGGCGATCTACTGCGTCTCCGCGGCGCTGATGGTGCTGCTCGCCCTGGTGCTGCGCTGCGTACTGCCGCACCGTGCCCCCGAACACACCGCCAACTACCGCTACCTGCTTGCCGGCCTGGGCGAACTGGCGCGCCGGGAACCGGTGCTGCGCCGCCGCGCGCTCTGCCAGGCGACGATGTTCGCAGCCTTCACGGCCTTCTGGACCGTCATCGCCTACGAGCTCATCGACGAGCACCACTTCGGCCAGGCCCAGATCGCCCTCTTCGCTCTGGCCGGCGTGGGCGGTGCGGCCGCGGCCCCGGTCGCTGGCCGCATCGCCGACCGCGGCCATGGCAGCAGCGCCAGCGGTGCCGCGCTGCTGCTTGCCTCGCTCGCCTTCTTTCTCGCCGCCGCCGGACACCGGTGCGTCCCACTGCTCGCCGCCGCCGCGGTGCTGTTGGACTTCGCCGTCCAGGCCCACCAGGTCATGAGCCAGCACGAGATCTACGCCCTGCGCGGCGACGCCCGCGCCCGGATCAACACCGTCTTCATGACCTCCGTCTTCGTCGGCGGCGCCGGCTCCTCGGCCGTCGCCGGCGTCCTGCACACCGCGTTCGGCTGGCGCGGCGTCTGCGCGTTCGGCGCCCTCCTCCCACTGGTGGGCCTGCTCATGTGGGCTTACGGCGCGTGGACGATGACACCGCGTGGTCGGCCGTCCGCAGGCCCGGAGCATCCAGCGGAGCCCGCGCGGAGCGCGACCCGTACCCAACAGCGAGTGACCGGGCTGTGACCTCCGTGCGGCGTCCGAGCCATCCTTGTGACGTCTCGTTGGCCAGACTTGCGAGCCGACCCGGCTACCTTCACCAGTCAGGCGTCGAGCACCGCCTCCTTGAGCTGCACGAAGTGCGCCAGATGGCATCCTTCCGCGTACCGCTGCCGGACGAAGCTGACTCGGCTTCCGAGGCGCCGGTGCGGAAATCACCGGTGCAGCCAGGAAGTGATGCAGCCGGGCTCCGAGATCGAGGACCTCGACCGTCACGTTCTTCGGATCCCCGAAGGTCCATCGGGTGACGGTCGCGGACCCCGACCTGGTTGTGCTCATGTGTTCGGGGTTGCGGGTGAGGTCGACTGATGTGGTTACTTGAAGCAAGGTGCGTCCTCCGCTGGCGTGCTCTCACTGGTGAGAGCGCGCCAGCGGGGGGGATAGGTGGAGCCACCCTGGGTCGATCCCGTGTTGGTGTCACGTGGCCCTTTTCGTCAGTCGGTGCCTGCCGCGACCCTGCCGTGAGGTGGTGCAACGAATCGACTTGTCAAAAGCCGGCTGGGCGAGATCGGAGGCCTCGTTCGCTGGCGCGAGTGGGGCTGGGTCGGGGGTTGCCGCAGGCCGGGGCCTCCGCCTTGGTCCTGCTCAACTATGGCTGCTTGCAGGTCAGTTATCGCCGAAGTTGAACACCGCGGTGACGGGTGCATGGTCGCTCCAGCGCTCCGCGTGGGAGGCGGCGCGCTCGACGTGGGCCTCGATGCATTTGCCCGCAATGCCCGGAGTTGTCACGATAAGGTCGATGCGCCAGCGGAACGACACCTTTCGAAAAAGGTCCACCCGTTCGAGCATGGCTTGTTCGAGGGTGCTCGCTGGCCTGGTCGTGGCGGCCCGCCCGGCACCGCTGGGGCGCGAGCGCGAACCGGAGCCGGCAGAGGTGATCCGGAGGGCCGCCTGGGCGCAGATCACCGAGCGGACCGACCAGCCGGCATACGAGGCGGCGTTGTACGCGCGGCGGTGGGATGGCGGCGCCGACTGGCGCTCGGGGGAGAGCTGTGGACTGTACCCGCAGGGCAGCGCGCCGGCGGCCGGCCTGCCGGTCGTTCGGACCATGACATAGGCCTTCCCCGGTGGGACTGCCCGCAGGGCTGCGGCCTTCGTGCCTTCAGGGACGGGTCGGGAAAGGCGGCAAGGGAACGCCCGCGCCCCGGACCCGGACCTGATCCGCCCGGGCTGGCGAGTGGCAGCGAAGGGTGTCCCGGCCGGCCGGCAGGCGGTGTGGGATCCCAGATTCCGTGTCCTCTCCCCATGGGCGATGTCCACCGCGTGGCCAAAAGGACACGGGAACGGAAATCGGCAGGTGAATCGCCGCTGCCCGAGCCAAGGGTTGTCACGCAACGGCGGGACGCAAGTGAGATGACCTCTCATGCCATCAGTGTGCTCGCGACCACTGGCAGTGCCGCCGCGGCCCGGCAACGCCCATCTGGACACGGCGGGCGGCGACGACCGGCGGGTGCCGGCGGGTGCTGGCGGTGCTGGGATTCCGAAGGAACCGGTCGGCCCCGGGCGCTCGCCGAAGGCCCGGCCGACGCGGGGGCGGCGAAAAGGTTGGTGTGCAGGGCCGACGGAACCGGGTAACGTCTGTGTCATGTTCTTCCAGACGCCGATTTACGAGTGAGCGCGTGATGGGCCCCTGCTGACGTCCTTCGACGTCGCCGCCCGTCCCCCACCGATGAATCCGTAGATCACTTCACTTCACTTCACTACCGGGAGAACCCACGACCATGAGCAAGAACATCAACAACCCCGTGGGCATGGGCGGCGGCCAGCGCAAGAGGCAGTCCCGCGCCGAACGGCAGAACAACGGTCCGCACCGCAACCTCGACCGCCAGGGTGCAGCCGACCAGAAGGCGGAGCTGGTGCGCAAGATGCGCGAGAAGGCAGGAACGGCTGAGGGCGCCGGGCAGGCGGGCGGCGACACCGTACAAGGCTGACGCACCGCCGCTGCAGCGCGGCACCGCACGGGGCAGGGCTCGGACCGCGACGCGCGGTCCGAGCCCTGCTGCCGTACCGGGCGCGGCCGGTCCCGCTCGGCTCTGGCCGGCCGTCGCACGGCCCGGTCTTCGAGGGTGTCGACGACGCGGTCGGACAGGGCGACCGAGGCGGTGATGCCCTCACGGTCCCTCCGCGGCGCTCTCTGCGGGGCCGGGAATCCTGCCACCGGGCACGGTTCCCCGTCGGCAGAGGTGGTCGTGCTGGACGAGGGCGATCAGGCCTGCTTCCAGTCGTGAGTTCACGCCGAGTTTGCCGAGGATGCTCGTCACGTGTTTCTTGACGGTCCGTTCGGTGATGCCCATGCGCGAGGCGATGGGAAGGTTTCCCAGCCCGACACCCAGGAGGAGCAGGACGCTGGACTCCCGGAGGGTGAGGGCGGACAGGTCGCGCGTTGGCCGGAGGGCGGCGAGCATGATGCCGCCGCAGGGGCAGTCGGTGGATCTCGGGAGGGCGTGGGGGGCCACCGGTGATGTCGTCCGTTCATCGTGGGGTGGTGTCGTGAGGCGTCGCGCGGGAGTCGGCCGGACGAGGAGGCGGGTGTTCCATCTGGTTGCCCGCTGTTCGACGGCGGTCAGGGCGTTCCATGGAACCGGCGCGATGTTCATGTCCTGTGATCCTAGGTTCGCGGGAGCGGGCAGGACCGGGGTCAGGCGGCTGGACCCGACCCCCTGGCCGGTTGGATGAAGCCCGCGAGGCGGGGCCTTGACAGCCCGTCGGTCGGCCGGTGGATTCGCGTCGGGTGGTGAGGATCGCCCCCGCCGATCGGCGGGGGCGGTGGCGGACGTCTGGCCGGAGGAAGGGGGTGGCGGCCGGTTCGCTGCCGGACGGCCGGCGTCATTGTCGTGCTGGGACATGGGTGTGTCAGTACCGTCCCAGGTCAATGGTGTCAGGCGCCGCCGGTGATGGCCTGGGTGTGTGCGTCCAGGGTCCGGCGGGCGTCGACAGCAGCGTACCGGGCAGCCGGCTGTGACAGTTGCTCCGGCGGGGCCGTAGGTGAGTGGCCTCGCCGGTATCTGTTAGAACATGTAGGGTGCGAGCCCTGCCGTGCCTCCGCCGATGACGGGCACTGCCAGCACGAACCAGCCTCGCAGGCTCTTAACGGGAGAGCCTTCCTGTCGGAGTATCAGCGCCAGTGCCATGCCCGCCGTGGCGGGCAGCAGGACTCCGAGCAGCACCAACGTCAGGAGGTTGGGGACCTCGTGGCGGGTGATGGCCCAGCCCGCTCCGAGGCTGAGGGCTGCCGCTGTCAGCAGGTCCCTGGTCGGCGTGAGCAGTTCGTGTCGGGCCCTGCTGGCGCCCGCGATGCGCGCACGGTGACGGATACCCAGCAGCATCCAGGCGACCCCGACGATGACGAGCGCGGTCTCCGCGCCGAGAACGAGTTGTGCCGGTTCCACTGCTGTCTCCTTCTATGAGCATGCCTGCTGGATGCCGTCCAGGCCGAGCAGGATCAGGGCTGCGTCCTTCAGGTCGGCTCCCACCGTGGCGCCCTGGCCTTTGCGGATGCCCTTGATGGCGTTGACGACTCTGCGGACTCCGTACTTCTTGAGGATCTTCGCGACCTTCCACACCTTCGAGGCCGGGAGCAGGGTCCCGGCGGCGGCGGCGGTCACCAGGCCGATGCACTTGATGTCGAACCAGCCGGCCTGCACCGCCCGGGTGTCGCCGTAGCGGGGACCGGGCGCCTCGGCGATCTGCTGCTTCAGGCGGATGATCACCGCGTCGCCGCCTTGGTCGACAATGGTGTCCGGGACCGCCTCCAACTGGGTCAGGTACGGCTCGTACGCGGCGGTCACGAGTTGTTCGAACTCCGCGTCCGTCAGGTTCTGGAGCTTTGCGGGCACCTTGTTCACTGCGGAATCGGCCGGCTGAGCCGGGGCCGCCACGTGGGCTCCCGGGCGCTCGGACCACGCCGCGTGGGCACCGGACACCGTTGCGACCATGGCGCCGGCGGTCAGCGCCGCGACGAGCATCGCCGCCGCGGGCGACAGGAACCGGCCGGCAGCCGTTGTGTGGGACATCTGTAGTCACTCCCCGCTTATTGGTTGGGCATGCCGCCACGCAGTGACTTGGGTACCTGCCGCGCCACGCCGTCTTGACGAAACCCATCGCTGAAGCTCGACCTCCTCCGGCGCCGAATCCCTCCTCGCTCCGTGGCGGACCGTGGCCGAATCCGAAATGTGGATCAGAGTTATTTGGGCGTGTCCGTTGACGCCGGCCGCCGCAAAGGAGGTCGGCGTCAACGGACACGCCCACCGGGTGAAGTCCCCTGAGGAATTACTCGCGGAATGGAACCGGTCCTTGTGCGGCTTCAGCGACCGCGGTCACCGATTCTGTCGAGGGCCCAGGCCATCGGGACAGCGGTGACAATGGCGACGACGATCCGGCACCATGCCGAGGAGGACACGTGGTCGGTCGTCACCAGGGTCCCGCCCCACAGGGCGAGGACCCCTGCTTTGGCGAGGCCCCTGTTCACGTGAGCAGGGCCGTCAGGCAGCCCGAAGCCCCGGCCCCCACGACGTTCACCGCGATCTCCCTGGCCGCCTTCTTGTTGACCTTCCCGACGACCAGCGCGGCAGCACCGCCGACCCCCATCCGCATCAGGCAGTTCTTCGCCGTTTCCGTCATCTTCTTGGTCTCAAGGGCCTTGCAGTACTTCTCCCGGTCCTGCTCCGTCTTGTTGAAACGGCAGTTGATGGCGTTGTGGTCCTGCCGCGGGTCCACGAGATCGGGGGTGTCGACCGGGTCCGTTTCCACCGTGGCCGTTCCCGCGGAAATGGTGGTCACCGGCACCGGATTCGCAACCGGGGGCCCGGCGTAGGCGGCACCGGATCCCGCCAGAAGAAGGCTTCCCGCTATCGCTGCCGCAGTGAATCCCGCTGCAAGGTTCTTCAATTCAATTCCTCTGAACCGATGAGTACGAGGAGCCGATTGGCTCTCCCCTTTGCCGTCGAACCTAACGGTGGAATTCACCCCATGAAATGGGACCTTCGTACACCGGCCCGGTCGTACACCTTTCCGAGGCAGGGTCGCTCCGTAAATGATCACTGCCGGACGCATTGTTCGAGGCCAGGGCACCACATGCCGCCGCGTCGCCGGCCGCGTCTAGGCAGGTCGCCTGCCCGGGTTCCGATCATGGGGGAGCAGTCCCGCCCGCTGGGCCCACAGGGCGGCCTGGAGACGGTTGGCCAGGCCCAGCCTGCGGAGAAGGGCTCCGATGTTGTCCTTGATGGTGCCCATGCTCAGGTGGAGATGCTGACCGATCTCGGTGTTGGACAGGCCTTCGGCGAGCAGGATCAGGATGTTGCGCTCTCGTTCGCTGAGGCTGACCGTCTCATGGGCCCGGCGGTCCACGCATCTGTGGTGTTCTAGGTAGCCGGCGACCACCGCAGTGGTGATCTCGGCCGAAAGCACGACCCTGCCTGTCATCAAGTCCCTCACCTGCGAAGCGAGTGTGTCGGGATCAACGTCCTTGAGGAGGAAGCCGGAAGCGCCGGCTCTCAGTGCGGAGGCGACGTAGGCGTCATGGTCGAAGGTAGTGAGCATCGCCACCACGGGGGGCGCGGCCAACTCCATCAGACGCCGCAGAAGAGTGAGCCCATCGATGTCCGGCATCCGCACATCCAGCAGTACAAGATCGGGCGTGTGCTCCATGACCGCCGCCATGGCCTGACCACCGCTGATGGCCGCCACGACCCGGATGTCCTCAGCGATGTTCAGGACCAGCTCCAATCCTGACCGGATCAGAGCCTCGTCGTCGACCACCACTACATGAATCACTGCCTCGGCCTCCCGCCGGCGAGGTTGCCCTGCCCGTCACCGCTCCTGCTTTGTGTGCATCCCGTTGTGCCGGGCACGCACTCGTCCGCCCCGTCGACGCGGCCGAGGCCAGCCCGTGCAGGCGGTCGGCCACCCGTGCGGCCCGCCGCCGGGATGTCCGCCATCGCGCCGGACCTGCGGGCGACGGATCCCGGAACAGACCGCCGAGGTCCGGCTCTCATCGAGGAACCCGGCTTCCACCAGCGGATCCGCTGCGTCCGCTCCCGTACCGTCACACACCGGCCCGCGCCCGGACATCGGCCTACAGAGCTGCTTCGGGCATCCGGGCAGCCGGTTGCGGTGTTCCTCGGACGGAGAGTCACGACCTGGCCCGCCGGATGGCCTCTGCCGATCGGCAGAGGCCATCCGGCGGGGGCCGCGCGGGGAGCCTCCACCTGCGGTCGGATCCCTGACCGGCGGTCGGGGGCCAAACTACTGCTGTGGGTCCCCGCCCTGCGGACTCATGGCCCCGTGGACGGCCCCGGGCGAGGTCCCAGCGCCGCCGGTGCGAGCCGCTGGGGCCCGCACCAGGACGGTCACTGCCGCACGTCCGATCCCTCATGGAGTACGTCATCCTTGCGCTCCGTTCCACCCGGCGCCCTCGCCTCGCGGCGGCTCCGCCGGCATCGCCGTTGCGGCTGCCGCACATGGCCGACGGCCACCATCGTGTCGGCGAGGTCCCGGTGCGCGGCTCTCGAAGGTCCTGCGACAGTTGCGGCACGGCCGGTGTCCTGGGCAGGGTGGGACATCGGCAACGTCATATCCGGCAGGCACACGGATTTCGCCCCCTTCTCCGCGCAGGCATGCTGGAAGCGACACGCGCGCGGAGCCGACGGGACGACCGCGGGGAGAGGAACAGCAAACCGGCATGAGCATCCGGTCACGCCGGTTCGCGGCCGATATCGGCCTCCTCGCGGTGGGCTCCCTGACCGTGTACCTCCTGTTCGTGCGGCTGGCCGAGTGGCCGGCGGGGACCTGGCTGCTCGGCGAATCGCCGGCGAACCTGTTGGTCGCCGCGTGCGCCGTGGCGGCGACGACGGCCCGTCGCCGCCTCCCGCTGGCGGCCGTGGTGGTCGCGGCGGCCCTGGTGGCGCTCGATCCGCTGGCCGGCGGCGTTCTGCCGGTGCCGGCGTACACGGCCGGCCAGCGTTGTACCCGGCTGTGCCACAGGCTCGCCCTGGGGACCGTCCTGCTGGGAGTTCCCGCTGCCGTCACCGCGGCCAGTGCCGTCCTCGGCTCGGCGCCGCTCCTCGACCAGCGGATCATGGTCGTCATGGTCTCGACCGTGGTGTGCGGAGTGCTGCCCGGCATGGCCGGAGCACTCGAGGGCCAGCGCCGACGCCTTGAGTCGGCCCTGCGCCAGCGCAACGCCTACCTCGAACAGGCCCAGCAAGCGGCGGAGGAACGGGCCAGGTCACACGAGCGAGCCCGGATCGCCGGCGAGATGCACGACCTGCTCGGCCACGGCCTGAGCCTGGCGGCCCTGCACTCCGGTGGTCTGGTCCTGGCGAGCAAGGGCACCAGCCCCGTGCTGCGCGAGAGCGCGGTCCTGGTGAACAGCACGGTGCGGCAGTCGATGAAGGAGCTGCGCGAGATCCTCGGGGTGCTCCGTGCCGCGGCGCCCGCCGCGGCCGAACCCCTCACCGGGGCGAGCGGCACTCGCGCGGACATCGCCGCGCTGGCCGATGAATCCCGGGCCGCGGGCGTGATGGTGAGGCTGGACTGGCAGGGAGCCGACCTGGCCGGCGCGGCGTCGCCCGTACGACACGCGGTGCACCGGGTGGTGCGCGAGGCACTGACCAACGTTCACAAGCACGCGGCCGCTTCCGAGGTCGAGGTGGTGGTCCGCCACGGCCGGAAGGCGGTAACGGTCGGGGTCCGCAACGGTCCGGTGCTCGTGCCGAGGCTGCTTCAGCCCCTGCCGGGCAGTGGGCTCGGACTCATCGGCCTGCACGAACGTGTCCGGCTGCTCGGAGGTACGCTGCGGACCGCGCCGACCGCGCAGGGAGGCTTCGCGGTCGAGGCGCACATCCCGCTGGACACCCCAGTCGGTGAGATGCCCGAACCATTGCCGCATGTCACCGGGCGGCCGACGGCGGCGAGCAGCCCGCAGAGGTGGCTGAACCGGAGCGCCGGCCGCCTGGTACCGGTGCTCGGGCTGATCGGCACCATCACGCTGCAGTTCTTCACCCTCGTCTTCGTCCCGTACCGCGGAGGCGAGGTGCCGCCTGCGCCGCCCGCCGAGCTCTCCCACGACGAGTTCGTCCGCTACCACGGTCCCGGAGACCCGTTTGCGCAGGCGGCCGTCCGGCGGCGGGAGCCCGAGGCGCCGGCCGATACCGTGCGCGCGTGCTACCCCGACTACGGCGACGGGCCGGCAGCCCGTCCGACGGTGCACCGTTACTGTTTCCTCGGCGGCCGGCTCGTCCAGGACACCGTGATCCCCGCCGACATTCCCGTCCCGAGAGGCCCCGGCCCGTGATACGCGTGCTCCTCGCCGACGACCAGGACCTGGTCCGCGCCGGCATCAGGCTCGTCCTCGGGTGCGCGGACGACATCGACGTGGTGGCACAGGCGCGCAACGGCGACGATGCGATCCGGCTGGTCACCCGGGTCCCGGTCGATGTCGCGCTCCTGGACATCAGGATGCCGGAAGCGGACGGTCTGTCGGCGGCCGAACGGATCGCCGAGCTGGCCCCCGCCGTGAAGGTCGTCATGCTGACCACCTTCGGCGAGGAGGAGAACATCGCCCGCGCGCTCCGGGCCGGCGCGGCGGGCTTCCTCCTCAAGGACAGCCCACCGGAGGAGCTCATCCAGGCGATCCGGACGGTGGTGCGCGGCGACCCCGTGGTGTCCCCGCGTGTCACCCGCCATCTCATCGACCGGTACCTCGCGGCGAGCGCTTCCCGCAACGAACCGGCCGCCGACCACCCGGGGCCCGGCCGCTTCTCCAGCCTCACCGCCCGGGAGCACGATGTCTTCGTCCTCCTCGGGACCGGTGCCTCCAACGCCGACATCGGAGTATCGCTGCAACTGGGCGCGGGCACGGTGAAGACGCACGTGAGCAGCGTGCTGGCCAAGCTGGGGTGTGCCAACCGTGTGCAGGCCGCCATCCTCGCCCACGACGCGGGGCTGCTGGGCGGTGTCTGAGCCCGGCCCCGAGCCCCTGGGCACCGCGTGCGCCGGTGGCCCGCGGCAGCCTGTGGTGGTCTCACCCGTCGTGCCGGCAGCGCACTGGAAGCGGGCGGCAGGGCGGAGCCGCTGCCGTGCACCGAGCGGTCTGCACGGCGGCGGGTGTCATCGCACGATAGGTGCCCTGCTCCAGCTACGCGGCCGGTTTCTCCAACCAGTGCGGGGACAAGGGGGCACCGGGATCCGCTCGGGCCGCGGGAGGCCAGAGCCCCGGCCCCGCCCTCCCGCCACGACCCGTGCCAACCGGGACGTGGACCGCCGCCGGTCTCCCGGCCCACGGCTCCCGGCTGATCAGGTTCACCGGCAGCGCCGACGGGGCCCCGAGCACGGGCATCCGGCTCGTGGGCCCGACGACCCCACGGCGGCATGGCGGAAGGCGTCGCCGAACCTCAGGCAGGGCCCGCCCGAGTCAGTTGCCGTTTCTCTGCCGGACCAGGGACCCGAGGGCCCGCTCACACGGGGTCGTACGCAATCTGCAGGTCCGACGAGTAAGCCTCCTCCTGCGCATCGCCCGCGCCCGGCTCGACGGAGCTCCTGCTGATGCCGTCGACGAGCGAGTAGTTGAAGCGGAACCCCAGGTTTGCCGTCCCGGCGCGGCCGGACACCTTGACCCGGAACGTGCAGTTCCCCCAGAGCTTGTAATTGACGTTGTGGCGGTTGTCCGGCACGGTGGAGTGCCAGAAGTAATCGACCCCGACGTTCGGGTGTGAATCGCTGTAGGGGAGCTGCATGTGACCCGCCTTGCAGGTCATGTTTCCCGCGGCGATTGCCCGGATGCTCGGCGAGGTCGTGAAGGACCAGGCCATGGGGGCGTTCCTGCCGACATGGCCCGCCATGTTCACCTGCCCGTTGAAAGTACCGTTCGTGTCCGTCCTGTTGTAGGACGGCGCAGACATCTTGAACGTGTGACTGCCCTCGTTGACGCCGGCGTGTGCCGGAGCGGAGCCTGCGAAGAGAGCCAGCGCGAGGGCGGGCATCGATATGGCCGCGAGTCGCTTGCCGGAGATAACAGACACGAGAAATCCGATTCTGATCGTAGGGTGTACGAGAAGGGCTGCGCCATGAAAGTTGCCTGAGCTCGGGACAGCTACTGGTCGAATGTGATGTCGAGCTCCGAGACGTACCCGGGGCCGCCGTCCTGCCCGGTGCCGCGCTCGGTCGGGCCCTGGCCCGGAAGCTCCACCCGTACTGCCCTCCAGTTGAACGAGTCCTGCGAGGCCTGCTCCACGGAGAAGCGGACGACCTGCCCCTCCGTCAGTTCCCGGTATCCGTCGGCGGCGATGCACGAGAAATGTGCCCACACCGGCTCCGGAATTGCCGACGTGACCAGAACACCCCATCCCTCCTCGGGGTGCCATTCGCGGACACTGCCTTCATGGAGTTCCTCTGTCGGGTCGTCGGACATTTCTGGCCACCTTCCTGAACAGTTGCGGGAGCCATCAGCGAGGGCACCCAGTAGTTGCTCCGCTCAGCCGGAACCGAAGTCCGCGGCCGAGATCGCTCGGCAAGAGAGTACGGGAACCAGGACTGCTGCGAATCCGCCGAAAGGCAGGGTGCAACCAGCCGATCGGCTGCCTCCGTATCCGTCTGAAGTGCCGACTTCAGCCCGGGAGATGAAGGTCCGTGACTACCTCTAGCGCTTATCGGCGAATATTCATTAACGTCCCGGTCACCCCAGTGCACCTGCCACACCGCAGCTGCCACATGACGACTCGGGAGGACCAACCCCAATGAGAGCTCCTCGGATCAGCCGGACCTGTTACGCGGCAGTGGGCCTCGTGCTCGCCACCGTCGGCACCCTCGCTCTCCCGACCGGCACCGCCGTCGCGGCTCCCACGGCCGACCCGACCCCCGGCCCGCTGCTCAGCTACGTCGTCAACACCAAGGCAGACCACGGCCAGGTGCAGAAGGTCGAGCAGGCCGTCACCGGCCTCGGCGGCACCGCCGTCCAGTCGTACGAGCAGGTCGGCGTCGTCATAGCCCGCTCGACCGACGCCAGGTTCGCCGAGAAGCTGCGCCTGGTCGAGGGGGTCGACTCGGTCGGTGCCAGCCGTACCAAGGGCATCCAGGCCTCCGACCAGGGCAAGGCCGACGTCGCCGCCGAGCCGACCGGCACCGCCGCCCCCGGCCAGGAGCCGTACGAGGCCTACCAGTGGGACATGCGTCAGATCGGCGTCGACAAGGCCCACAAGATCTCGCTCGGCAGCCGCAACGTCACCGTCGGCGTCCTGGACTCCGGCATCGACGCCACGCACGAGGACCTGGCCGCCAACGTGGACGCCTCGCAGTCGGTCTCCTGCATCGACGGCGGCAAGCCGAACACCGACTGGAAGGCCTGGCAGCCCGGCGCCGACGGTGACCACGGCACCCACGTGGCCGGCACCATCGCCGCCGCCAGGAACGGCAAGGGCATCGTCGGCATCGCCCCGAACGTCAAGCTGGCCGCGGTCAAGGTCGTCGACGACGGCGGGATGATCTATCCGGAGTACGCGATCTGCGGCTTCGTCTGGGCCGGCGAACACCAATTCAAGGTGACCAACAACAGCTACTACGTCGACCCGTGGATGTTCAACTGCCCGAACGACAAGGACCAGGCCGCGATCACCGCCGCCGTCCGCAAGGCCGTCGCCTTCTCGCAGCGCAAGGGCGTGCTCAACATCGCCGCCGCCGGCAACGAGAACATCGACCTGGCGCACAAGACCGTCGACGTGGCCAGCCCGGACGACACCACCCCCGCCTCCCGCCCGGTCACCAACGACTGCCTGTCGCTCCCGACCGAGCTCCCCGGCGTCATCGCCGTCTCCGCGGTCGGCGTCAACGGCGACAAGGCGTCCTACTCCAGCTACGGCAAGGGCGTCGTGACCGTCGCCGCGCCGGGTGGCGACCGCGACTACCAGATCCCGGACACCCCCGACAAGGACGGCCGCATCCTGTCCACCATCCCCGGTGGCAAGTACGGCTACATGCAGGGCACCTCGATGGCCGCCCCGCACGCCACCGGGGTGGCCGCGCTGCTCGCCGGCACCTTCCCGTGGGCCGGCCCGGACGAGCTGACCAAGCTGCTGACCAACCAGGCCGATTACCACCCGTGCCCGACCGGCGAGTTCAACCCGGGCGGCGCCGGCGAATGGAAGGCCACCTGCGAGGGCGGCGCCGACGACAACGGCTTCTACGGCGCGGGCATCATCAACGCCGAGAAGGCGGTCCAGTGGTGGCGCTGACGCGCTGACCGCGACGACACCTGAGCGCTGAGCTGGGGAGCGGGCCACTTGGGTTCCGCTCCCCGGTTGCCCGTGCAGGCCGCGGATCGGCGGGATCGAGTCCAGGAGCGGCAGCAGTTCTGTGACGTCGTGGCGGTTCCCGCCGGTCAGTGTGACGGTGAGCGGGGTGCTGTGCCGGTCGACGATCAGGATGCTGCGCGGCGGACTCAGTGGGTCGGCCCCTCCAGTTCCTTGACCAGCAGGTGGGTGGTGGTGAGGTCGAGGTCGGTGGCGCGGCGCAGGCATCGGATCGTCTCGTCGCGGTCGCAGACCAGTCGGGCGGAGGCCTCGGTGGGGTGGTGGGCAAGCGGCCATCCCGGACCGGGGCGGCGAGGGCGGCCGGGCCGTGGACGAGGGCGAGGAAGGTGCCGTCGCGCAGAACACGGACGGCCGTGACCTCGGCGCCCTCGGCGTGCAGGGCGAGGGCCTCCTGCTGGGCGGCAGTGGGGATCGGCGTCAGGGTGGCAGCGGCCGCTGCGAAGGCGACCACGGTCAGCAGTTGTTCTTGACCGTGGTGATTCCCGGGACCTCGGCGACGAGTGAGCCGAGGACGGCACTCAAGTGCTCGATCGCCATGGTGTAGCAGACTCATCCTCACGGCCTTCGTGCTGATCGCGCGCGTTCCTCGGTCGGAGAGCATGATCAGGAGGAGGTCGTTTCCACGTACGGCAGTTACCGATACGAGTGACCAAGTTCAGCAGTCCGTTCGAGGTGGCTGCTTAAGGATCAGTTCAGCCACAGTTCGGGGAGTGGGCAAGCAGGATGGTGGCCAGGCCGAGGAGGGCCGCGATGACGGCGGCCATCCAGGCGGTGCGGGCTGCGGCCCAGCGGACCGCGAGCCAGGAGCCGGCCAGCGCCAGCACGCCGAGGCCTCCCAGGACGATCGTGCCGAGTTGGGCGTAGACGTAGCCCGGTCCCTTGCCCCAGCAGGAGAGGTCGCGGTGGAAGAGGAACCAGGAGACCGTTGCGGACACGGCCAGGACGACGGTCGCGGTGAGCGGGGCGGCCGCACGGCGCCATGGGTTCGCGGCGGAATTCTCATTCACGAGGGCTCCTAGGTGAGGGTGGGGAGGACGCCGGCGCGCCCTCCCCGGTCTCGGTCACTCGGTCACTGGCCGCGGACCGCTGCGTTGAGCAGCGCTGCCGTGCGGCTGTTCCACAGCACGGCGGACGAGACATTGTCGCTCTTGCCGCCGTCGTCGACGCCGCCGAGGGAGGCGATGGCGGTGCCGAGCTGGCTGCCGTTGTTGAAGTTCTCCATCAGCAGCGAGCCCGACACGCCGTTGGCGAAGCCGTCGCACGGGAACTCGACGTGCCAGGCGTACTTCTTCAGCTGGCGGGTGGAGGTGATGCACTGGAGCGGGGTGTTGCGGTTGCCCGGGTAGCCGGTGATCTCGACGTAGTTGAAGTAGGGGGCGTTGGTGCGCCAGCCGTTCCCACCGGTCACGTCCTGGACGCGGCGGCCGCGCTGGTCCTTGAGCACGAGGAAGCCGTAGTCGTAGTCCGGGTTGCGGTTCTTCTTCCAGGTGGTGTCGATCCAGCGGGACTTCACCGACCACTTGCCGTACGGGCTCTGGCCGTCGCGGTAGCCCGGCACGAAGACGCCGCTGGGCATCGGGACGTACTTGAAGATGCAGTGGCCGGCAGTGGCGATGATGTTCTTGGACGCCGTGTTGATGACCGTGCCGGTACAACGCCAATTGGTCAATCCGATCTTGAAGAAGATCGCACCGACGGTTGGGACGCCGGACGAGGGCCAGGACCCCCGCGGGGACACGACGCCGTCCTGCGTCTGCGGCGCAGCGGCCTCGGCCGGGCCGGCCGAGGCCTGGTCGATCGGTCCCGACGCGGCCTCGGCATCGGCGCTGCCGTTCGGGGTGGCATCGCCGGCCGGCTGGGGCTGGTCGGCGATTTTCCGGTCCATAGGGATGGCGGCCCGCATCTCCTCGGGTGTCCAGGAGTCCTGGGCCGCCTGGTCGGCCGCCGGGTCGTCGGTGGCGTCGCCGGCGAGGCGCTCCACCCCGGTGTACGGGGAGGGGTCGCCCTGGCCGACGATCGCGGCGTCGGCTCGGCCGGTGGCCGCGGGGGCCGCCGAGGCCGGGGCGGCGATCGAGCCTGTCAGGGCCAGGACCGCCGTCGCGGCCAGGACGGTTCGCCCGAGCGAGGACCGCGGAGTCCGCGCGGCATGCGGAGCCTGCGAGTCATAAGAGTTTTGCGGATTGCGGAGACGCATGGGAAACCTCACGATCTGCGTCGATGGCACGCGGGCGTGGAGGGTCGAATGAACGGAGTAGCGGAGTACACCTGGCTCCCCCCAGCCGGCATGGCCGCCTGATCAGGCGGCGCTGGCTAGAGACTCTCGCAGAGCAATGATCGACTATTCGTCAGGCCGAAGAAGGAGGAGGTGCCAGCTCACTGGCTGTCAACCTGCCTGCCATTCGGCGGTGTTGTTGACCATCGCGGTTGGGTTATCTTCATCGAGCGTGCATGACGGGCTCGTTGTATTGGGGTCTGTTCCGACTCGCGGGGAAGTGAACCGTTTCCGAGGTCCATTGGCGAGATGTCAGGTAAGCAACGCCTTATGAGGATCGCTGGAACGAGACGGCTACCGATCGCCCGCTGATCGTCGCAACCGTCCTGCTGGCCCCCTTCGCGAACACGGGCCGCCCGGCGCTGAAAGCGGCGGCAGCTAGGCCGTGTCCTGTCGATCAGTTGAGTCGTTGATATGACTATGGGGAGTAGGGGTGATCTGACTGACAGTCAATGGGAGCGGCTCCGGCCGCTGCTGCCGGTGAGCAACGGGCGTTGTGGCAGGTGGCGGGACCACCGGCAGGTCATCGACGGCATCCTGTAC
>NZ_JAHSQD010000120.1 GCF_020103755.1 Streptomyces sp. LS1784
AGGACCGGCGGTGGCGTCCGCCGCTCCTGCCCCGGTGTCCGGATCGGGATTCCTGCCCGCCCCTTGGGGCGAGCGGCCGCGGCCCCTGATGCGGGTGGCCGACGCGCCCTACGCACTGCCGGGCGCGGCAGTGGCGGAGGCGCTTCGCGAGCCGGGACGGCCGCTGGTCTGGCTGGACAGCTCCGCCCCCGGCCCGGACACCGGGCGCTTCAGCTACCTCGCACCCGGCGGGGGACCGGCCGGAGAGACGGTGCGCTACCGGGCCGGCGGCAGCAGCGATGCCGGCGGCTTGACGCTGGAGCGGTCGGACGGCACCCACCGGATCGACGGCCTCGACGTTTTCGACTACCTGAAACTCCCTCGACTTTTGACGTTTTTGTTGATCGTCGTGTGGGTCGCTCGGGTGGGTGATGTGGCGTCATCTGGCCGCTTTGGCTGGCGACAGCGGAGAAGCATCGGCGGTGCTTGCGTCGCCTGCTGTGAGGGACCCGCCGATACTTCCGGATCCGACCGTACCCGCTTCGCTGCTCGCCGTGTTGGAGTTGGTGCGTGGTTGCTTCACCGCGCCGACCTTCCAAACCTTCGCTGCGCTGGTCACGGGGGCTGATCGCGCAGACGGGGCGGTGCACGGTGACCGGGATACTCCTCGGCGCGGGGTTGACGCGCACCTGGTCCCACGACCGCGCCCACGCCTTCTTCTCCCGCGTGACCTGGAAGCCGGACCTCCTGGGCATTGCCCTGTCCCATCTGGTCGTTCGCCGCCTGCTGTCCGAGGGCGCGGTGCTGACCGTGACGGTGGACGACACGCTGTTCAAGCGGCGCGGAAAGAAGGTGTTCGGCGCGGCCTGGCAGCACGACGGCGCGGCCAGGGCTTCCAGACCGGTCGGGCGCGGAACCTGCTTCGTGGTGGTCGGCATCGTGGTTCAACTGCCGTTCCTGGCACGGCCGGTGTGCCTGCCGGTGATGGCCCGGCTGTGGCGCCCGCAACAGGAGCAGTCCAAGGCCGGCCTCGCCGCGTCCATGATCCGCCTGCTGGCCGCCTGCCACTACGGACGGCACATCCACGTCGTCGCGGACGCCGCCTACCACGGCAAGGCGCTCCGCGCTCTGCCCACGACCTGCACGTTCACCACTCGGCTTCCCGCCTCGGCGGTGCTGTACGACCTGGCCCCACCACCCACCGGGCGCCGCGGCCGACCCGCCCTGAAGGGCCAGCGGCTGGGCACCGCCAAGGACCTGGCCGACACCGCTGACTTCACCACCGCCACGGTCACGCGCTACCAGCGCACCGAGACCGTCCACCTGACCGCGACGACCTGCCTGTGGTACGGCTCGTTCCACACCCGCACCGTCCGGATCGTGCTCCTGCGCGACGAGGACACCGTCAGCGGCTACGACCTGGCCCTGGTCACCACCGACCTGGACACGCCACTGCCGGATTTGGTCACCCGGTACGCGTGGTGCTGGCCGATCGAGGTCACCTGCGCCGAGGCCCGCGACCTCTTAGGTGCCGGCCAGGCCCAACGCCGCACCCGCCACGCGGTCGAACGCACTGTCCCGTTCAGCCTGTACTGCTACACGATCACCGTGGTCTGGTACGCGCTGCACGGCCACCATCCCGCCGACGCCGCCGAGCACCGCGAACGTGCCCCCTGGTACACCACCAAGGCCGACCCGTCCCTGTCCGACATGGTCGCCAAGCTCCGCCGGGTCATCATCGCCGCCCGATTTACGCCCAACAGCCCAGGCAGACCCACAGATGAGGAAATCCGCGCCGTCCAGCAGGCATGGGCCGCAGCCAGCGCAGCCTGATCACCCAGACCCGCCAGAACGTCAAAAGTCGAGCGTGGATGAACGGCTACGGAAGGCTCCGTCGCTGTACCGAGAGGAGCGGCGAGGTCGTGGACTTCTATCTCTACCTCGCCGCCACTCTCGTCACGCTCCGCATGCTCATCCGACGCTCGACGAGCCGCTACCGCTGGGACGGCCGCCCCACCACCCGACGCCTCAAGTGATCCATTTGCCGGTCGGTTTTAATCGAGTGTGAGAGTCCCGGTCCGGGTGATACAAGGTCTGCGTGACTGAGCATCTCTACTTCCCCACCCTGCTGCGAATGATTGACGAACGGTCCGCCGCGTTCCGCGCCGCCGTCGCCGCGGCCCCCAGCCTCGACGCCGACGTCCCGTCCTGCCCGGGCTGGACGCTGTACGACCTGGCGAACCACCTCAGCGAGGGGGACCGCTTCTGGGCCTACATCGTGCTGAACACCGCGCCGGGCGACGAGCGGCCGAGCAAGGACGGGCTGGCGGCGCCCAGGGAGCGCGAGGCCCTCATAACCTGGCTGGCCGACTCGACGGAGCAGCTGCTTACTGCTCTGCGCGAGGCCGGCCCGGACCGGGGCTGCTGGGCCTGGTGGGAGCCGCTGGCCTCGCCGCACACGGTGGCCGCCGTGGCCCGCCGCCGCGTCCCGGAGTCGCTGATCCACACCTACGACGCCCAACTGGCCTCCGGTACCCCGCAGGAGCTGCCGACGACCGAGGCGGTCGACGCCATCGAGGAGTTCCTCGCCACCGTCTGCACCGTCACGGTCCCGTGGCCGGGTGAGCCCGCCACCATGGACTACCACGCAGCCGAGGCTGGCTCCTGGCGCCAGACGGTGGACGCCGCCGGTTCCCGCTTCACCCGCCTCACCGCGGCGGAGGCCGCCGAGAGCAAGCCCACCGCCGCCATCTACGGCACGGCGAGCGAGATGGCCCTGCTCATGTACATGCGCATCCCGGCCGGCTCGCTGCGGATGGAGGGCGACGCCGACCTGCTCCAGCAGCTGCAGGACTGGGACTAATACTCCAGTGTGACTTCGTGATCTATCCGGTTGAGGGCTTGGCGAGGCGTCGTCGGTAGTGGCTGCGGCGGGCGGTTGCTTGGTGGAGCCTGCGCCAGTTTGACCAGGTCAGCAGGCTGTGCGGGGACGTGGCCTGTGGAACCAGGAAGGCGCCGAGCAGGTGGCGGATCTCGGGGACGGTCAGGTCGATCGGGTCGGTGCTTCGGGCGGGTCGGTTCGGTTGTGCGGTCCTTGCCGGCGTTGCGTCGGCGGCGAGGGCCGCCAGGAAGGCCAGGGCGAGCATGGCCAGGGTGATGTGCCGGTGCCAGGCGGTCCAGTGGCGGACCTGGTAGTGGTCCAGGCCCTCGGCCAGGCCGTGCAGCGTCAGGCCGGAGGCTGGCTCTCCGGCCCGGCGTCACGCGGCGCCTCGGCGGACGCGTGCGTGGTGGCGGGAGCTGCCGCGGCAGCCGGAGACTGCACCAGGGCCTGGGCCTGGGCTTGGGCGGCCTGGGCGGCTTGGGCCGCGAGCGGGTTGACGTCGGCTCGGCGCGCCTGCTGCATGGCGGTCAGGCGGTTGACCACCACGATCGCCGCGACCGCCGCCACCAACCGCAGTGCCGACCCGGCGGCCTCCACCCGGATGGCGTTGCGCAGACTCTCGAGGTCACCAGGGACCAACGGGTCCACGCGACCCATGGCGCCTGCGATCCGGGCGACGATCAGAGAGCCGATCCAGGTGGACCACCACACGACGAGGACCTTCTCCGACGGCGTGCGCCGCCTTCCCTCCGCGTCCAGCGGCGCGCTCGCCCTCCAGCAGTCCACCATCAGCTGCCAGGGGAACCAGAGCAGGACGACCGGGGTGAACCAGGCCCCGATGCGCGACGCCGGCCGTCCAGCGCAGCGCCGCCCGCTACCTGGAGCACCTGGAAGAGGCCCGCCGCGGCGAGGGCGACGACCCCCGCTGCAACCAGGCCCTGCAGGTCGGCGCCCGGCCCCAGCCCAAGGCCGCGTCGCGCGCGGGACGAGGAAGTGCTGCTCACCTCCGGTCCAATGCCGCCGTCCCCGGATTCGTCACCCGGTCGCCGAACCGCCGGTGCAAGACCGGCCGACCGCGGCCCTGCGTGCCGCGCCGACCGCACGCAGGTACCACCGCAGGTGCCCCCGTAGACGCCACCGCAGGAGCTCCCGCAGCTACCACCGCAGGTACCCCGCCGCCTCCGCCCGCCGCCGAGCATTTCCGCAGCTCAGGCCCGGTTTCCGGGCCGCCGGAAGGTCAGACAACCCCCTCTGTGTGTTCCCTCTCCCTGAGTTTGCTGGGTGGGGCGAGTGCGGTTCCGGGTGACGGTTCGGACGGCGGGGGTTCCACCCTGCCGGGACCTGGTGATCAGATGTGCGTCCGGCGCAGCCGTCCGCACCACCCCCAGCGGACCGGGCGCCCACCGCCCGGTCCGGGACCGCAATGCCCGCCTGCGGCCTCCCGCGACCCCTGTATGGCCCGCTGTGCCCGGGAGCGGGCCCTTGGTCTCGGGCGCAGCGCCTCCAGGTCTGGCAGGCGCCGTGCAAGCGTCCGGCCGGGGATCGAGGCTCACGGACGGCGATGGGCCAAGGCGGGATCCTCCGGGTCGGTGTACGTGTCCTCCCACCAACACGGATGAATGTGCTCGGTCGTCAGGCGCCCCTGCTGTCCCGCTCGATGGCCACGCGGACAGTTCTTCAGCCTGTGGCTGGAGCTGTTGGCACAGCCGCCGACGCTGTAGGAAGCGAGGCGAGCAGTGCGGCGGTGCACTCCTCGGCGAGATCTTCGGCGTGGGCGGGGAGGGGGTCGCCGGTCCGGAGGTGGCGGCGGACCAGTGAGAGGGGCAGGTCGACCACGGCGAGTGCGACTCGCTCGGTGTCCTGCTGGCCTTCGGCGCCCAGGGCAGTGGCGAGGGAGGCGAGGGAGGCGCGCACGCGCTGGTTGCCGCGGTCCGCCCGCTGGAGGTGTTCCTCGGGCCAGTCGGCGCGCCCGAAGTCCTCGGCGCCGTAGAGGAGGAGAGCGGCCTCCTGCGGATGGGCGCGGCTCCAGGCGACGACATGGCGTGCCGCCGCACACCCCGCCTGCCGCGCGTCGACGCCTGCTTCGAGGGCCTTGAAGTAGCCGTCCTGGAAGCTCTCCACCGTCCGCAGCCACACCTCGGCGAGCAGCGCGGGTCGTCCGGCGAACCGGTGGTACACCGAACCGCTCGGGGCGCCCACCTCCATGGCGACCGCGGACATCGTCACCGCGGCCGGGCCCCCTGCGGCGGCCAGTCGCACGGCGGCGTCGAGGAGCTGCTGCACATCGAAGCGGGGTGGTCTTGCCATGAACTAGAGAGTACTCTCCACAATATTAGAGATGCACCTCTAAAAAGAATCCGAGGAGGACGCATGGGCGTCTACAACGTGCACGAGCGCCTGCTGGCCGCGAAGCGAAGCGAGGTGGGAGCGCTCATAGACACCCTGGCGAGCAGCGACGACAAGCTCTGGCCGCACGGCAGCTGGCCGCCGATGGCGTTCGACCGCCCCCTGGCGGCCGACGCGGTCGGCGGGCACGGCCCGGTCCGCTACACCGTCACCGCACACGTCCCCTCGCAATGGGTGCGCTTCACCTTCAGCGGGCCGCGCGGCTTCCACGGATTCCACGAATACACCGCCCTGGCCGTCGACGAGGAGCACACGCTACTGCGCCATACCCTCGCCATGGCCGCCCGCGGCCCGGCACGCCTCACCTGGCCGCTCATCTTCCGCCCCCTCCACGACGCCTGCCTGGAGGACAGCCTGGACCGCGCCGAACTGGCCTGTTCCGGCGCGGTGACCCGCCCGGCTCACTGGAGCCGCTACGTACGGCTGCTGCGCGTCCTCATGCGCTGACCACCGAGCACGCGCGCTCACGTCCAGACCACACACAGAGGGCCGACACAGGCCTGAGCGCGCTCCAAGGGGTCGCGGACAGCCCGAGCGCGGTAATCAGTACATCAAGAAGTGAGCACGTTCATCCGTGCGTGGCTGGGCACGTCTACGGCTCTGGCAAGATTTTCGTAGCCGGAGATCATCTCGTCCCGGCAGTGGGCAGCTACTGATGGTGCTCGACTGAACTGGCTTCGCTGTTCCCGCACTTGGCGGACGTGATTGTGACCTCGGTCGATGGGTCCGGTCCCGTCGTGGTGGTCCAGGCCCGTACACGGTCCCGGGACCCAGCAGCGTGTACGGGATGCGGGGCCGTGAGCGAGTGGATCCACAGCCGGTACGTACGGCAGCCGGCCGACGTGACGGTCGGAAGCAGGCCGGTGCGGATCGACTTGAGCGTGCGTCGCCTCTACTGTGAAAACCCGGCCTGCCCCAAGGTGACCTTCGCCGAACAGGTACCAGGGCTGACGGTGCGCTACCAGCGGCAGACCCCGCTGTTGCAGCGCATGGTCGAGGCGGTCGGTGTCGTGCCGGCCGGCTGGGGCGGGGCCCGGATGCTGAGCATCCTCAATGTCGCGCTCTCACGGTCCAGCGTGCTCTCCCAGCTGATGCGGGTGCCACTGCCGCCGCTGGTCACACCCCGGGTGCTGGGGGTGGACGACTTCGCGCTCTACGGTGACACCTACGGCACCCTCCTGGTCGACGCCACGACACGGCTCCCGCTGACGCTCTGGGAAGGCAGGGACGCCGAACACCTGAGTCGCTGGTTGCGAGAGCACCCCGGCGTCGAGGTCGCCTGTCGTGACGGATCACTCACCTATCGGCAGGGCATCGCCGACGGCGCCCCCGACGCAGTCCAGGTCAGCGACCGCTTCCACCCCTGGCAGGGCCTGTCCCGGCGCGTTCAGGACATCGCCGCCGTCCACCGGGCTGCCTGCCCGAAGCGCTCACCGCCCCTGGCCCCGCCGGGTCGGAGCCCGCCAAGCCAGCGGGTAGCGATACCGGGGATGCGGACGGCCTGGCCGTCCGACACGCGCGGCGGTTGTTCGAAGCCGTGCACGCACTGACCGACACCGGCCGCTTGGTCATCTTGTTCATCGGAATCCTTCCACCTGCAGACCGGACTGGGAGGAGGTTGGTGCTACCGCGCGCCTTGTGTTCGGTTCTGTCGGTCGGTGACGCGGCCCGCACCGGGGCCGGGGACGGGGGGATGCTGGGCTGGGGTCCGGCACAAGGCGGTGGGGTGTGCCGGGATGCGTGGTGGGGCAGGGGGTGTTGCGTGGAGATCATGGCCGGTACGGGGCTGGTGGGCAGGGCGTGGCCGGAGCTGGTGCCGGGCCGGTGTCCGGTGCTGGTGGTGCCCGACGCGGCAAGACGCCCGGTGGCGGCGGGGGAGGGGTGGGCCCGCGACGCGGGCGTCCTGGAACGGGATCCGGCCCCGGACTGGTCCGCCACCGCGTCCCCGTCGTGCCTGACGGTGCGTCGGCCCGACGGTGAGGCCTGGTTCGAGGGGGAACTCGCGGCCGGGCTCGAGTGGTGGCGGGCGCTGCGCGCGCACGAAGTCCTGCTGCTGGTGACCGGACCGTTCACCAGTGTCTTCGACTTCCGCCCCGCCGCCGCAGCCGGGAACCTCGCCCTGCTGGCCGTACGGGCCCGTACCACCACCAACCCCTGACCCACCCCGGCCCCGCACCGGGGCATGCCGACCCGGCGCGCCTGTGGCCACCGTCGTCCGCAGAACAGGCGCGGAGCTTGAGCGGCCTCGGCGCAGCAGCCCGCCCCGCAGACCCCGGCCGAGCCCGCTGCCTCGGTCGCTTCGGTCGCTGCGCCCCGTCAGGCCGCCTGCGCGGACGCCGCACCGGCTGTGGCCGGGCGTAGCGCGTTGTCCCACGCTGTCGCTGGCGTGGTGTCGCGGGTGCGGAAGACGGCGGCGAAGACGGCGGCTGCTGTGGCGGGTCCGGTGGACTGGGAGGCCGGTGCGGTGGCGAGGTTCCCGGCCGGGTCGCTTGCCGGGCCGACGACGAACGGCGCTCTCAAGTGCGGCACTGGAACCGGCGGCCGATCCCGGCCGGAACTACTGGGTCGCCTCCCCGCTTTCGGATGCAGGGGAGGCTTGCCACCGCCCGGCGGGGCCGAGGCGTGGTTCGTGGTGAGCGGCCTCGATATGCGGGCATCCACGCTCGTTGGGGTCGAGCGTGGATGCCCGGGAAGCGTCCGGTTGTTCAGCTATGCCGGCCGTACGGGCCGGTGGCCGGGGGTGGTGTGGTCACCGGTGGTGGTGGTCGTCGCAGGGGTCGATGGTGGTGGGGGCGGTGGCGGTGGCGGTGGCGGTGCGGGCGACGCGGACGCGCAGCGTGATGGGGCGGGTAGGTGTTTCCGGGGTTGAGGACGTCGCTGCGGGTGCAGGTCAGGGTGCGCTGGACGCAGCGCCATCCCCTGCCGGTGATGCTGGTGGCGGTGAGTCCGGCAGGGAGGGTGTCCTTCATGGTGACGGTGGTGACGTTGGTCGGGGCGGTCCCGTTGTTGCCGACGGTGATGGTGTAGGTGTCCGTTCTGCCCGGGATGAAGTTCCCAGTGTGGGTCTTGGTGATGGTCAGGGCTGGCCCTGCGGGGACCGGGGTGATCGCGATACCGAACGGCCCGGTGTCGGTGATGGTGTTGCTGGTGGTGTCGATCACCTGCACCTGACCGAGCCCGAGCTCGGTGACGTGGGCGTGGAGGCTGTCCGGCGTGGTCGTGTGCCTTCTGCCGGCCGAAGCCCGGCAGCTCAGGCCCTCTTTAGCGGGTGTTTCCCGCGGTGAGGGGGTGTCGGTCTGTGGCATCCGGGCTTCTGAGCCGAGCCTCACACGCACCCTCACCGGCCTCGGCCGGTGACCTGTGTCACGGGAACCGGTGTTCCTGCTCGGACAAGGCATGACGTGAACCATCCACACTCCCGGCTGCGGGCCGGGAATCCCGAAGCGTTCCGCGACCTGTTCCGGGACCACTCCTCCCTGGTGTACCGCCACGCCGTGCGCGTGACCGGGAACTGGGCCCTGGCCGAGGACGTGGTCTCGCTGACCTTCCTGGAGGCCTGGCGCCTGCGCGGGAAGCTCCGCGACGAGGGCGACAGCCCACGCCCCTGGCTGATGGGCATCGCCGTGAACGTGCTGCGCAACACGACGCGCGCCGCCCGCCGCCACAGCGCGGCAATGTCCCGTGTACCCGCCGCCGATGTGGTCCCCGACTTCGCCGACGAACTCGTCGGCCGCATGGCCGACTCCGAGGAACTCGCGGCCGCCCGCAAAGCCCTGGCGCGCCTGCGGCGCTCGGAACGCGAGGTCTTCGCGTTGTGCGTCTGGTCCGGGCTCGGCTACGCCGAAGCGGCAACCACCCTCGGCGTGCCCGTCGGCACCGTGCGCTCGCGCCTGTCCCGCGCACGCACCCGACTGCGCAAACTCGCGGACGAGGAACTGCGCGCCGCGAAGAAGAACGCGGAACCCCTCCCGACCCCCGGACAAACACAGAGCAGCCGCGACACCGCGGCCCGGCCGCACAAGGAGACGCACCGATGATCCGCAACCCGCGGCGGCGCAACGAACCGCTCGACCACGCGGAACTGGCCCGCCTCCTGCCCGCGCCGGCCGACCCCCGCCTGGCGGCCGACCGCCAGCACCTGCTCGAGGACCACCTGATGAACGAGATCCACCAGTCCGACCACACCCCCGCGCCCTCCCCGACACGGCGCCCGCTGCGCCGCGCCGCCCTGATCGCGGCGCCGGTCGCCGCGGCCGCGGCCCTTGCCCTGGTCGTCTCATTGGGCAGCCCGGCCGGCCCCGACGCCGCCGCCTCCCCGAAGCTGGTCAAGGCGCCCGTCGTGCAGATTGAGGAGGGGAGCACCGTCCAGCTCGCCTCGACAGTTCGCGAGATCGCTGCCGCCGCGACGGCGAACGCCACGCCCCAGCCCGGACCGGGTCAGTACATCTACATCAAGAGCCGGGTCTCCTTCATGGCCTCCAGTTTCAACGGGGACACCGGGGAGTCCGCCACCTGGGTCCAGCCGCTGCACGACCGCGAGGTGTGGAAGTCCCCCGACGGCACCAAGGGCTGGCTGGACGAGCCGGGCTACCAGGACAAGGGCGGCATCACGCTGGACAACAACGATCCCCGCAAGCAGCAGACCTACACGTGGCTCGCGGCCCAACCTGCCGACCCCGACGCGCTGCTGAAGTTCGCCTACTCGACGGTGAACGGCACCCGGGACCGTGACCAGCAGGCGTTCAACGAGATCGGCTCCGTCATCCGCGAGCAGCTCGTGCCCGCCGGCCTCGCCGCCGCGCTCTACGAGGCGGCCGGCAAGATCCCGGGCGTCGTGGTGGTCGAGCACGCGCAGGACGCCTCCGGCCGCGACGGGATTGCGCTGGCGCGTCTGGACCCGCAGACCGGCGAGCGGTCGGAGTGGATCTTCGACCGGGAGAGCCACCAGTACCTCGGCAGCCGCGGCGTGCAGATCCGGGAGGTCAACGGCGTCAAGCCCGGCACCGTCGTGGAGCGCACGACCATCGTCACCCGCGCGGTCGTCGACGCCAAGAACCAGCGCCCCGGGGTCGGGCAGGCCACGGCTTGACAACCCCGCACCGGCCGGGGCTGTGGCCCCGGCCGGCGCCGCTGGTGATTCAGGACCGTGACCGGCGAACACGGCGGACACGGCGGGTCTTCTCCACCAATGGCTGGACCGGGCCTCGGACAGCCGGCTACGTGTACATCGTGGCGACGGCCTGGATGCCGTCCTTGGACAGGCCGTCGTGCTGGCCCATGACGGTGCCCCCGGGCAGTGTGGTTTGAGGGGGGATGGAAAAATCCCAGGTCAGAGCACTTCTCACTTCGGCTTTCGCGGTCGAGCGTTCCCGGCACGGCGGCCCCACCCCAGCACCACCGGGCCGCTGAGCAGAGCAGCCGCGCCACGCCACCCCGGCACGGCTGGCCTCCCACCGGCCGGGCCCCGCGGAACACCGCCCTGCTTCCCCGGGACCCGGCCGCCTGCGCTCCGTTCCCGGACGCTCGGACACAAGGCGCGGGTCTACGGGGCGGTGTGCCTGCGGCGGCGGGCTCGGGCGGCCCGCTGCATCTCGGCCTCGGCCAGGTGCCGGCGGCCAGCGGCGAGGCCTTGGCGGACCTGTTCCTCGACGGCGGTGAACACGCGCACGGGTGGCCCGGATCTGGGCGGGCACGGACATCGGCAAGACCCACCACCACTGCGTGGTGCTGGACGCCGAGGGCGGGCGACTGTTGTCGCGTCGTGTACTGAACGACGAACCGGAACTGCCGGCGCTGCTCGCCGACGTTCTCGCGCTGGACGAGGACGTGGTCTGGGCGGTGGACGTCGCGGACGGCATGGCCGCCCTGTGGATCAACATCCTGCTGGGCCACGGCCAGCGGCTCGTCTACATACCCGGCCTGGCGGTCAACCGGGCCTCGGCCGGCTACCGGGGAGGTGGTAAGACCGACGCCAAGGACGCCACTGTCATCGCCGGACCAGGCCCACATACGCCGCGACCTCACGGTGCTGCGGCCGGACGACGAGCACGCCGTCGAGCTGCGGATACTCACCGGACGGCGGGCAGACCCGAGCGCCGCCCGCACCCGCCGGATCAACCGCCTGCGCGGCCAACTCACCGGCATCTTCCCCGCGTTGGAACGATCCCTTGACCTGGACAACCAGGGGCCGCTGATCCTGCTGACCGGCTACCAGACCCCCGCCGCGCTGCGGCGCACCGGCCGCACCCGGCTGACGACCTGGCTTCGCAACCGCAAGGTCCGCGGCGCCGAGGCCCTGGCCCAGGCCGCCACGGAGGCGGCCGAGCGCCAGCACACCACCGTCTCCGGGGAGAAGATCGTCGCGCAGGTCGTCCACACCCTGGCCAAGGAGGTGATGGGCCTCAACGAACAGATCGCCGAGATCGACAAGCTCATTGCGGCCCGGTTTCGCGAACACCGACTCGCGGAGGTGATCGCCAGCATGCCCGGCATCGGCCCACTGCTGGGCGCCGAGTTCCTGGCCGCCACCGCCGGCGACATGAGCCGCTACGGCAGCTCGGACCACCTGGCCAGCCTGGCCGGAGTCGCGCCGGTCCCGCGCGACTCCGGCCACGTCAGCGGCAACCTGCACAGGTCCCGCCGCTACCACCGCGGCCTCCAGTGCGTCTTCTACACCTCCGCGCTGATCAGCATCCGCAGCTGCGAGGCGTCCCGCCGCTTCTATGAGCGCAAGCGTGCCGAGGGCAAACGCCGCACCCGGGCCGTCCTCGCGCTGGCCCGCCGACGAGTGAACGTCCTGTTGGCCCTGATCCGTGACGGGAAGTGCTACGCGCACGCACTCCCCGTCACATCAGCCGCTTGACAACATCATTAGGAGGTGACCGGCCCCTGGTACGACGAGCCCCCATTCTGAGGGGGCTGGCTGGCCCGCCGGGCCTTCCGAGCGGGCCGACCAGGTGCTGCTCCGCGCAGGTGTCGAGCATGCCGGCGAGGCCTCGTGCCGCAAGTGCCGGGCCCGGCCGTTCTGCATCAGCCGCAGGTACTCCGACGGCTGCATGCGCTCGCGCCGGCCGCGCAGCGTCTCGGTGCGCCGTCGCGCGTGCTCGTGGGTGAGGATCCGGGACAGCTGTTCGCCCGCTCCTTCACCGGCTGGGACCTCCTCGCCCCCGGCATCGTCTCCACCCCCGGCCGGCGCCCCGAATCGGACACCCCGCAGGCCGGCGACGCCGACGCGGCCTGTCTGGCTGCCGTCGCCGTCTGCCAGTGACCACCCCTCAGCAGCGGTCTGGCAGGCCGCCGCCCCCGATGGGAAAGTCCGACGGCACGATCCGCACCGGGCCCGCGGCCGGCTGACGGGCCGTTGATCGGGTGTCTACCGCCTTCGATGACACTGCTCCCTCCGTAGTTCTCCCGATGGAGGGATGGCATGAACACCGCGCGCGCACAGCGCCCAAGGCCCGCACCGATCGCGGCGAGACTCCTCCCGGCGCTGCTGGTCCTCACACTGGTCGCCGAACTGCTGGCCGTCCTGGCGGCAAAGCCCGCCAAGGCGGCGGTGCGGGAGTTCCGGCCGGCGACATGGAACATGCAGGCCACCGGGAGGCGCTGGAGGGACGTCATACCGCGACTACTGGCGACAGGCGACAACGTGTTGGCCCTTCAGGAGCATCCCGACACGGACCCCGGGGTGGGCAACTGGGACGATCCCAACCAGCGCCCGGACGATTTCTCGCTGCTCGGTCATGACTTCCTGCAGCCGGGAACGGAGACCCGCCCCGGTACCCGGTGGGATCCCGATGCCGTCGAGGGCCAGACCCTCAGCCGGTTCCGCTGGGCCATCCCCGACCGCGCGAACCCTCGCACCTACTACGTCGCCCAGACCAACAACGACATGCAGAACCGCGCTCTGGCTTTCGTCACCGAGGAGGAGCCCGAGGCCTACCTCCTCCTGCACCCGCAGGGGAGTGAGCGCCCCGTCCTGGGAGTCCGGTTCCGCGACACCTGGTTCTTCAACGTCCACGCGAACAACGAGCAGGGCGGTCGCAACGACACCGGTCGGATCCTCCAGGAGGTGGCCACGGCGCCGGCCGTGCAGGGCCGGAGCTGGGCGGTGATGGGGGATTTCAACACCCCGCCCGAGACCACCATGCGCCAGGCCCGGCAGGAGATGGGTGGCGCGGCGGGTGACCTGCACCTGGTCCGCACGAACGAGGCCACCCAGGTGCAGGGCCGCGAACTCGACTACATGGTCACCAACGACGAGGCCATGGTCCTGGCCGTCCGGCAGGAGGTCACCGGCTGGATGACCGACGGCACCAGGCGGGACCACGACGCGGTGTTCTTCGCTCCCATGGCCGCGGAGGGCCGGCGCGCTCCGATCCACTCGCTCCAGCACCGGGGCGACAGGCGGCTCGTCGTGCCCGTGTACGAGAACCAGACGTACTCGCGGTTCCGGGAGAATCCCGACAGCGAGATGACCATGTCGGGGATGTTCGTGGAGCTCTCGCCGTTCCGCGAGTCGGACGGCCTGCTGTACACGGGGCTGATGGACCTCCACTCGAAACTGTGCCTGTCCGCGACGATCCCGGACGAGACCGGGCCCTCGGACCGTCCGGAACTCGTGCAGACGCGCTGCGCGCAGGGCAAGCCGCCGAAGGAACAGCTCTGGCGGTTCGACGCCAACGGGACCCCGTGGAACGCCACGGACCGCGCCGTGTTCACCGATCACAACAATCCCATCCTCCACCTGGGACCGGAGGGCACCGAGCCGCCCTCCGACCAGTGGCGGCACTGCGCGTGGCAGCTCTACTCCCGCGCGCCGGAGGTGGTGGTGTTCGACGAGGTGTCCTGCAACGTGGACGGCCCGAGCCAGCCGACGCTGATAGCGCTGGAGTCGTCGTCCGGCATCGACGCCGCAGTCTCCCTGGACAGCCGCGGCTTCGGCCTGGCGAGCGTGGAACTGCAGAAGGGCAACCTCACCACGACGATGACCTTCGGCCCGGGCCGGCATCAGGAGGCCGAAGCCGGGGCCACGTCGATCGCCTCGGGCCAGATCCCCGGCGGGACTTCCGACGCCTTGACGACGCTGCCCAGCAGCGGGGGGACGGTCCTGGGTTTCACGCTCCCGTCGAGCTCCACCGCACTGCCGAGCTACTGGCGCTTCAAGCCCGTGGACGGCCTGCGCAAGGTGGAGCGGGTGGTGCAGCCACAGCCGGTCGAGGACGCGTTCCTCCCCTTGGCCGGGCCGCAGTTCGCGGCGTTCCGCTCCAAGGTCGACGCGGTGCTTCCGGTCCCGGGCACCCGCGACGAGATGTACATGTTCAGCGGGGACAGCTACCTGCGCATGAAGGTCGCCATCGACGGGACGAAGGACCAGGTCGTCAACGGACCTAAGCCCATCCGCGACAACTTCGGCGAACTCGCCCGGAAGGCACCATCGTTCACCGAGAACATCGACGCCGCGTTCAGCCTCCCGCGCGATCCGGGCACGGCCTACCTGTTCAAGGGCAACGAGTACGTGAAGCTCGCCCTGGACCCGGGTGGCACCCACGACCGCGTCCTCGAAGGACCGGAGCGGATCTGCGCCGGCTGGCAGGGGCTGTGCGGGACGGTCTTCGACGGTGAGGTGCCGACCAGCACCGCCGCCGCCGAGTTCTCCATCCTGGCCTCCGACGGCGGGAACGCCCCCGCAGCCGCGGACGCCGGCTCGCCCGTCGACACCGCGCCGGACGACCGCGGCACCAAGCCCGCGTCCAGCGGGGACTGCCGCCCGGACGGCCTCACCCCGGTGGACGGCACCAGCCCGCGCTACTGCGACGTCTACGACGGATCGGGCCGGGAATGGGTCGGCCAGGGCCGCAGCCGCCGGACGGTCGGCTACTTCACCGGCTGGCGCACCGGGGCCGACGGCTCCGCGCCCTACCTGGTGAACAACATCCCCTGGTCCAAGGTCAGTCACGTCAACTACGCGTTCGCGCACGTCGAGAACGACCGGATCTCCGTCGGCGACACCGCCGACCCGAGGAACCCCGCCACCGGGATGACCTGGCCCGGCGTGGACGGGGCCGAGATGGACCCTGCCCTGCCCTACCAGGGCCACTTCAACCTCCTCACCCGCTACAAGCGGGAGCACCCGGCGGTCAAGACCCTGATCTCGGTCGGCGGCTGGGCCGAGTCGTCCGGCTTCTACACCCTGACGACCCGCGCCGACGGCTCGGTGAACCAGCCGGCCATCGACACCTTCGCCGCCTCCGTGGCGGATTTCCTCGACCAGTACGGCTTCGACGGCGCGGACATCGACTACGAGTACCCCACCGCGCTCCCGCAGGCCGGCAACCCCCAGGACTGGCCGGTCGCCGACGCCCGCCGCAAGGGGCTCGGCGCCGGCTACGAGGCGCTGATGAAGACCCTGCGCGGCGCCCTCGACCGGGCCGGCGCCGCCAAGGGCCGCTACTACCTGCTCACCTCCGCGGTGTCCGGCTCCGGCTACCTCGTCCGCGGCCAGGAGGCCCAGGCCGCGCTGAAGTACCAGGACTTCGTCAACGTCATGACCTACGACCTGCACGGATCCTGGAACGACTTCGTCGGCCCGCAAGCCCCCCTCTACGACGACGGCAAGGACGCCGAACTCGCGGCCGCCGGCATCTACGACGACCAGAACCCCGACACCAAGGACTTCCAGAAGCACGGCTACTTCAACACCGACTGGGCCTACCACTACTACCGCGGCGCGTTGCCGCCGTCCCGGATCAACCTCGGCATCCCCTACTACACCCGCGGCTGGCGGGGCGTCACCGGCGGCACCGACGGCCTCTGGGGCAGTTCCACGATGGTCGACCAGCAGGCCTGCCCGCCGGGAACCGGCGGCAAGGGCAACGGCCGCAGCGCCCCCTGCGGCGACGGCGCCATCGGCATCGACAACCTCTGGCACGACACCGAGAACGGCCGCGAGGTCCCGGCCGGCTCCAATCCGCTCTGGCACGCGAAGAACCTCCAGGACGGCCGCACCCCCGGCTACCTCGCCGCCCACGGACTCGACACCGGCCAGGAAGCCGTCCAACTTCGCGGCAGCTACCAGGAGAAGTACAGCGACGCCCTGCAGGCCTCCTGGCTGTGGAACCCCGACAAGAAGGTCTTCCTCTCCACCGAGGACGACCGCTCCATCCGGGCCAAGGCCGCGTACATCGGCGACCAGGGCATCGGCGGCGCCATGATCTGGGAACTCGCCGGCGACTACACCAAACGTCCCTCCGGCGAGTGGGGCATGGGCTACGACCTCACCACCGTCCTGGACACCGCGCTGCGCCAGGCCGGCCCGGCCAAGGCCGAACGGGCGGACGCCGCGCTGCCACAGCAGGTCGTCGACGTGAGCGCCGAACTCGTCGACTACCCCACCGACGTCAAGGACATGTGGCCGGTCCAGCCGAAGCTGCGGATCACCAACAACACCGCCGCCACGCTGCCCACAGGCACCCGGATCTCCTTCGACATCCCCACCTCGACGACCCCGGTGCTCAAGGACGAGGCGTGGAAGGAGCTGACGGACGCCGTCCAGCCCGGACGCACCGGCCCCAACGTCGGCGGCCTGAAAGCCGACTTCCACCGGGTCACCCTCACCCTCGGCACCTGCGAGGAGCTCCCGCCGGGCAAGGCCCGCGACATCGGCATCAAGTACTACCTGCCGATCACCGGACCGGCCAACTTCACCATCAGGCTCAACGGGACGGAGTACGGCCTGACCCAGGACCACAGCCGCGGCACCACCACCGTCGCGGCCCCGCAGGGTGACGGCGCCCGCTGCCAGGCCGACGCCTGGGACGCCGGACGCACCTACAATCCGGCGTGGGCGCCGTTCACCCTGTGGCAGACCGGGGACAAGTACAAGATCGAGGACGTCAACAGCGGCAACCTCCTCGACCACCCCGGCGGCTGGAATACCGCCCACCTGGTCGAGAAGCAGGACGGCAACGCCAATCAGCTGTGGACCGTCGCGGCGGAGTGGCCGGACTTCCCGGGCTGGTACCGGATCAAGAGCACCACGGGCGGCCACGAGCAGTGCCTCGGCGCCGGCGGTCCGCAGGCGTCCCTGACCGTGACCGACTGCGACATGTCCCCGGGCCAGTGGTGGCACCTGTACGACGACAAGGGCAACGCCGTCACCTCGATCAGCCACGGAACGTCGTACGGACTCGGGACCTTCGCCCCCGCCAGCGACTACAGCAAGCCGGACTTCGTCGCCGAGCCGCGTAACAGCGGCACCACGCCCGGCACCCCGGTCGTCGCGGGTGATCCGAGCGGCAGCACACGCACGGTCGTGTCGTACGGCGGCTACTACTGGAAGGCCAAGTACTGGACCAAGGGCGACATGCCGAACGCGACCGACCCGAAGAGCCCATGGACCCGCCTGGGGCCCACGGCCTGAGGCTCCACGGACCGAGCCCCACGGCTTGAGCCCATGGAAACCGTCCGCGGGGGCGTGACGCACCGCTGAGGCCAGGACAGTCCGTAACGGAGGGCCACCGGGACCGTGTCCCGATGGCCCTCCCTGCTGTCAGCGACAAGGCACCATCACCGCAACCGCCCTCGCCACAGCCGGCCCCGTTCACACACCGGCGCTGGGGCCGGCGACGTCGAGCGACTTCCAGCCAGCGGCCGGGGAAGGGGCGCCGGCCCTGCTCGGGTGCCGGGTGGTTTGTGGGGGCGGCTCGGGGTCATAAGAGGACCAGCGGGCGAGAGCCCGGACGGTGGACATCCCCCCTCACTGTCCGGGCCCGCGCCGCCAGCGGGCCGTCCGTCGCGTACCGCGGCCTCGCCTCCCCCGGCCTGCGCGTCTCCCGCCGTCCCTCCCGTCGGCTGTCGTGCACCCGACCCGGTTCCCGACGCCGGCCCCCGCCCTGTGGCCGCTCGCCCACCGCTCACCGCCTGCTGCGCCCCGTCCGCGGTGGCGCTCGATGAACGCCCGCAGCCGGTGCCGCTCGTCGCCGGTGCCTGCG
>NZ_JAHSQD010001200.1 GCF_020103755.1 Streptomyces sp. LS1784
CCGCTGCCGTGGAGGAGGGCGGCGGCGCGGGGCTGGTCCCGCCGCCCGCCGGACCGTCCGGCCCGCAGGCGCTCACGGCGAGCAGGGTGCCCGCGGCCAGGGCGGCGGCCAGGGCTGACCGGTGGATCGTTGGCATCTGTGCGCTTCCCCCTGTGCTCGGTCGTTCGGTGCTGGGCGGTGCCGGGTCGCCGGGTGGTGCCCCGGCCGGTGGCCCGGTATCCGGGTGGTGCGTGGCCGGCCGGTTCGCGGTGCGGCGGGCCGCCGCCCTGGAGTCTTCCATCGCAGACGAGGACGGCGGTGCCCGCCCCCCGGGTTGCGCTGCGGGCCGGAGGTCACCGATCCGTGATCCGGGCCCCGGCCGGTTGACCGGCCCAGCAGGGCATCCGGCCCCGGAGGTGGACAATCGCCGATTCTCACCCGGACGAGTGAGCGGTCCTTGTGATCACCCGTCAGGGATAGGTAACCCTTACCTGACGCGACGGTGCGAGTGCCCGCCGATCCCCTCCACCACAGTGCGCGTCCGCACCCCCACGCGCCCCAAGGAGCAGCCTTGAGCACCGCCCTCACCGGAGCCCCGCCCGTACCGCCGCCCACCGTGGAGCGGGCCTGCGGGCACGACCTGCTGCTGCACCCCGACCCGGCCGTCGCCGCCGAGCAGGCCGGACTGGAGGCCCTGCTGCGCTGCTGGACGCGGGAGACCGGAGCCCGGCCCGGCCCGGACGGCCGGCTGCGGATCGCCGTCCTCGGCGGGGCCGCCCGGCTCGCCGCCCCGGTCCGCTACTGGTCA
>NZ_JAHSQD010001201.1 GCF_020103755.1 Streptomyces sp. LS1784
CGGCGCCCCGCGCGTACGCCTGGGCGGCCAGCGAGCGGGCCCGGGCGGTGGCGCCGAGGAAGGGGTGCAGGCCCCCGGTGAGCAGCTGGTGGGCGATCACGCCGAAGGCCCAGACGTCGGCGCTGGGGCGCACCGCGACGCCGCGGGCGCCGGTGCGCTCGGACCACCACTCGGGCGGGACGTGGTCGGGCGAGCCGAGCGGCGGGGCGTAGGCGTGGGTGCCCTCCAGCTCGGCGGTGAGGCCGAAGTCGGCGATCTTGGCGGTGCCGTCGGGCATCAGCAGGACATTGGCCGGTTTCAGGTCCCCGTGGACCCAACCGGCCCGGTGCATGTGGGTCAGCCCGGCGCAGACCTCGGTCAGGATGCGCTCGGCGTCCGGCACCGCCGTCCCGGGGCGGGCCTCGGCCAGCAGATCCTGGAGGCTGCGGGCGGCACGTTCCATCACCAGGGCGACGGCGCCGTCCAGCGCCGGGTGGTCCGGGCCCTCGACGGTGACCACGGCGAGGGTGCGGATCAGGTGGGGGTGGTCGGCGCGGCGGCTGAAGCACTGCTCGCTGCGGGCCATCCGGGCCACGGTCCGGCGCTGGCCGGGGCTGAACCGGGCCGCACCGAGGATCTTGACGGCAGCAGGGCTGCCGTCGGGGCCCTCGGCGGCGTGCACGCTGCCCCAGGCGCCCGCACCGAGGAAGGCGCCGAGCCGGTAGCCGGCGATCGGGTAGCCCTCCGGGACCGCGAAGGGCGGACCGCCGGGCACCGGGCCGTCGCCGGGCGGGTCCGGCTCGGGTCG
>NZ_JAHSQD010001202.1 GCF_020103755.1 Streptomyces sp. LS1784
CGGGGGCTCGCGCCAGCCGGAGGGCGGCGGGGCGGGCTGGCTGCGGCCGATCCGCAGCGAGGCGAGCCGGGGCAGGTCGGTGCGGCGGTCGAGGTCGGCGGTGGACAGGGCGAGGCGCACGCCGGTCCAGTCCTCGCCGGTGCGCTGGGCGACGGCGGCGCGCAGGACCAGGTGGGCGGTGTCGGAGCCGGTCCGGTAGGACAGCCGGTAGGCGGGCACCCAGCGGGCGGCGGGGACGCCGTACTCCAGTTCCACGTCGAGGTGGTCACTGCCGGGGGCGGTGCCGTCGGCGGTGCCTGCGGTGGTGAGCGTGAGCAGGACGGTGGTGCTGGTCCCGACCGGCTCGGCCCGGTCGGCGGTGGACGCCCTCTCCAGTCGGTCGGCGGCCACGTCGCGCTCGTGGTCGGCGAGTTCGAGCTCCTGGGTGAGCTCCTCGGCGTGCTTCTGGAGCCGGGCCAGCCGCTTGTCGACGAAGTCGGCGAGCTCCAGCCAGGCGTCGGCGGGCGTGCGGCGCAACGGCTCGTCGCGGCGGCGCTGCGGCGGGACGGCGCGCAGCGCGGCGGTCTCGGCGATTGTGGCCAGGACCAGCCGGAGGCGCTCGGCGAGCGCGCTGCGGTGCTCGGCCGCATCGTCCAACGCCCGCTTCAGGTACGGGAGTTCGTCCGGTTCACGGAGTTCGGCGAGCAGCTCCAGCCGGGCCTCGGTGACGGCGGCTCCGGCCGGTCCGGCGAGCACCCGGGCGCGCAGCGAGCGGCCGTCCAGGGCGGCGGGCAGGCCGGTCAGC
>NZ_JAHSQD010001203.1 GCF_020103755.1 Streptomyces sp. LS1784
CCGGGCGCGCCGGGCGGGTCCGGGCGGCACCGCCGCCCCAGCCCGTGGCGGTGGCGCTGGCCGTCGACGCCGGGGACTTCGCCGGTCTGGCGCGGTACGGGCTGTTCGGCGGGCTCGGGCACCAGGCGTACCTGCGGCGGGCCGAGGAGCAGCTGACGGCCCTGCACCGGCAGGGGCTGGAGGTGCACCTGCGGGTCCTGGAGGCGGCCGACTTCGAGGACTACTGCGAGGCGCTCGGCCTCGATCCCCGGATGCCCGCCGCCCGGGTCGCGTACGCGGGTGATCCGGAGCTGGCCGGGGAGCCCTTCGTGTACGCGGGGGAGCGGCTGGCCGAGCTGGTCCCGGTGTTGTTGGACGACCACCGGGCGCGGGTGCGGATGTCCGTGGCCTGCGCGGTCCTGCTGGGCGCCGTCGGCGACGACCCGGCCGGGCAGTTCCGGATGGCGGCCGTGATGCGGTACGTGACCTCGGTCTACCTGGCGCTGGCCGAGGGCGCGGGGGAGGGGTGCCACCTGCTGACACTGCGCTGCCACGGGCCCGAGGACGGCGAGGAGCTCACCTCGGCGGTGGACGTCTGCGTGGAGGAGGGGCAGCTGTACCCCGCCGGGCGGGACGCCGAGGCGTTCTGCGTCACGCTCGCGGCGGGCGTCGCGCTGGGCGGGGCGGGGGCGCTGCTGCTGCACGGCGATCCGTCGGTGGGCGTACGGGCCGACGGCCGGACCGAAGACGGGTCCGCCCCGGCGGGCGGTCCCTCCGACTCCCCGCCCACCGAGGCCCGGCCCC
>NZ_JAHSQD010001204.1 GCF_020103755.1 Streptomyces sp. LS1784
CGGCGTGGCCGCCCCGGTCCAGCAGGTACACCGGTCCGCCGTCCGCGGCCAGCGCGCGCAGCCGCTCGACGGGCTTCCGGGCACAGGGCCCTGACCCGGCGCGGCGGGCCAGCCCGGCGAGCGCACCGTCCGGCTCGTCGTCGCCGAGCAGATGGGCCGTCACCCGGTCCGGGACGCGCAGGGTGCGGGAGAGCAGCGGGCGGTCCGGCTCGGTGATCTCCAGCAGGCCGCCGGTGATCAGCGGGGCCCGGGTGGAGAAGCGGAAGCGGCCGGCGCCGGCCCCGGGCAGTCCGCACAGTTCGAGGGCCAGGCCGATGGTCGCCCGGCGGCGGGTCAGGTCGTCGTTGAGGTAGCCGTAGAGCTGCTCGAAGCGGGAGTCGAGATCGGGGGCGAGCGCCACCAGCAGCAGGTCGAGATCCACCGGGAGCAGCCCGAAGGCGGCACTGAGCCGCCCGAGCCGGGAGCCGGGCGGCGGCGCGGGCCCGTCAGCGGAGCCCCCGGTGACCAGGCCCGCCGTGGTGGAGGCCGCGAGGATGCGCTCCACCGCCTCGGGGCCGAGGTACTGGCCGCGGTACGGGTCGTCCGGGTCCGGGTCGTGGGCCCGGCGCTCGCGCACCGCGGTACGGACCCGCTCTTCGATCCGGTGCAGCCGCTCCCAGAGGTGGTCGGGCTTCGGCGGTGCACCGTTCACCGCCTGGTCGAGGTCGAGGCTCATTGCGCCCTGCCCCGGGGCCGGCGGCCGGGCGGCAGCCCGCGCTCCCGGAGCGCGGCGAAGCCGTCCGG
>NZ_JAHSQD010001205.1 GCF_020103755.1 Streptomyces sp. LS1784
CGCGCCCGAGCGGGTGACCGGCGGCGAGATCGGCGCCGAGGCCGGCACCGGGACCAGCGGCAGGAACGGCTCCGGGGCCGGCCGCGGTCCGCGCCGGGGGTGCCCGGCAGTCTGCTCTACGGTCTCCGGCCGGGCACGGAATCATAAATTCCGGGCCGACTGTCGGTGCCGTGGGACACCATGTCCGGCATGTCCTACGAACTCCAGGCGCTGATCGGAACATGTGAGCTGCTGACGGTGGCGGCGGCGGAGGTTCCGGCGGCCCGGGTGGTCCCGCTGGCACAGGGGCTTGCGCTGATCCCGGTCACCTCCGCCGTCCGCGCCGCGCTCCAGGGGGACGGCAGCGTGCGCAAGCCCGGCGGCGGGGCCGGGTTCGGCTGGCACTCGGACGGCTTCGAACTCCGGCTGGCCGCCTGGTCGAAAGCCGGCCCGATCGCCTGCGTCGAGGCGGAGTACTTCGGCGGCAGTGGTACCCAGCGTGCCGCCGTCTGGACGGACGGCAGGGTCGTCCTCGGCCCGCTCACCATCGGCGAGTTCGAGCCCGCCCCGGCCGAGGGCACCCCGATATCCCGTGCCCTGCGGCAGGTCGGCGCATGCACGGAGGAAGGCCGGGCGGACGAGTTCGAGTCGGTCGGCCTGGGCCGGCACCGCAGCACCGGCGGCTGGGCGGAGCCGGCCGACTGACCTGGTCGGCCCCGTGCTCGTGGGGATCGCCCGGCCGCGGGCCGGGGCGGTCAGGGCGAGGAGGGGGCACCGGCGCGCCGGCGCCGAC
>NZ_JAHSQD010001206.1 GCF_020103755.1 Streptomyces sp. LS1784
GCTCTGGCGGAGGCGGTCGCGCAGGCCGGGGAGGCGGGCCGCACAGCCGTCGTGGTCGAGCTGGACGGGCGGCCGGCGGCCGTCCTGGCGATCGGCGACACGCTGCGCTCGGGCAGCTGGCGAGCAGTCCACCGACTGCGCGGGCTGGGCCTGGAGACCGTGCTGCTGACCGGGGACGGCCCCGGCGCCGCCCGGGCGGTGGCCGCCGAGCTGGGCATCGAGCGGGTGCACGCCTCGGCCTCCCCCGAGCGCAAGGCCGAGGTGGTGGCCGAACTGCGCGCCGCCGGACGGACGGTGGCGGTGGTCGGCGACGGCGTCAACGACGCGGTGGCGCTGGCCTCGGCGGACCTCGGGGTGGCGCTGGCCTCCGGCAGCGACGCCGCGATCGGCGCGGCCGGGCTGACGCTGGTGCGCGGTGACATCGAGGCGGTGGTGGACGCCGTACGGCTGGCGCGGCAGACCCTGGCGACCATCCGGGCCAACCTGCTCTGGGCCTTCGGCTACAACCTGGTGCTGATCCCGATGGCGGCGGTCGGGCTGCTCAACCCGATGCTGGCGGCGGTGGCGATGTCGCTCAGCTCGCTGCTCGTGGTGGGCAACAGCCTGCGGCTGCGCACCTGGGAGCCGGGGCGGGTCCAGCGGCGGGGAGGGCGTCGATGAGGCGCCCGGTCACCTGGTCGGAACGGCTCGGGGTGGCCGGCCCGCCGGTCGGCGCGGCGGTGCTGGCCCTGGTCCTGCTCACCGGATGGACGGCGGTCGGCGGGGCCGG
>NZ_JAHSQD010001207.1 GCF_020103755.1 Streptomyces sp. LS1784
GGAGGCCGCGGCACCGGCGGCCGGCACCGGCGGCACCTCGGCCGACGGGCCCTCGCCGCGACGGGCGGTGTTGCGGAAGACGGGGCGGTCCGGGGCGTGCGTGGCCAGGATGACCACGTCCGGCCGCAGCACCGAGTACACCTGCTGCCGCAGCTGCTCGGGCGCGAGCACCTCGCCCGCGCCGGGCCGGCCACCGTGCAGCGCCTCGATCAGCGCGCGGGTGAAGGTGCCGATCTGCTCCGGGTCCGGGCTGACCACCGCCCACAGCGGGATGCCCTCGCTGAGCGGCGAGACGGTGCCCTGCAGGTACGGCCAGGCGTTCTGGTCGGCGCTCAGGTCGGCGATGACGAGGGTCTGCCACTCGGCCGGACGGTGGCTCAGCTCGGCGGCGATGGCCTGCCAGGGCAGGCCGTCCTGCTTGGCGTCGCGCAGGGTCAGTTGGAGCTGCCCGCCGCGCTTGTCGGCGACGACGTGGCCACCCAGGTGGATCAGCAGCGGTCCGGGGTGCCGGGAGGCGGCGCGCAGGTGGGCGAGGACGGTGTGCGGGTCACCGGCCCCGGGGAGGTGGACGGCGTCCACCGCGTCCGCGGCGAGAAGCACCTGCGGCGAGACGGCGGCGAGCATCGCCGAGAGGACCGGTGCCTGGGTCGGGCCGCCACGGCCCCAGGTACGGCGGCCGGAGTTGCCGTACCCGCCCTCGATCACCAGGATCCGCCCGCGCGGCGCGGCACCGAGCCCGCCCGCCCCCGGCCCGCCCGCGGCACCCGGC
>NZ_JAHSQD010001208.1 GCF_020103755.1 Streptomyces sp. LS1784
CCTGGGGCGCCGGCGAGAGCAGCGCGCTCCAGGCGGCCTGGGCGCTGCTGCTGTACCGCGCGGAGCAGACGGACCGGCCCCGCCGCCCGGCCCGGGCGGTGCGGGTCGGCTTCGCGGTGACGGTCTCCGGCCGCGGCATCCCGCTGGACGGCGTCGACCGGCTTCCCGGCGCCCTGCGCAACCCGCTGCCGATCTCCGTACGGGTGCAGCCCGGCACCACCGTGCCCCAACTGCTCGCGGCGCTGCGCGACGGGGTGCTCGACCTCTCCGCGTACGAGTGGGTCTCGCCCGGCCAGGCCCACCACTGGACCCCGGGCGCGCGCGGGCAGCGGCCGAACAGCCTGGTCGTGCTGGAGCACCAGCCCGCCACGGCGCACCACCTGCGCTTGGAGACCGACCTGGCCGCGCACGGCATCCACGTGGAGAGCCCGGTCCCGACCGGCACCCTCACCTCGTACCCGATCACGCTCGCCGCTCACTACGACGCCACCGGCGGGCTGGTCCTCACCACCACCCATGACCGCGCCCTGCTCGCCGACCGGGACGCCGCCGAACTGCTCAACCAGAGCGCCCACCTGCTGCGCTGCTTCCCGGACCTGCCGAGCGGGCTGGGCACCACCGAGGTGCTGCGCTCCACCCTGGCCGGGCAGCCGGCGCCCCGGCTGGGCGAACCGGTGGGCACCGACGCCGAGGACGCGGAGCCGGTCGCCCCGGCGGTGCGGCTGGACGTACTGCGCCGGGCCGCCCGCCCGGGCGCGGGCTGG
>NZ_JAHSQD010001209.1 GCF_020103755.1 Streptomyces sp. LS1784
GCAGCTCTCCCGCTGGGCCCAGGACGGCCACCTCCGGAAATGTGGCCCCGGCGTATACACATCCAGCCGCGAGAACCCTTCAACTCCCTTGCGTGACCTGCGGAAACGTTAACTACCTGGCCTTGGGCCTTCCCCCCGATGTGTGGACACCCCGGACACTGGATCTCGGAGATCCAGAGGAAGAGGAGTCCCCCTGTGGTGATGAAGGTGTACTCGCCGGAGTTCAAGGCGGACGCCGTGGCGCTGTACCTGGCGGAGCCGGGAGGCACGATTCGCTCCGTCGCCGATGATCTCGGGGTCAACCACGAGACCCTGAGGAACTGGATCAGCGCCCATCGGGCCCGGCAGCGGGAGGGCGCCGAGAGCGTTCGGGCTGTTGGTTCGGGCGCCCCGGTAGGCTCCGACACCGTGTTGGAGCAAGAGAACAAGCAGCTCAGGGCCCGGATACGGGAGCTTGAGCTGGAGCGGGACATCCTGCGCCGGGCGGCGAAGTATTTCGCCGGGGAGACGAACTGGTGATGAGTCGCTTCCAGGTCGTTGAGGACCACCGAGACGCCTTCGGGGTGAAGCGGCTGTGCCGGGTGCTGGAGGTTTCCCGGTCCGGGTTCTACCGGTGGCTGGCCGCCGCGCCGGCCCGTGAGAGGACGTTAAGTCCCCTTTCTCTCGGTTCGTGATCGCCCGTTCGTGTGAACGTCGGCCGTACTGGCGTGCCAGTCGGGGCCCGGGTGATGTTCTGCGACTCATGGACAGACGGGCGTACCCGA
>NZ_JAHSQD010000121.1 GCF_020103755.1 Streptomyces sp. LS1784
ACACCCGCCTGGCCGCCTGGCCGCCTGGCCGCCTGGTTGTCAGGGTGTGCGGGCGCGCAGCGCGGGGGCGGGGCAGGGCAGCGGACGGGCCCCGGCGGGGGAGAGGCCGTCGAGGACCAGGGCCAGGTACCGGCGCCAGCCGTCCTCGCGGGGGTCCATCGTCCACAGCACCGAGACCAGCATGACGACGACGCGGTGCAGGTCGTCGGGCACGAGGTCGGCGCGGATCACGCCCGCGCCCTGACCGCGCGCCAGGAGGGCGTCGAGGGCGGCGAAGAACTCCTCGCCGGTCGCCGGGGTCAGGACGCCGGCGGCGCGGGCGGCGGCCAGGACGTTGTAGTCGCCGGCCACCGATTCCAGGGCTGCCGCCAGTACGCGGGCCAGCCCGGACGCGGGGTCGGGGTCGTGGGCGGCGGCCTGGATGACAGGCCGGACGTGTTCGCCGAAGCGCTGGTCCAGCACGGCCCGCAGGAGCGCGGCCTTGTCGGGGAAGCGGCGGAAGAGCGTGGCGGCCCCGAGACCGGCCCGGCGCGCCACGTCGTCGAGGTGGGCGTCGGGGCCCTGTTCGGTGAAGACCTCCCGGGCAGCCCGGATGATCTTTTCCGCGTTTCGGGCGGCGTCGGCGCGCAGCAGCCGGGGAGCGTCGGGGACCATCCCGGCAGCCTATCCAAGGACCGCCAGACCGGTGCCGGGCCACCGGGAACTCAGGTTCCGGCGACCATCGCGACACCCGACTCCCGGGGACACGATGACCTTCGAGATCCGCAAGATCCGGACACCGCAGGGCACACGAAGCCGAACCGTGAGCGGGAGGAGTACTCCCGGCTCACGGAGCAGGGGATGAGCAGTCGTGAGGCTTGCAGGCTCGTCGGCATCAACCGGCGGACCGGCAAACGGTGGCGCAACGGCTCCGACCCCACGAAGAACAGGTCAGGACTGCCCGCACATCGCATGCGGGCAGTCCGGGCCGTTCCGTTGTCCCGGTGCCGGCTACTCGACCGCGCGCAGTGCGTTGACGATGCCGAAGCCGTAGAAGCCGTTGATGCGCTTGCCGCCCGTGCAGGTGGCGTCCACGACGCCGTCGCCGTTCCAGTCGTACGGGTCGGCCGGGCACCCCGGGTTGTCCGCCTGGGCCTTGAGCAGTGCCTGCAACTGCTCTGGGGTCGCGTCCGGGTGGGCGGACTTCAGCAGCGCGGCCACACCGGCGGCGTGGGGAGTGGCCATGGACGTGCCCTGCTCGTAGCCGTACTGGTTGTTCGGCATCGTCGACAGGATGCCGCCTGACCCGGACGGCGTGTCTGAGGCCACGTACTGGTCGCCGCCCGGCGCTGCGACGTCGATCACGCCGAGGCCGTAGTTGGAGTAGTACGACTTCGTGTTCCTGGCGCCGGTCGCGCTGACCGCGACGACGCCCGGCAGTTGTGCGGGCAGGTCCCAGCACCTGTGCGGGTCGACCGTCCGGCTCGCCGGGGTGGAGTCGTTGGGGCTGCCACCGTCGGTGAAGGCGTTGGAGGCCAGGTCGTGGTTGGCGTTGCCGGCCCCGGCGACATTGAGGGTGCCCTTGCGCTGCGCGTAGAGCTGGGCGCGGTTGACCGCGTCGACGATGGCCTTCTGGTCGGGGTCGTCCAGGCAGTTGTACTGCCACGGGTCCACGTAGTAGCTGTTGTTGGTGATCTGCACGTCGTGGTCGGCGGCGAACACGAAGGCGCAGACGACGCTTTCGGCGTAGATCAGCTGGCGCGGGGTGGGCTGGGAGACCGTGATGCCGGAGACCCGCACACCGGGTGCCACGCCCGCGACGCCGATGCCGTTGCGGGCCGCGGCTATCGTGCCTGCCACGTGCGTGCCGTGGAAGTAGGCCGGGTCCACTGGCCGCCAGGAGCCGTATGTGGTGTCGGCCTTGCCGCCGGCGCAGTTCGCGGACTGCGAGGGGGAGAAGTTCGGGGCGAGGTCCGGGTGGGTGTCGTCGACACCGGTGTCTATCACGGCGACCGTGACGTTTCTGCTGCCGGGGTTGATCGTCGCAGCCTTGTCCGCGCCGATCGCCCGCAGGTCCCACTGCTCGGCTTCTAGGGGTTCGGTGCCGTCGCCGGAGGCTTTCCCGATCCTCGCGGCCTCGGCCTCGGAGAGGTAGCGCACCGCACCCTCGTCGTTCGTCCCCACCGTGTTCAGCGGCGCGGTCCGCGTGGCACCCGCCGACTGCACTCCGCGCACCGCGCGCAGCCGCTTGCCGAAGTCGGGGTTCGCCGAGTGGACGACGATGACGCCGATCCGGTCGTACGTGACGACGGTGGTGCCGCCGGCAGCGGTGATGGCCCGCTGCACCTCTGCGATCGTGTGACGGTCGGTCTCGGTGTTGACGACGTACGCCAGGGGGTGTGCGTCCTCGGCCTGTGCGGCCGACTGTGCTCGGGGCGTCGCCGAGGCGGGCGTGGGGAGGGATCCGAGTGAGGCGGTCAGCGACAGCATGACCGGTATCGCCAGGCCGAGCCGGAGTAAGGAACGTCGTCGAGCCATGTGGTCTCCACATCATCCGGGTGCAGGACCCGGCCGAAGACAGAGTGCCGGCCGGGCAGGTACAGGACGGGTGGTACAGGGGTGAAGCTATCCCGCCACCTCGCCAACCAGCAATGACTCGGCAACGACCTGACCAGACCTGTGGCGAACCGACACGGACAGCCCGAGGCCGAACCCGACGCGGCACAACAGCCGACATCAACGCCGTTGACCCGCTGACGTTTCAGGAGGGTGTGGTCGGGGTGTGGGATGGGGTTCTGTGGGTGTGGTGAGAACGGGCGGGTGGGCTTTGCGGATCGCCGACGGCGGCTTCATGGCGTTGGTCTCGTGTTCCGAGGACTGGGCCGATCAGCCGTGTGGCCGGACCTGCCCGACGGGCTCGGTGACCACCGGGCCGTGCTCACCGGGCCGGCGGATTGTTGCGACGAGTCGTCGCAACGCGGCGTGGGCGGGTGGGCCCCAGGTGGCCTTGCCGCCGGGGCGCCCGTGGACGCCGGCCTCTCCGATGAGGATGCCGCTGAGGGCGCGCAGCACCGCCCAGCCGCGGGCGCGGCGCAGGGTCGCGGTGTCCGGGGTCGGCTGGTAGGCCTCGTGGAAGCGGTCGGCGGCGCCGTCCGGCAGCAGCGTCCAGGGGGCAGCGAGGTCGCAGGCCGGATCACCCTTGCAGAGGTCGCCGAAGTCGATCACGCCGCAGAAGGTGCCGTCGGTCGTGAGGATGTTGGCCGGATGCAGGTCGCCGTGGAGCCACATGGCCGGGCCTGTCCAGTCGGGTGCGGCAACGGCGTCTTCCCAGACGGCGCGGACGGCGTCCGGGTCGGGGATCAGCCCCATGCCGGTGGCCGAGGCGAGGTGTTTGGCGAACCCTTCGGCATGGTCGGCGAGCGGCCCCCCGCGGCCGCGGCCGCGGGGGGCCGCGGTGGGAGCGGGCCGGTGAAGAGCCGTCAGGAAGGCGGCCAGGCTGTCGGCCGATTCCGCAGCACGCGTGGCGGGGGCGCGGTCGGCGGGCTCGCCCGGCACCCAGGTGGTGACGATCCAGGGCCGCGGAAATCGCTCGGAAGGCTCGCCGAGGCGTTGCGGAACGGGGACCGGCAGCGGAAGGTGCGGGGCGAGGGCGGGCAGCCAGGCGTGCTCCTTGCGAAGCAGAGCGTCCGCGGACTGCGTCGCCCAGGGCAACCGTACGGCGAGGTCGTCGCCAAGCCGCCACAGCTGGTTGTCCCAACCACGCGCGCCGAGCCTCACCGGGCGATCGGCCAGGTCGGGATGCTGGTCACGCAACAGGTGGCGGACCAACTCCACTGTGACCTCGATCCGGGTGTGGGTCATGCAGAGCAACGGTAGTCGGGCAGCGGTCCGTCCGCGGGTCACTTGATCGAGCATCTCGGCGACGGAGGTGACCAGGCCGGCGGCGGTGTCCGGTTCGGGGCGGTGCGCGAGGATCGCCTTGCGCTGCACTTCTTCGTCCGGGGCGAGCCCGGCCGCGATGGCGAGCGCCGCCCCGACCGCCGCTAGCAGGCCCGTGTTGTCGCCGCCCCACCGGGAGCCGTCCCTGCCGTCCGGTACGAACTCGATGTGACCGCTGTCGTGGCCGTTGCCGTTGCGCTCAAGTGCCGCCTCGATCCCCGCGAGGCCGAGCCGGATGCCTCCCGTGTCGGTCATGGCGGAAGCCCGGACCCACCCGGGCCACCGAAAATCCGGGTGCGCTCGGCCAACTCGCACCGCACACTGGGCCGGTCACGCACCGTTGTCGCGAAGGAGCCCCGTGCAGGGAGCAGTCAGCGTCTCGCCCGCCCAGATCCCCGAGCTGCTGCTCGGCCTGGCCACCGTCCGCCCGGTGTTCGTCTGGGGCGCCCCCGGGATCGGGAAGTCCTCCCTGGTCAGGGCGTTCGCCGAGTCGCTCGGCCTGGAGTGCGTGAGCCTGGTCGGCACCCAGCTCGCCCCGGAGGACCTGATCGGCGTCCCGCAGCTCACCCCCGAGGGCCGCTCCCGGTTCTGCCCGCCCGAGCAGATCGCCCGCGACGAGCCGTACTGCCTGTTCCTGGACGAACTCAACGCGGCCTCGCCGGACGTCCAGAAGGCCTTCTACTCGCTGATCTTGGACCGCAGGATCGGCTCGTACGAGCTGCCGCCCGGCTCGATCGTGATCGGCGCCGGGAACCGCGCCACCGACGGCGCGCTCGCCCGCCCGATGGCATCCGCGCTGGTCAACCGCATGGTCCACATCCATCTGCGGGCCAGCGCCGAGGACTGGCTGCGCTGGGCGGCCGGCGCCGGCATCCACCCCTGGATCGTCGACCACCTCACCGACCGGCCCGACCACCTGTGGTCCGCCCCGCCCAAGACCGAGGAACCGTTCTCCACCCCGCGCGCCTGGCACATGCTCTCCGACGCGCTGCACTCCTTCGGCCCCACCCTGGACGTGGGGGCACCTCCCGGCCGCCAGGCTGGGGGAGAGACCCTCAAGGCCGTCGCCTACGGGCTGCTCACCGCGCAGCACGCGGTCGCCTTCTGCGGCTACGCGAAGATCGTCCGCAACTCCTACGGCCTGGAGACGATCCTCAAGGGCGACGCCCGCTGGCCGCACCGGCTGGAGGACCGCGACCTGCTCTACTACCTGGCCGACGCCTTCCGCGGCCGGCTCGTCAAGGAACTGCCCGCCCGCAAGGAGCACGCCTCCGGGGCACAGCGGCAGACCGCCTTCCGGGCCAAGTCGCTGCTGGTGCAGCTGGCCGAGATCTCGGTGGAGGTCGCCCAGACGGTGATCGCCGACGGCCCGGACGGCAACCCGGTGCTGCCCTCCTGGTTCCTGATCGAGGCCGCCCGGGACATGCCCCGCCTGGTCGAGGCCCGCCGGTGAAGCGCGCCCCGACCGAACGGAAGAAGCCGGACCCGGGCGCCGAGGCCTTCGCCGAGGGCCTCCGACTGCTCCGCCGCAACCCGGCCCTCGCCGCCCTGCGCGCCGACATCTGCCGCACCGAGGACTGCACCACCGCCCCGCCGGACGGTTGGGCGGTGGCCGACTCCAACGGCACCCTGCACGTCAACCCGCGCCGCCGGGCGGAACCCGAGGAGTGGGCCTGGGTGCTGGCGCACTGCCTGCTGCACCTCGGCTTCGGCCACCTCCCGGGCGCCCGCGGCACCCGGACCCAGCCCGACGCCCACCAGGCCGCCGCCCGCTGCGCGGTGGTCAACCGCTTCCTCGCCACCTTCCCGGTCGGCCGCGCCCCGGTCGCCCTCCCGCAGGAGTACCCGGGCGGCGACGAGGAGGAACTGGCTGCCCGCTGGCGCCGCGACGGCCTGCCGCCCACCACCGCGGGGACGGCCGGCACCGCCGAACGCGACCAGCTGCTCGTCGAGTGGCGCGGCCACGGCCAGGCCCGCGAGGACTGGCCGACGGCCTTCGCGGCCGCGCTCACCCGCACCATGTCCGCCGCGATGGACCGGGCCGGCGGCCGGATCGACGCCGAGACCGGCGAACGCCTGCCCGAGCGGCCCTGGAACCGGGCACTCAACTGGTTCGTCTCCTCGTACCCCCTGCTCGGCGGCATCGCGGCCGGCCTCACCGTCGTCGCCGACGCCGAACTCGCCCGCGCCCACGACATCGCCGTCGCCGCCGTCAACGCCGAGGCCGCCGAGATCTACGTCAACCCGCTGCGCCACTACGCCGACGAGGAGTGGCGGTTCATCCTCGGCCACGAGATCCTGCACGCCGCCCTGCGGCACGGCGAGCGCCGCGGCGGACGGGACCCGTTCCTGTTCAACGTCGCCGCCGACTACGTCATCAACGGCTGGTTGCTGGAGATGGGCGTCGGCGAGATGCCCGACGGGCTGCTGCACGACCCGCAGCTGAAGGGCCTGTCGGCCGAGGAGGTGTACGACCGGATCGCCCGCGACCAGCGCCGGATCCGCCGCCTCGCCACCCTGGCCGGGAAGAACCGCCCGGACGTCCTCGGCGAGCCGCTCGGGCCGCCCCGGGACTACGTGGACCTCGACGACTTCTACCGGCGCGGCCTCCAGCAGGGCTTCGAACTGCACCGGCGCGAACGCGGCCTGCTCCCGGCCGGGCTGGTCGAGGAGATCCGCGCACTCGCCCACCCCCCGCTGCCCTGGGACGCCCAACTGGCCCGCTGGTTCGACGAGTTCGTGCCGAGGCCGGAACCGGTGCGCAGCTACTCCCGTCCCGCCCGCCGGCAGTCCGCCACCCCGGACATCCCCCGGGCCGGCCGCCACCACCCGGAGGAGGAGGTGCCGCGCTGCACCTTCGGGGTCGTCCTGGACACCTCGGGCTCGATGGACCGGACACTGCTCGGCAAGGCGCTCGGCGCGATCGCCTCCTACGCCGCCGCCCGGGACGTCCCGGCCGCCCGGGTGGTGCACTGCGACGCCGCCCCGCACGACGCCGGGTACCTCCCGGTCGAAGAGATCGCCGGGCGCCTGCGGGTGCACGGACGCGGCGGCACCGTCCTCCAGCCGGGCATCGACCTGCTGGAACGGGCCGAGGACTTCCCGCCCGGGGCACCCGTCCTGGTGATCACCGACGGTGAGTGCGACGTACTGCGGCTGCGCCGCGAGCACGCCTTCCTCGTCCCGCGCGGCGCCGTACTGCCGTTCACCCCGCGCGGACCGGTCTTCCGGATGAGCTGAGCGCACGGACCCATGTGGTCGGCCGACCGGCTCCAGCGCCCGCCGCGGCCCCGGCCCGGCCGCCCAGACCTTCCCCGAATCGATCCGAACCGCCATGCCCCGGCGCTACGTTGAATGTTCCGGTCCTGCATCCGCAGGAACCCCGGTTACCACGAGACGTTCAGCACCGGCCGACGTCCGCGCACGCGCTTGTGGGTGGCGATGCGGGCTGGTGTCAGACCCGAACAGCGCGGACACGGTCGGGTGCGAGGTGCAGCTCGTACGGCAGGCAGCAGTCGGAGCACAAGGTCGCCACCAGGGTTCCGCATGCGCACAGCTGGTTCATTCCGCCGTCCGGGGTCGCCCCGCAGCAGGCAGGAGAGGCGTGTCGCAGTTCCAGGCCCCGGGCGTCGTCGGGATTGATGACGATGTTGCCCCGTGGGCCCTGCGAGACCAGTGGTCGTCCGTCCGCGTTGTGCATGGATCCGTGACGTGGGTACGCCGGTCCGGGTACCTCGGTGACAACCAGGGGAGGGCCGCAGGGTTCGGTCTCGATCGCGTAGCAGCCCAGCGGTAGCGTCGCCGGTGACGGGCCCATCTCCTCGGCCTCCCACCACTCGTAGTACGGCGCCTCGGGAACGGAGGACAGCTGACGCAGCGGCCCGGTCAGTACGATCCCGCACGTGTCGCAGATGAAGATCACTCTCTCGGCTTCGACGGCTTCCGTGGCGCTGCGGGCCTCCGGCTGCGAAGGCACGGTGGCACGATCGCGCTCTGGCCGTGTTTCAGTCCGTCCCTGGTGACCGAGTTGTTCCTGCATGCACTGACCGTACCGAGTGCGCGGCAGACTCCCCCAACGGCGGTCGGTTGGCCGACTCTGATCAACATTTCGGGATCGCCCAGCGTAATCGGCCCACGAGTAGGGGTGATCCGGAGATCACTCCTACTGTGCTGGTCGACGGCGATGTCCTTCTGGCGTGTAGGTGAAGCTTGCGGCGAACGGAGCATCACCACGGCGGATCGCCAGAAGCAGTGGTTGCTCGCGGGCCGGAGGCCAGGAGGGCTCGGCGTCTGGGTCGGTGCCGTTCCAGAGGTGGAAGAACACCATGGGAGCAGAGAGGCCCGCGGTCACGTAGCCGAGCGTCTTCCCGTAGTACGGGTTGGTACCGCCGAACAGAACTGACGGCGTGCCGAAGAATGAGGTCACGTCGGCCCACACCCGGTCGTGGGCGGCCCACGAGTCGATCGTGGCGAGCATCGAGGCGTATTCGTCCGTGCTCAGCACCCGGTCGGTCTTGAGCCACCCCTGGCGGTGCGCGAACTCCGCGTATACAGAGGCCACGCTCGCATCGGGATCAGCTGGCAGGAAGCCCCCGAACGCTCCCTTCACGCCGGTCGGGGTCCACGCCTTGCGCTGCTCCAGGGCGCGCTGCTCGTCGTCCCATGCTTCCTGCCGACGCTCAAGAAACAGGAGGTGGTCCAGCATCAGCCGGATGCCGAGCTCCCCACCCCACATCCCTGGCCGGCGGAGGGCGTCGTTGAGCCGGGCGACGAGATACGTGTGGATCTCGTCCGAGGGCGCGAGCATGTCGGCGGCAGGCATGCTGCCAGTCTCTCCTGTGGGCTGCAGTGTCTGGGCGTCACGTGTTTTCGGTGGCTGGTTCCGGCTTTGTGCTGGTCAGGGCTTGGCGTCTCCGAAGGATGGTGACGAGGCCGCCGAACTGCTCGCCGCCCACACCCGGCTCTGCCTCGCCCGCCTCCTGGCCACCGACCTCCGCCGCCCGTGGGAGAGACGGGCCGAACCGAACAAGCTCACCCCACCCGCGTCCGGCGCGGGTGCAGGAACCTCCACACGAAGACCCCATCGCCGGCGTGTGCGCCGAAACGATCCCGGCCCGGCCCCGGGCGGCCACCGGGCTCCAGGAACCGCACTCCGGCCCCGTCACGATGTCGGGCGGGTCCTGGCCACGGGTGAGGCATACGCCCATGGCGCCCACCACAAGCGCGGAACAAGGACAAGGCGGAGTGCCGAAGCGCCCGTGTGTGAGGGGGAGTTCTGTGAGCGTTTGAGTGCTTTGCGCCATTGAAGGAGGTTTGATTTCCGCAGCGGAACCGGTGGGCGCCCGACGGCGCACAATGTATCTTGATATCGAGATAATCGCCGTGAGACCGAACCAGCCGGAGGCCCGTGCCATGACCGCTGCCCTCTCCCTCGCTGCCATCAACCATGTCCAGCTCGCCATCCCGGCCGGCGGCGAGCAGCAGTGCCGAGCCTTCTGGGGCGAACTGCTCGGTCTGTCCGAGATCCCCAAGCCGCCGGCGCTCGCCTCCCGTGGCGGCTGCTGGTTTCAGGGGTCCGGCTTTCAAGTCCACCTCGGAGTGGAGCTGGATTTCCGGCCCGCGCTCAAGGCCCATCCCGGCTTCGAGATCCGCGGGCTGCGTGCGCTCGCGGACCGACTGGCCGACCACGGATATCTCGTCACTTTCAGCAACGAAGTGCCCGGGCAGGACCGCTTTCATACCGTAGACCCGTTCGGCAACCGGCTCGAATTCCTCGAGCTGCACTCCTGAGCGGGCGTTCGGCGGGCCGTAGTCGGGTTCTCGCTTGAGGAGGGTGTCGGCAAACTCTGGTGGGTCGATTGCGGCATGCCGAGCGGGCCAGGTTCGGGTTCGATGAGGATGCCGCGGCTGACCAGGAGGTTCAGCTTGGCGCGGGTGCCTTCGATGTGTCGGGGCTCGGTGCCGAGTCCGAGAGCGCGGCAGACGTCCTTGGCGGGCAGGCCGCCGTCGGCGTTCTCGAAGAGGGCGAGGATCTGGCGGCAGGCAGAGGGAATAGGGCCGGAGGCCCGATCACCGGTCCCGGCGATCTCAAACAGGCTGCCGCCCACTGCCGTTCGCCGGGACCGCACGGAACGCGATCGCCGCGGCCAGGGCCGACCACCCGGTGTTCACCAGCCCGCACTACCCTGCCGGGATGACCAGGAGGAGCGAGCGCGCGGACGAGGACCTGCTGGCCGTCGCGGAGGCGGCGCTGCCGGGACAGCGATGGCACGAGGCGCACCTCCTGCGCGGCTCCTCGCACGACGAGCTGCAACTGCTCGGGACCGCCGTGGTCCGGGTGGCGCGCAGGCCCTCCGCCTCCCCGGCGCTGCCACGCCAGGCCGAGCTGCTGCGCCGCCTGGCACGGCTGGGCCTGCCGTTCGAGGTACCGGAACCGCTGTCCGAGGTGGTGACCGTCCAAGGACGCACCGCAGTCGCCCTGAGCTGGATGTACGGGCACTTTACTGCCCGACGCTTCGTGCGCTCGGGCCGCGGCGGGCTGTTCGGTGCCGATATGAAGCAGCTCTCAGTCCTGCTCGGCACCTTGCGCGAGGTCGACTGCGGTCCGCTGGCGGACGTCCTCGGTGTTCCGCACGAAGGCGTGGGCGGCGACGGCTGGGCGGAATTGATGCTCGGTGAGGTGGTTCCGCGGCTGCCGCGGGCCAGACGTCGCGAGGCACGTCGGCGCATCGCGAAGGCGCGGGACCTGTCCGTGCCGGAGCCCTCCCTGGTGCACGGCGCTCTGGACGTGTCCAACCTGCTCTGGGACGGGTCGGGGCGGTTGGTCGGCGTGCTGGACTGGGACGCGGCCCAGCTCTTCGACCCCGCACTCGACGCGGCCTGGCTGCTCTCGCAGGAATGGAGTCCTGGCCTCGTCGACGTCGACTGGGAGCTGGTGCGCCGGACCCGGATCTGGGCGCTCACCCTGGGTTTGGAGCCGATAGCCCGCGGGATCCTCGACCAGGAGTCCGAGGGGACCCTGGCATCCCGAGTCCGCGATTCGGTCGAATGGCTGGAGCGAACCACCGGCTGGTGGAGCCGTGAGGCGCTGCGCGCCGAACCCTTCCGGGCCACCGGCCGGCGGTAGCCGAGGCCGGAACGCGCCTGGGGAGGACCCGGGGCTCGGGGAGTCCAGCAGCGGAAGCACCCGGGGGCGCTCACCTCGGCGACCCAGAAGGGGAGCCTCGGCAGGATCTTGTCAGGTCCGGCAAGGGCAAGCAGCGTAGCCGGCCGAAACGGGTGCTTGTTTAGAGCGGCTGCCGGACGGCCCGGCGATGGGCCTCACGTACCTGACACTGATAGATGCACCCTGACCCGCAACAAAGATCGAGCAGCCGCAGACAACGGCGGCACCGACCCTCGACACCCCGACACCACCCTGAGCCGGCGCCCACAACGCGATCGGCTGGTACCGGGCCCAGCTGGGCGACCACGAAGGCGCGCTGACGGACTGCGAACGGGCGCTGGCGCTGTTCCAGGAGGTCGGCAACCGCACCGGCCAGGCCTACACCTGGGACAGCCTCGGCTTCGTCCACCTGGGCTCGGGACGGCCCGGCGAGGCGGTCCGCTGCTACGAGCAGGCCCTCGGCCACTTCCGCTACCTGGGAGACCACTCCGGCACGGCGGACACTCTCAGCTCCTGGCTCAACCGCATCGAGGCCCAGTTCACCGCCCTGCGCTACTTCACTCTCGACGGCACCCACCACGCCGGCCACAAGGAGCCGGGAAGCATGATCCGTCGCTACGTCATCCGGCGGAACAAGCACGCCGCCGACCAACGCCTGTGCGCGGTGGTCGACAGCGCAAACGTCGCCTGAGGCTCAGGCGAGTTTCTTGCGCATCTTCACCGAGGTCGTCTCGTAGCCGAGCGACTCGTAAAGGCCACGCGCGCCTGTGTTGAACCCAAAGACGCTGAGACCCAGAGTATGAGCGCCCTGCGCCCGGGCGTATTCCTCTCCGAGGAGCATGGCCATTCGTCCCAGGCCCCGACCACGTTTGTCGGCGTCGATCACGATGTCCCAGATCCACCAGGCGCCGGCGTCGTCGCTCGTGTCCGGTCCGATCCAGAGGTAGCCGACGGTTACCCCGGCATCGTCGACTACGTCGAAGACCACGTGCCCTGGGGTCGGTATCCCGGACGGAAAGAACTGAGCCATGCTCGCGTCCGCATGCCGGTAGGCGTCCTCGGACGTTTGCCCCAATGCAACGAGATCCTTGGCGTACTCGGCTCGACTGCGTTCGAGCCAGGCAGAGAAGAGTCGGGCGTCCAGGGGACGGAGGGTTATGGGCACCGGCCCAGCCTCCCACACCGCCGACGCCTGAGCGGTGCGTGATCCCTGCTCGGGCGTCACGGCACGTCGCCAACAGGGCAAACGTCGACTGACACGGCGCGAGGATGTGCCCGACGCCGCCGCGCAGGATGCAGGGTTCTGCTCCTACGGTGGTAGGAGGGGCCGCCACCGTGAGCGGCGGGGCCTCGATCCTCCAGTCCGCGCGATTTGCGGGAGGTGCCGGATGTCATCGGACAGCACACTTCTGAGCCGGATAGACCACCTCGTGGTCCTCATGTTGGAAAACCGCTCCTTCGACAACATGCTCGGATTCCTCTACACCGACCAGGGAAACCGCCCGTCCGGCCAGTCCTTCGAAGGCCTGACCGGCGCGGAGTCCAATCCGGACGGGAACGGCGGCAAAGTCACCGTCTTCCCGATCGACCACACCAGACCCGGCGCATATTTCATGCCCGGCTCCGTCCCCGGAGAGGAGTACCACAGAGTCAACAACCAGCTGTTCGGTACGCAACAGGTGCCTACCCCCGCCCCCGACGCGACCAACGAGGGATTCGTCACCGACTTCGCGCAGATATTCCCGACCAGGAAAGGCAACTCCCCGGGCGTCACCGCGAGTGACATCATGGGCTGCTTCCCCCCGGAAGCGCTGCCCGTGCTGTCCGGACTGGCCCGGGGCTACGCGGTGTGCGACCACTGGTACTGCTCGGTGCCGACCCAGACCCTGCCCAACCGGGGCTTCGCCCTCGCCGGGACCAGCCTGGGCCTGGTGAGCGACAAGGCGTGCGAGAACCAGGCAAAAATTAACAGGTTCATGTTCAAGACGGACAGCATCTTCGGCCGACTCAGCGAAAAGGGCATTGGTTGGGCGATCTACGGCTACAACCTTCCGCCGTTGACCAGGGCCAACTTCCCCGACACCCAGCGGGCCGGTGATCAGCACTTCGGCCACTTCATCGACTTCAAGAACGCCGCCACCGAGGGCTCCCTGCCCGCGTTCGCCTTCCTGGAACCCGCCTGGAAGCACGACGGGAACAGCCAACACCCCAACGATGACGTCGCATCGGGCGAGCAGTTCATCCTCGACGTGTACAACGCGCTGCGCACCGGGCCGGACTGGGCCAAGACCTTGTTGGTGATCACCTATGACGAGCACGGCGGCTGCTACGACCACGTGCCGCCGCCCGTCGGCGCGGCATCGCCCGATCAACAGGCCGGAGAGGCCGGCTTCGACTTCACCAGGTTCGGGGTGCGGGTACCCACGGTGCTGGTTTCCCCGCTCATCGCTCGCGGTACCGTCTTCGATGTTCCCGGTGACAGCGTGCCACTGGATCACACCTCAGTACTCAAGACGATCCAGCAGCGGTGGGGTGTGGCTCCGCTCACCGCCCGGGACGAAGCGGCCCCTGGCATCGGAGGCGTCCTGACCCTGGACGAACCTCGCGATGACAATCCGCTGCACGGTGTCATCGTCCCCGTCTCCACGGGCAGAAACCCCGCCCGGGCCGTGACCTCCCACCTCGAACAGGTCTACAACAGCCTTGTCGCCGAGAACGTCCTCCCGAGCCCTTGAGGGCTGTTCGCCTCCGTGGATTGAAGACGACATCCGGGCGTACCGCAAGAAAGCAACAGGTCGTTCGGGCCACCCTCCCTCCCGGGGAGATGTCCTCACTCGTCCGGGTCCGGCAGCACCCACCGGAGTAGGCACCACGGCTGCCGAACTCAGTGCCATGTGAGGCACGAAGCGCAATTCGTACGTGCCTCACCCATCCGTCGTTTCGGGCATATCGGAAACCTGAGGGAAGTCCGGGGCGCCGGCGCTCGGCCGGACGGCCTGGGCCAGTGCCTCAGTGTTGTGCGTGATCGTCGTAGCATCGAGGAACAGACCGCCGAATGCCGCGAGCGCCGCCGTCAGGGCTGCCCCAGCCGCATGGTGAGTGCTGTCGAACACCTCCCACGCGGCGAACACCGCTACTCCCAACGCCAGTAGAGCCAAGACCACCCACAGCACCACATGAAGCCTCGGAGCCCCCGGCCGCGGGTTGATGACCAGCCCCAGGACCAGAGCGGCGGTCGAGCCTGCGACGGTGGACAGATCCGGTGGACTGGCCGGCCTGGCACCGGCGCCCACCGTGGTGCTCGCAGCAGTCAACACGAGGAACACCATGAGTCCTGCAAAGACAGGTGCCAGGAACAGCAGTTCAGCCGGGACAGACGTCACAGGCTCGGGGGCCCCCGCAACCGTCCTGTCTTCGTCATGAGCAGACACGCCCTTATACCTACAGCACGTCATGCCCAATCACCCCACCTCGCCGTTCGTGGGCGCGCCCAACCTCGGCGAACGGGCTGGTCTGCGTGTTGAGCAGGTGGCGGAACAGGGCAGCAGCTCGCTGAACCCATCCGCGGTCCAGCCGGACTCGACCGTTCTCCGCCGCAGTCGCGCAGATGACCGTACCGGCTGGCGGCCCGCACCTCACGCGGAGCCGATCCCCTGGCCCGCCAGTCGGCGCCACCTGAACTGCCGACCGTCTGCCCGCCGTGCCGGAGGAGGCCCCGGTCGGCCTGGAGGGTCCCGTTCCCGGAAGAGTGCCGCCAGGCGGTCGGCGCTGACCCGCCTGAGGGACGGGCGCGTCCGAGAGTGGGTGATCTTGGCATGGTCTGGATACAGACGGTACACCCGCGCCCGGTCACCAACCGCGCGCTGACAGACCGATCCGACAGGAGTGCCATGCCACCGACCAAGCGTCGCACGGCCCGCTACGGCTGGGCGCCGGACCTGCCCGACGCCCGCGACTTCCTCTACTCCGCACCGCATCTCTCGCTCATCAGCCTGCCGCCCGCAGCGGATCTGCGCGGCCAGTGCCCGCCGGTCTACGACCAGGGCGAGATCGGCAGCTGTACCGCGAACGCCATCGCCGCGGCGTTCGAGTTCGAGCTCATGAGGCAGAACCTGCAGGCCTTCGTCCCGTCGCGGCTGTTCATCTACTACAACGAACGGGTGATCGAGGGCCATGTCGGAACGGACTCGGGCGCACAGCTGCGTGACGGGATCAAGTCCGTGGCGAGCCTGGGCGTGTGCCCGGAGAACGAGTGGCCATACGACAGCACGCCCGCACTCTCCGACGGAGGCCCCTTCCCGGAGAACTCACGTGCCGGCCAGAAGCCTTCGGCGAGCTGCTACACGGAGGCCCTCACGTCCAGGGTGACCGCCTACCAGCGCGTCACCCGGGACCTCAACCAGTTCAAGGCCTGCCTCGCGTCGGGCTTCCCGTTCGTCTTCGGATTCACTGTCTACGCCGACTTCGAGAGCGCTGAGGTCAAGAAGACCGGCGCCGCGCAGCTGCCGACGACGGACGAGGAGGTGATCGGCGGACACGCCGTGATGGCCGTGGGCTACGACGACCAGACCGAGCGCTTCATCGTCCGGAACTCCTGGGGGCCCGGCTGGGGCATGGACGGCTACTTCACCATGCCGTATGCCTACCTCGCCGAGCAGGGACTCGCCTCGGACTTCTGGACGATCCGCATCGTCACCTGAGTCGATCGTCGCCAGACCCGGCACCGCCTCCGCGGCCCCGATACGCCGGCATCCACGCTCGTCGGGGTCGAGCGTGGATGCCGATGACGCATTCGACTGTTCAGATGTGCCGCTCCTGTGGGACCCACAACCGACTGGCCCACCGCCTCCACGGGCGCGGACAAGACGTACCCAGCGCGGTGTTCGACCTCGGCTCACTGAGCCAGGTGTTGCTCCAACGCAGCGAGGAATGCGTCCGGGTTATCGAGGTGGCAGGCGTGGTCGCCGGGCAGTTCGAGAAGCCGGGTGTCGGGCAGCCGTTCGTTGAGGACGGCGACGACCCGCTTGAGCCAGCCGGTGGTCGCGGAGCCGTGGACCAGCAGGACAGGGCACCGGATGCCGGCGAGTTCGGCGACGTCGCGGTCGGGCCGGTCGGCCTGCTCCGAGCTCCAGGACAGAGCCATCCGGTGCAGGACCCAGCGCGGCCAGGCGGGGTGATCGCGAGCCTGGTCCTTCGACGGCACGAGTCCGGCGAGTTCGAGGAACGCGGCCAGGTCGTCCTCGCTCACGTCCTGTCCGGCCAGTGCATGCAGGAACTGGTTCAATCGGGCGACCTCGGGGGCGCACTCGCCGAGGTCGTCGAGGATCCAGTACGCCGCGGGCTCCACGAGCGTCAGCGTCCTCACCCGCTCCGGATATGCCAGCGCGAACTCGATGAGGGCCCGCCCGCCGCCGGACCACCCCGTGAAGTCGGCGGTCTCGATGCCGAGGGCGTCCACCGTCATGAGCAGCGATTCACGCTCGATCGCCGCGGTGTACCCGGCGTCCCCGCGCTCGCCGGCCGAGCCGAGCTCATTGTGGATCGGCTGCACCCTGACGGTCCTCCGTCTCGCCGACAGGGCTTCCGCGAGCGGCGTCCAGGACACCCATCCGGTGAGCCCGCCAGGCACCAGCACGACCGGTGGCCCCTCGCCCTTCACCTCGTTGACCAGGACCCTCGGCTTCATCGTCCACCTCTGACGGGTTCACAGCAGATCCCATCAAGGTAATCGCAATCCCGACTCGCGCAGAGGACGACGACTACGAAAAGTTCGAAGCACCAGACACTCGGACACTTACAGACGCGACGGCAAACGCTCTAGCTGCACGAACACCCACCGTTCACCCGTTTGCCCCGGACACGCTGTGGACCACCCGCTAGCTGGACGCCGCCGTCGCCCTCGACCCGCGCGTGTTCGGCGACGCTGCTCCGCGCCGCCTGGACCGTGCCCCTGCCGGCAGGATCATGGGCCGCGGCGGGGCACATCGCCGCCGAGCACCAGGGGGCCAGGCCGCCGTCCTCCTGCCCGACCGCGTCACCGGGGCCCGCACCCACCGCACCGCCGCCACCGTCCTGGACATCCTGCGGCGCGCGCACGCCAACCGCCAGGCCCGCGCGAAGCGCGCGCGGGCCGAGGTGCCTCACCTGACCCTCACACGCCCGACCGGCTGGGGCGCGCCCAGCACTCGCGGCCCGGGCACCCCGGACCGCTCCGCGGCGAGAACGAAGGCGTCGGCACGCTCGTGGAGAAGCTCGCCACCTCATCACGGCTGACGGGTAGGCCACCCGGTGGCTGCGGGTGGCCTACCCGTTCCCGTGTTCCGGATCAGCCGGTCAGCGGGCCAGGAGGAACTTGGTGGTCGGCACACCCCGGACGGTGGCGCAGTCCAGGTTCGAGGTGGTGGCGCTGTAGGTGAAACCGCTCGGGACGCTGCACGCCCACATGCCGCTGACCGGTGTGCGGAGGTGGAAGGTGGTGGACGGTACGCCCTGCGTCAGGCTGCACGTGGTGGACGAGCCGGCGGAGTCGTAGGTGAAGCCCGGGGCGGTTGAGCAGGAGGTCAGGCCGTCGACGGGCGTGCGCAGGTGGTACTGCGGCGAGTTCCAGCTGCCCCCGCCGCTACACGTCCGGCTGAAGAGGACCCCGTCGTAGACGTAGCCGGACGGGACGGAGCAGGCCCAGGTGCCGTCCAGCCCCGTGGTGGTGGCGGAGGCCGGTGTCGTGGTGGCGGCCCCGGCGAGCAGCAGGGTGAGCGCGGCGAAGGCGGCGAGCAGCGCGGTTCGCGCGGTACGTATGGTTCGTGCGACGGACATGTTTTCTCCTTCGGTGGAGGAGTGACCGGAAGGTGCACGGTGCAGGGGGCAGTGATCGCGGGTGAGCGTTCACAGCCGTCGACGGTTCTAGGGCCTGTGTGATGTCGTGATCAATATTGCGGTTTCGTGCTTGCTCGAAAGCGGGATCCGGTAGGACGTTGCGTGTGACACGTAGGCAACTCACCGACGAGCAGTGGACGTTCATCGAGCCGTA
>NZ_JAHSQD010001210.1 GCF_020103755.1 Streptomyces sp. LS1784
CGACACCGTGGCCGGCCGCGACACCCGGCTCGGCACCGCCCCCGCTCCGCCGCCGGACCCCTGGCGGCTGCGGGCGCGGCTGCTGTCCCGGGGTTCGGTCCGGTACGGGCTGCGGGTCGCGCTGTGCATCGCGGCCGGTTCGGCGGTCACCGCCAACTACCCGCTCAGCAAGAGCTACTGGGTGCCGATGACGATCGCCTTCGTGCTGAAGCCGGACCTCGGCTCGGTGTTCCTGCGCGCGGTGAGCCGCTCGGTCGGCACGGTGCTCGGGGTGGCCGTGACCGCGGCGCTGCTCGTGGTCACCACCGACGAGTGGGCGCTGACCGCGATGGCCGCCCTCTGCGTGGCCCTGCTCCCGTACGCCACGGCGGCGCACTACGGGCTGAACACCGTGGTGATGACGCCGATGGCACTGGTCCTGCTCCAGCTGGGCGGGCAGAGCAGCGCCGCCGAGTTCCGGCCCCGGGTCCTGGACACCGTGCTGGCCAGCGCGGTCGTCCTGCTTTTCGGCTACCTGCTGTGGCCGGAGCGCCCGCGCCACCGGATCGAGCCAAAGCTGGTCGACGCGGCGACGGCGCTGCGGGCCTACCTCGACTCCGTCCTCCGGAACGGCAACGCCCAGGTGTGGCTGCGCCGTGCGGCCTACCGGTCGCTGGCGGACGCCCGCCGGGAGGTGCAGCAGGGGCTGGCCGAGCCCCCGCCCACCGGCCGGCTGGCCGAGCGGTGGCTGCCGGCGACGGCGGCGCTGGAGCGGCTGG
>NZ_JAHSQD010001211.1 GCF_020103755.1 Streptomyces sp. LS1784
GCCCGGTGGGCGCGGCCGCGGGCGGCGCGCAGCCGTCCGGTCAGCTCCTCGGCCCGGACCCGGTCGCCGAGCGTGGTCAACTGCCCGGCCAGGTCGCGGAGTTTGACGGCCGTCGGGTCGGCGGCGAGGGCCGCGTCGATCTCGGCGGCGGTGTCCAGTGCGGCCAGCCGGCGGTGCAGGGTGTCGAGGATGCGTTCGGCGGAGGCGGCCAGCCGGTCGGCACGCCGGGCCCGCTCCTCCAGCAGGTGCTGGCGGCGGGCGGTGAGCGCGTCATGGATCTCGGTGCGCCGGTGGCCGAGCTGCTCGCCGAGGGCCGGGTCGGCGTCGGCGAAGCGGGTCTCCAGCTGCTCGATCCGCAGCAGCAGCCGGCCGAGCTGCTCGTCGCAGGCCTCGGGGGTGTCGGCGGCGGCGAGCGCGGCGGTGGTGGCCTGGCCGAGCAGGGCGGTCTCGGCGGCGAACTCGGCGGCGGCCTCTCGGGTGCGCAGCTCCCGGCGACGCACGGTCAGCACGGACCGGGCCCGGTTCAGCAGCCCGAGCACGTCGGCGAGCCGGTCGAGGATCGCGGTGCGGGTGGTGGCGTCGGCCAGGTCGAGGGTGCCGACCAGCTCGGAGACGGTCTGCAACGCCTCGCTCTGGGCGCCCAGTTCGACACCCAGCGGCTCCGCCTCGGCGGCGGTGGCGATGGCGGCGCACCGCTCGGCCAGCTCGCCGGCCCGCTGCCGGTGCGGCGCGAAGGCGGCCGGTTCGGCGAGCCG
>NZ_JAHSQD010001212.1 GCF_020103755.1 Streptomyces sp. LS1784
CGGGCGGCGAGGGCGCGGTCGGCGCCGAGGCGGCCGGCCAGTTCGCGGATGTGCTCCTCGCGGGCGCTCGCCCGGGCGCGCAGTTCGCGGCGCTCGCCGTCGGCGGCGGACTCGTCGTGCATGGCCGGGTTCGGCGGCACGAGGAAGAAGGCCGGCTCGTCGGTGATCGGGGCGATCAGCGAGGCGGCGGCGCCGACCGCGACGGTGGAGCGCGGCAGCAGGGCGGCGGCCTGCAGGGCCTCGCGGGCGCGCTCCAGCGAGGCCGGGTCGGTGACGACCACGCCGTCGACCAGTTCGGGGCGGGCGGCGAGGATCGCGTCGTGGTCGGCCGGGTCGACGGACTGGGCGAGGTAGCGCCAGCCGGGCAGGGCCGGGATGCCGTGCTCGGCGAGGTACTCGACGGTGGCGAGCACGTCCGGGCCGGGCGGCAGCAGACCGCCGTCGCCGAGGGCGGCGAGGATGCGGGAGTCGTCGGCGGCGGCCGTACGGAGGTCGAACAGGGTGCGTTCGGCGGTGGCGATGGACTCGTCGAGGAGTTCGCGCAGGTACTCGGCGTTGCGGTCGAGCACGGTGGGGGTGAGGAAGCCGGCGTCCTCCTCGGCGCCCTCTTGGTAGGGGGTGAGGGAGAGCAGGTCGGCGAGGCGCTGTTCGGTGGCGAGCAGGGCGGCGGTGCGCTGCTCGGCGGCGAGGGTCCGGGCGGCGTCCTTGCGGGCGTCGCCGGCCCGCTCGGCGGCGAGTTCGGCGCGCGAGGT
>NZ_JAHSQD010001213.1 GCF_020103755.1 Streptomyces sp. LS1784
GGCCACCACCCGGGCCGCCACGGCGCGCTGACCTGCCGCCGGCCGGGCGCGGCGGTCGTCCGACGATCCGACAGTCGGCCACGCCGCAGGGGCGCGTCCCCGTACCCTCGTTCGTTACTGTGGGCAGCACCCGGCCCGGCGCCCCGACGGCCCCGGCCGGGCCGCCGTTCCGCACCCGAGGAGGAGTCCGTGTCCACCGTCCTGACCCAAGGCGGCAACGCACCGCTGACCGCCGCGCGAGTGACCGTCGAGGTCACCGCGCCCAAGGCGCTGGACGTCTCCGGCCTGCTGCTGACCGATGCCGGAAAGGTCCGCTCGGACGACGACTTCGTCTTCTTCAACGCCCCGAACGGCCCGGGCGTCAGCCACCGCCCGGCCACCGCCGGCACCCCCGACGCGATCACCGTCGACACCCGGGCCGTCCCGGCGGGCATCAGCAAGATCGTGGTCACCGCGAGCCCCGCCGACCAGGTCTCCACCTTCTCCGGGATGGAGCCCACCGCCACCGTCCGCGACGCCGACACCGGCGAGGTGCTGGTCACCTTCACCCCGCCCCGGCTGGGTCTGGAGACCGCGCTCATCGTGGTCGAGGTCTACCTGCGGGGCGGCGCCTGGAAGGTGCGCGCGGTCGGCCAGGGCTACGCCGACGGCCTCGCGGGCATCGCCACCGACTTCGGCGTCACCGTCGAGGACTCCCCGGCCCCGGCCGCCGCCGCGCCGGTCACGCCGCCGGCCCCCGAGGCCCCGGCC
>NZ_JAHSQD010001214.1 GCF_020103755.1 Streptomyces sp. LS1784
CCAGCGTCACCAGCGCCGCGGCCGCCAGCAGCGGCACCCGGCTGCCCCAGGCGTCGGCGGCGAGCGGCGCCAGGGCGTACCCGAGCGGGGCCGCGCCCAGCGAGAGCAGCCAGTCGTACGAGGTGACCCGGGCCAGGGCCCCGGCCGGGACGTCCTGCTGCACCACCGTCTGCCACACCGGGTTCAGGAAGCCCAGCCCGGCCATCGCCACCGCCTGCGCGGCCACCGCGAGGGGCACCGGAGCCGGGACGGCCAGCGCGAGCAGCGGCAGCCCGTACAACGCGAGCGCGAGGTTGCCGGCCAGCACCGGGCGGCGGGGGCGGACGCGCCCGGCGATGAGCGAGCCGACCAGCAGACCCACCGCCCCGGCCTGGGTGAGTGCCACCCAGGCGCCGTCGCCGCCGAGGCGGGTGGTGGCGATCAGCGGGCCGAGGGTGAGCAGTACGGCGCTCGCGCCGTTCCACACGCCGTGGGCGATCAGGCTGGTCCAGTACCAGTCCCGGGAGCGCACCTCGCCCCAGCCCTCGGCGAGGTCCCGGAGCAGCGAGCGCGGTTCGGCGGTGGCGCTCTCGGCGCCCCGAGCGCTCTCGACGCGGTCGACGGTGAGCCGGGTGAGCAGCGCGGCGCTCAGCGCGAAGGAGGCGCCGTCCAGCACGAACGCCCAGCCGGGCCCCGCCGTGTACACCAGCAGCCCGGCCAGCGCCGGGCCGCCGAGGCGCGCGGCGCCGGTCGCGGTGCCGAGCA
>NZ_JAHSQD010001215.1 GCF_020103755.1 Streptomyces sp. LS1784
GGCCCCGGCCGCCCGCCCCGCGCCGGCCTGGCCGGCGAGCTGCTGGTCGGCGTCGACGGCGGCCGGCTGACCATCGCCGCCCCGGACGGCCGGGAGCTGCACCGGGAACCGCTGGTCGAGGCCCTCCAGACCCTCGCCGACGCCCGGATCGCCCACGCCCGGCTCGGCACCCTGCTGCTGGTACGCGTGCGCCCGTACCAGGAGGAGACCGAGCGGCACCTGGTGGTCCACCTGCCCACCGGCACGGTCACCCGGATCGACGCGCTCGGCCAGGCCTGCCTGCGGCTGCCCGCCGACCAGGGCGTGGCGTTCCCCGGCGGCTGCCACCTGGTGGACGGCACCGTGCGCACCTTCGACCAGCCGGTCGACGGCCTGGTGTACGAGCGCACCGTCCTCTCCCCCAACGGCGAGGACGTGCTGTACGAGTTCCGCTCGCCCACCGACGGCCGCGCCCTGCTCCAGCCGTACAACAGCGTCCGCCAGGAGGCCTCCGCGCCACTGCCCTGCCAGGGCTACGCGCTGCTCGCCGACGGCACCCTCGTCGCCCTGCGCCCGGCCGAGGACGGGCCCACCCGGCTGCACCCCGTCCAGCTCTGGCAGACCCCGTTCACCAGCGAACGCTTCGCCGCCGAGCAGCCGCCCGGCAGCGGGCCGTTGGCCCGGATCGGCAACGCCGACCTGGTCCGCGGCCTGGCCGACTGCCTGGCCCTGGCCCGGCTGGCCGCGGCCGGCGCCGACACCCC
>NZ_JAHSQD010001216.1 GCF_020103755.1 Streptomyces sp. LS1784
AGTTCGGAGAGGACGGCGGCCTGGCGGGCGACCTCGTCGATCTCGCCGGTGACGGTGGAGGCCACCGTGGTGGTGGTGCCGTGCTCCAGGTGGGTGCGGGCGGCCAGCAGTGCCTCCTCCGCGATGCCGGAGGCGTACGAGGCGCCACCGCCGCCGTGGACGTGCAGGTCGACGAAGCCGGGCACGACGGTGTACCCGGTCAGGTCGAGATCGCCGGGCTCGGTGTCGCCGCCGAGGCCGGCGATGCGCTCGCCCTCGACGGCGAGGCGGTCGCCCTCGACGACGCCGCCGGGCAGGACCAGTCGGGCGCCGGCCAGGGCAGTACGGTCACGGTCCGCGGTGGTCACGCGGTCACCTCCAAGGAGAGCAGGTCCCAGGCGAGCAGGCCCGCGCCCAGGGACGCGGCGGTGTCTTTGAGCATCGCGGGTACGACCTTCGGGGGCATCTGGAAGGTCAGGCGCTCGGTGACCGCCGCGCGCAGCGGATCGAAGAGCGTGTCACCGGCCTCGGCCAGCCCGCCGCCGACGATCACCGTGGACGGGTCGAGCAGGCTCTGGGCCAGGACGATGCCGTCCGCCAGGGCGTCGACGGCCCGCTGCCAGACCGCGAGGGCGCGGTCGTCCCCGGCGTCCACCGCGGCGGCGCAGGATGCCGCGTCGGCGTCGGGGTCGCCGCTGGCCTCGGCCCAGGCGCGGGAGACAGCGGAGGCGGAGGCCAGCGTCTCCAGGCAGCCGCGGGC
>NZ_JAHSQD010001217.1 GCF_020103755.1 Streptomyces sp. LS1784
CCGGCGGTCCCGCGGTCGGCCCGGCCAGCGCCGCGCTCTCGGCGGCCCTGCGGCTCTGGCTCGCCGGGGACCGGCGCGCCCTCGTGGCCGGACTGGCCCGGTTGCACGGGGGTTGTGGCGCCGGCTCCGTGACGGCGGTGCGGTCCGAGGTGGGTGCGGCGGCCTTCGGGGTGGAAACGGTGAGGGTCGCGGCCTGATCCTCCGCTTGTTCTGACGATGCGTCACACATCAAGGGGCAATGGCATGTCCGGGGCGGAAAATCTCCTGGTCAGGGCACTGGTCAGCATCCGCCGGCGGGTCTAGCATTCCGTCACGGCCGACGGAGTCACACGCCCCGGGACTCCGGCCGGGTGGCCGCCACCACCCCTGCCGGGGAGCGCACACCCCCCGAGTGCGCTCCCCGGCTCCGCCCTGCCCGGGGCCGCCCTGCCCGGGACGGTTCCGGCGCCCCCGGCCACCGTCAGGTCGAACCGTCCCGGGAATTCCGCAAGAGGTTTCTGTTATTCCCGGTCGTCCCTTCCGCTCTCCGGAGTGTAGGAAGGCCCGAGCCCCTCATGCCACGGGCCGCGGGTCGTCGTACGAGGAGAGGGACGCGATGGGGCACCGCGGCGGGCGCCGCAGGCTCACCCGCGGGAGCGCCCTGGGTGGGAGCACGGGCTCGCCGGCCGGGGCGGTCGGGAAGGACGGGTCGGGGGCACCGGCGGACCGGCACCGCCACCGGGCCCCGGGGCGTCCGGCC
>NZ_JAHSQD010001218.1 GCF_020103755.1 Streptomyces sp. LS1784
GACCTGCGCGACGGCGCCCGCGACCGGCTCCGCTACGGCCTCCAGCGCCTGGCCACCGCCGCGGCCGCCCCGCTGCGCGCCCTGGTGCCCCGGGCGGAGGGGGACGACACCCCGTCCCCGGCCTCACTGCACTGCCTGTTGGTGTCGCTGGACCCGGAGGCCGGCCACCGCGCGGCCTTCGGCGTCGGCCCGGGCGGGCTCTACCTGCTGCGCTCCGGCCACTGGATCGACGCCTACGCGGCCCGACTGCTGCACCACCCGGACGGCCAGCCGACCGTCCCCGAGGCCCCGGTCCCCGGCCCGCGCCCGTTCCGCTTCCGGCTTGTCCCCGCGACGCCGGGCGACATCCTCCTCCTCTGCACCCCCGGCCTCGCCCGCCCCGTCGCCGACGAGCCGGCCGTCGCCCACTTCCTCTCCACCCACTGGGCCCACCCCCACCCTCCGGGCACCGTCGACTTCCTCCGCCAGGTCCAGGTCCGCGCCAAGGGCTACGCCGACGACCGCACGGCCGCCGCCGTCTGGACCGAGTGACGCCGGACCGGCCTGCGTTCCACCCCTGCGCGGGCGGGGACAGGGCGGTCGGTGTCGGACCGAAGCCAGGGCGCGGGTGAAGGCCTCGCGGCGGAAGCGGTGGGCGCGGCCCGGTTGCCCGAGTCCGGCCGGGCGAGGACGAGCAGGGGGGCGGCGGGCGTCGCGCGGGTTGCTGCCGTGTCGCGGCCGGCCCTCCTCCACCGCGCG